>JAUVJU010000008.1 GCA_030592285.1 Caldifarciminota bacterium
AGAATGAAATATCTAAAAGAACTGATAAATATTCATACTACATTAACAGAAGATTATCTTGATAATTATGCTTTTATAGAAAAGATTAGAGAAAGGAATGATAGAAAAGAGATTGAAGTGATCAAATCAATCTTAATAGATGGAAATGATAGGAAACTATTTTTTGTTGATGATATTGAATTAACTGCATTTACTATTATCACCGCATTAAAAGGATTTGAGTATCCGTGGTCAACAAATATTTCTTTACCTGAAATCCAGGAAAACATAGATAAATTACTGTATATAGTGTTTCATGGGATCAATAAAAAGAAGGAATAATTTTTTTTGGAAAAGTGGACTAAAAAACTAAAAACGTCGGAAATATCATTGGAGTATTACTTATGAAAACAAAAGAAAGAATAAAATCAAAGATTGATAATCAGAAATCAATTGGAATTACTGGAACAGGTTTTTATGTTCCAGAGAAGAATCTTAGTAATTTTGATTTAGAAAAAAAGATTGAAACATCAGATGAGTGGATTAGAACCCGTACTGGAATAAAGAATAGGAGAGTTGCATCAGGTAGAGAAGCAACCTCAGACCTTGCCTATAAAGCTGGGAAAAAGGCATTATCAAATGCTAACCTAAAAGCAAGTGAAATAGATTTAATCATTGTTGCTACTCTCTCTCCTGATATGCTGTTTCCCTCTACTGCTTGTATAGTGCAACATAAACTTAAAGCAAAAAATGCAGTTGCTTTTGATATTTCAGCTGCTTGTACAGGTTTTATTTATGGAATTTCTATGGCGAAATCTTTAATGCTAACAAATAATTATAAAACTGCCTTGATTATTGGTGCAGAAGTATTTTCTCGCATAATTGATTGGAAAGATAGAAATACATGTGTTCTTTTTGGTGATGGAGCCGGAGCAGTTGTATTGGAAAAAGCACAAAATGAACATAACATACTCTCAACATATTTGGGATCAGATGGTTCAGGAGCAATATTATTAAATCAACCTGCAGGCGGCTCTAAGATTCCTGCAAGTCATGAATCAATTGATAAAGGATTGCACTATTTAAAGATGGATGGAGGAGAAGTATATAAATTGGCTGTAGAAATAATGGTTAAATCAGTAAAAAAGGTGCTTAATCAAGAAGGATTAGATGAAAATGATATTGATATTCTGATTCCGCATCAAGCAAATATTCGTATATTAAAAAAAGTTGCAATGAAATTAAATTTACCAATAGATAATGTAATGATGAATATTGATAAATATGGCAATACATCTGCTGCTTCAATTCCTATTGCTTTATCAGAATCTGTAATGGAGAAAAAGATAAAAAAGGGTGATATTGTTGTACTGGTTGCTTTTGGGGCAGGTTTAACTTGGGGAGCAAGTGTTATTAGATGGTGAACATTTTGAAATATTAGTAAGGTAAAAAAGATATAAAATCAGAAGAAAATTATATAAAGATATTATGTGACTTAAATTGTTAATATAAATATGGAGTATTATAAATGAAAAAATTTTCTAAGTTTATTATTAAGTTTCGCTTAATAATTATTTTAGTAACAATTGGAATTACAATATTTTTTGGTTATCATTTAAAAGATATTGAGGTGAATAGTGATATTTTAAGCTATTTGCCGGATACTGATGAATCAGTTAAACTTTTTAATGAGATTGGCGATAAATTTAGTGGCAATTCTCTTGCAGTGATTGCTATAGAAAATAAAAACATTTTTAATTATGAAACATTAAATAGAATAAAAAAATTAACATCGGCAATTAAAAGCGATTCAGGAATTTCTCAAGTAATAAGCTTAACAAATATTATTGATATAAAAAAGGCAGAGGATGGATTAGAAATAAGTAATCTTATTAATACTGATGATATCCCAAAGAATGAGGAAACTCTTGAAAAATTAAAATTATATATTTTGTCAAAAGATATGTATACAGGGAATCTTATATCATCCAATGGGAAAGTAACAGTAATAATCTGCAAGCTTAAGGATGATGTAGATAAGGTTGTTATTGGAAGAAGATTAAAAAAAATCGTAGAAGAATATCCGGGACATGATAGAATATATTATGCAGGAATTCCATTTCAAATGGTTTCAATTCATGAAATCATTGTTTCTCAGGTAAAAAAGTTAGTTCCATTAGTGATTATTCTAATTATCATAATTCTTTTTTTGAGTTTTAAAAATTATATGGGAGTAATTTTACCTTTATCAACAGGATTGCTAAGTACTATCTGGATATTTGGTTTAATGAATATTGCCGGGAATCGTATAGATTTAGTATCTAGTGCTATTCCTGTGCTTCTAATAGCAATTGGAACAGCCTATGGTATTCATGTAATAACAAAATATTTTGAAAATGCAAATGATGAAACAATAAAAAATGAAAAAATCCAATTAGCATTAGAAAAAGTAGGAATCCCTGTAATTTTAGCAGCAGTAACTACAGCAATTGGGTTTCTTTCCTTTCTTACTGCATATATTACTCCCATAAAGTATTTTGGTATCTTTATGTCTTTGGGGATTCTTTTTGCATTGGTTATTTCTTTAATGTTTGTACCTTCTGTTCTTTCATTTTGTAAAATGAAAAAAAGCAACACTAAAGACAAACATATTAATAACAAATGGTTAATACAATTTATGGACAACTTATCCGATTTTGTTTTGAAAAATGGAAAATCAATTGTGTTTTCAACAATAATCATTGCATTGATTTGTATAATTAGTTTATTCCATATTAAACGCTCAGTAAACATAATGGAGTATTTTGATAAAAATGATGAAATTAGAGTAACTGAAAGAATGATGCAGAAAAATTTTGGCGGTTCAATACCAATACAAATATTAGTTAAAGGTGATATTCAAAATCCCCACATTTTAAAGGAGATGTTGAAGATTGAAAACTATTTGAAAACCTTACCATATGTAAATGACCCAAGATCATTTGCAGATATAATCTGTGAAATGAATAATGTGATGAATGGAAGATATATTATTCCTGATACAAGAGAAGGTGTTTCTAATTTATGGCTATTATTGGAAGGACAAGATGTTTTAAGCCAAATGGTAGATGAAAACAATACTAATGCAATAATTCAAGCAAAATTGGGTACAATAGATACTGAAAAGATCATTCAACTTGTTGATGAAATAAATGATTTTATAAAAAATAATGTTGATAATGAATTTATAGAAGTAAGCATAAGAAATGTAGGTGCAAGTGAAATAGAGATTATAAATGAGAAAAAAAACCTCAATATTATTAATAATATAAAGATAGATATTTTAAGTAAATCACCGAATTTTAAGATCAATATAAATGATTTTAAAGATATATTATTGTATGAAACAGTAAAGAATTATGATCTGGAACAGTCTTCAATTTCTACTATCAATAAAAAAATGAAAAATTATTTTTCAAGTGATGAAGCAGATATTGAGGTTATTAATCAGAGAAGAATAGATAAAATTAATTTTAAAATCATTGAAAATCTTCAACAGGGCTCAATTAGTAAAGAGGATATCATTAATATTCTAAATCGCAATGTTAGTAAAAATTTATTAAATGACGAAGAAGGAATTGAGATAGCTTCAGAATCAATAGAATTGATAATTAATAATGTTATAAAAAAAGAAAAAATAGAAATCATTTTTGCCAAAATGAAAGGATTATTTCCAGAAAATTTACAAAATAATAAAAAATTTGAAAAAAGAATTAAAGATATTTTGTGGGAAATAAATGAGGAATACATTGTTTTATCACCTGATGAATATACATCAATATTTCAAGAAAACAGTAAATCCATTGAGAAGTTATCTGTTGAGCAAACTGGGCTTCCAGTTATTTATAAAGAACTGGACAGACAGATAGTTATAAGCCAGCTTCAAAGTCTGATTATATCTCTATTTATTATTTCAATGCTTTTAATGATAGGATTGAGATCATTAACAGGTGGAATAATTGGAATAATACCAATTATACTCACCGTTTTAATTAATTTTGGAATAATGGCTGTCATGGGAATTGCATTGGATGTTATTACTGTTTTAATAGGGAGTGTTGCTATTGGAATTGGAATTGATTATTCAATTCATTTCATATCTCGTTTCAAATTAGAAATGAAACAAAATAGTTCAATACAAAATGCACTTAAGAAAACATTAGAAACTACTGGAATTGCTATATTAATAAATGCATTATCGGTTTCAACGGGTTTTTTAGTTTTACTATTTGGAAATATTGCTCCTATAAGACAATTTGGATGGTTAATGGCTGTAACAATGATTGTAAGTGCATTTGGAGCAATTGTTGTTTTGCCGGCTGTGATTATTGTAACCCATACAGGATTTATTGGTAATTTAAAACAATTTACTAAAGTGACAATTAGAAAGAAAATAAAAAGAAAATAAAAAATGGAGAAAAAAAATGAAAAGGATTAAATTACTTTGCTTACTATTTGCATTAGTAATTTCAAGTGTTGTTTTTGCGGAAGATATTAATTCAAATAATCAAAATTTATCAGCTCAGCAGATTTTGCAGAATGTTGACAAAAATTTGAATGCTCCAAATGATCAGGAGATATCAATTAAAATGATTCTCATGGACAAGAAAGGAAATGAAAAAGTGCGTGAAGCAAAAATATGGCAGAAAGGGAATGAAAAAAGAATGTTAAAATTCCTTTCTCCAGCAGACATAAAAGGTCTTGCCTTTTTGAATTTGCCGGATGATATAATGTATCTATACTTACCAGCTTTCAAAAAAATAAGAAAAATTGCATCGCATGTGAAAAATACTAATTTTGCAGGCACTGATTTTTCTTATGATGATATGTCCTCAACCAATTATGCTGATATCTATGATGTAAGATTACTTGAAGACAATAGTGAATTAAAAAATACAAGTGAAAAGCAAATTAATTTATATACACTTGAATTGACACCCAAAAAGGATATTAAAAAGGAATATTCAAAATTGATAATGCTTGTAAGAAATGATAATCTTTATCCAGTAAAAATTGAATTCTTTTCAAAAAATGGAGAAAAAGTGAAAATTATGGAAAACGGCAAAATTGAAAAAGAAGGAAAATACTGGATAGCAAAAGAAGCAATAATGCATAATTTAAATAATGATCATAAAACCAAACTAATAATTACAGAAGTAAAATTTGATCAAAATTTGAGTGATGAATTATTTACAAAACGATATCTTAAGAGAAAGTAATAAGGATGTTATATGAAGAAAAGTAAGATTTTTACAATTATTATATTATTATTGATTTGCGTTAGTGTTATTTACTCTGAAGTAAGTTTTAATGGTAATATTATTACAGATAATAGAATAAGATTGGAAGATTATGATTTTACATTAAATGAAATTGAATTAATATCTAAACTGAATTATAATTTTGGGAATGGGCATATGTATAGTGAAATATTATTAAAAGGTACATATTTTTCACAGATTTACCAGTCAAGTGATTTACAGAACATTGAAAATATTAATTCACTTGAAATTAATATTAAAGAAACATATATAGATTTTTATAAATTTATTTCAAAGGATCTTGATATACGCATTGGCAAACAAAGGATTTCATGGGGAACAGCAGATAAGTTAAATCCAACGGATAATCTTAATCCGGATGATCTTGAAGATATTATGGATTTTGGAAATAAAATGGGGTCCAATTCAATTAGATTAACTTATTATATAGGGGATTATTCATTAGATGGTGTATTCATTCCTGTTTTTACTCCTGCTGTACTTCCTTCAGATGAATGGATGTCCGCTTTTTTCTCATCACTTCCTGTGCCAGAAAATATGATTTTGCAATCCTATTCTGATACAATTATTATTCCTCAAAAAACTATTGAGGAAAGTTCAATGTTTGCTGCAAAATTATCCGGGAATATACTGAAATACGATTTTTCAATAAGTTATTTTAATGGTAGAGATGATATACCTTTAATAAACAATATAGTAATAACACCTATTTCTCTTACAGAAATAAATGCTAATGTTCAAATGGTTTATCCAAAAATGCAAGTAATTGGAGCAGATTTCTCTGGTCAAATTGGTGATATAGGTGTTTGGGGAGAAGGATCTTGTTTTATTCCTGAAAAAGTAATTATGGAAATGACAACAATTGGTGTTGGAACAGATACAAGCATTGCTATTAACAATAACCCTTATTATAAGTATGTTATTGGGATTGATTATACATTTAAAAATGGTTTGTATGTTAATGGACAATATCTTCATGGATTTATTCAAGAAAGAGGTGAAAACAATTTAGAGAACTATGTTATGCTTGCATTAGAAAAAAAGTTTTTTAATGATTTACAGATTAGAATTGGATTTGGATCAGAAATAAAGGACTACAAGAATATTAAAAATAATTCTGCTTTTATAATTATGCCCGAAATTAGTTATTTCCCAATGGATAATGGGGAAGTAAACCTTGGTGCTTATTTAATTGATGGTTCAGATAACACAAGTTTTGGTAAAGTGAAAATGAATGATGAGCTATACTTAAAATTTAAATATAGTTTTTAAATTTAGAATGAGGTTCTTCCCTTAGTTAGTTGTAATACTTTCAGACCTCAAATAATTATATTTTGGGAAGAACCCATTTTTATATTTATTGAATATTTTTATAACATACTTAAAAAACATTATATTACTTGATTAATATTTTATAATCAATATAATATCAGAGTAAAAGGAGTATATTGAATTTCTCTAAATGGGAAAACATCCTATTAAAAAAACTTAAAAAACCCCTGAAAAAAGAAAGAATTGCAAGATTGTTTAGAGTGGATGCTGATGATGAGCAATTCATTGAATTTTTTTCATCAATGATCCTTACAGGGAAACTTGTAGAATTAAAGAATAATAAATTCGGCTTATCAGAGAAAATGAATATGATAACAGGGATCCTTGATGTTAATCCAAGGGGCTTTGGTTTTGTTATTACTGAAGATAGTTCAGAGGATATTTATGTCCCTTTACATAATATGGGTACTGCAATGGATAAAGATAGGGTGCTTGTAAAGATCATGTCAAAAAGGAAAAGGGAAGGAAAGATTGTTGAGGTTTTAGAAAGAAGAACTGAAAAAATATCAGGAATAGTGAAAAAGAGCGGAAAATACTATTACATTATTCCGGATGATAAAAAAATCCTGAGAAATATATTTATCAATGATGAGATTACTGATGATATTGAAGGGAAAAAGGCAATTGTTGAGATTGTTGAATGGATCTCTTTAAAGCATAATCCTACCGGTAAGATTATAGAAATACTTGATTATTCAAACAAGGTAGATCTGCAGGGACGCTTGATTCTTCTGGAACATGGATTTGAAGAGGAGTTTCCACAGGATGTGATCAATGAAAGTAATAGCATTGTTTTTAATTCTGATAATCTTAAAAACAGAAAGGATTTGCGTAAGGAAAATATATTTACTATTGACCCTGAAAGTGCAAAGGATTTTGATGATGCTGTTTCTGTAAAACAGCTTGCTAATGATATTCTTGAGATTGGAGTACATATTGCTGATGTGTCATACTTTGTAAGAGAAGGCAGCAAACTAAACACAGAAGCATATAAAAGAGCAACAAGTGTATACTTGATTGATAAAACGGTTCCAATGCTTCCCGAGAAATTATCCAATGATATCTGTTCATTAAAGCCCGATGAAGATAGATTTACCATATCATGTGTATTTACTGTAAATAGTAAAGGAAAGGTCATTACATCTGACATTTTCCCATCCCTTATAAGAAGCAAAAAACGATTTAATTATAAGGAAGCACAGAATATTTTGGATGGCACAATTGAGTCCCCATTTAAAAATGATTTGGTTTTACTTAATGATATTGCAAAAATTCTGAGAAAGGAATACAGAAAACAGGGACGAATAGATTTTGATGTACCGGAAACGGAGATCATTCTTGATGATGATAAGGTTCCAATAGATATTGTTTCCAAAAAGCGGCTTAATACACATATGCTTATTGAAGACCTGATGATCACGGCAAATATGATTGTTGCTAAATATCTGAGTAAAAAAATGAAACACTCAATATTTAGGATACATGAAAAACCATCTGAAGATAAAATAAATAAAATGAAGGATCTGCTTGTAAAATTCGGTTATAAATTGAAAAGCAATGATCCTGTATCAATACAACATATTATTGAAAGATCAGAGCAATCAAACAGTGATTTTTTGATCAAGGGAATAGTATTAAAATCAATGAAAAGAGCTATTTACTCTATTGAGAATGCAGGACATTATGGGCTTGGATTAACCTTTTATACACATTTCACTTCACCAATAAGAAGATATCCTGATTTGATCATACATAGATTAATATGGAAGATTGTACTTGGAAGAGAATTAGCGGTTAAGAACATTGATTTGATTGCAAAACATTCATCAGAAAGGGAATGGGCGGCAGATAAAGCGGAACATGATTCTGTGGATATTGCTAAAATGACTTATATTGCAAGTCATCAGTCAAAGAGATTTGAAGGTATAATTTCTTCCGTTACTCCATTTGGGATATTTATTATGATAAAGGATGTACTTGTAGAAGGTCTTCTAAGATACAGGGATATGGATGATGATTTTTATCAAATACAGGATGATGAGATGAGTGTTAAGGGCATAAATACAAAAAAGACAATAACTGTAGGAGATGAAGTGCTTGTATTAATAAAATCCATTCAGCCAGATAAAATGACAATGGAATTACAAATAGAAAATTTTTTAAAAAGTCAACAATAATCGGAGGAAAAATGAAGGATGGCTTGACTTTTGATGATGTTCTTTTAGTACCCAATAAATCAAGTGTACTGCCAAAAGATGTTAAATTAAAAACACAGTTCACAAGAAATATCAATTTAAATATACCCTTAGTGTCAGCTGCAATGGATACTGTAACAGACCATAGAATGGCAATTAGTGTTGCAAAAGAAGGCGGCATTGGAGTAATTCACAAAAATATGTCTATTGAAAAACAGGCTGAAGAGATAAGGAAAGTAAAAAGATATGAATCAGGTATGATAATGAATCCATTAACAGTAAAACCAGATCATACATTGGCACATGCAAAAGGTATTATGAAGGAGTATCACATCTCGGGCTTACCTGTTATTGATGATAAATCACATCTTGTAGGAATATTAACAAGAAGAGATCTGCAATTAGAGGATAAATTAGAAAAAAAAGTGTCCTCAAGAATGACATCCAAAAATTTGATAACTGCAAATCTTGGCATAACAAATAAAGGTGCAAAGGAATTATTGAAAAAATATAAGATTGAGAAATTACCAATAGTAGATAAAAATTATAGATTAAAAGGACTTATTACAATAAGAGACATATTAAATGAAATTGAATATCCTTATGCCTGTAAAGATACATTTGGTCGTCTTATGTCTGCTGCTGCTGTTGGTCCTAGTAAGGATATTATGGATAGAACAAAAGCATTAATTAATGCCGGAGTTGACTGTATTGTTATTGATACTGCACATGGACATTCAAAGGGCGTAATGGGATCAGTGAAATCAATAAGAAGAAAATTTAAAAATATTGATATTGTAGCAGGTAATATTGCAACTGCCGAGGCAGCAAAAGATCTTATCTCAATTGGTGTTGACGGTATAAAGGTGGGAATAGGTCCCGGTTCAATATGTACAACACGGGTTATTGCCGGCATAGGTGTACCGCAATTTACTGCTATTATGGATACAGCAAAGATTGCTAAGAAACATTCTATTCCCGTTATTGCTGATGGAGGAATAAAATACTCAGGTGATATAGTTAAAGCACTTGCAGCAGGTGCAATGTCAGTCATGATTGGCTCAATATTAGCCGGTACTGCTGAGTCCCCCGGAGAAACAGTATTAATGGATGGAAGAAAATATAAGGTTTATAGAGGAATGGGTTCAATAGATGCAATGCTTGCAGGTTCATCGGATAGATATTTTCAGGAGGCAAATAATAAACTTGTTCCCGAAGGTATTGTCGGAAGGGTTCCTTTTAATGGAAGTGTTTCTGAAATAATATATCAGCTTATTGGCGGATTAAAGGCAGGTATGGGATACACTGGGGCAAAGAATATAAAATCACTTCAGAAAAAAGCAAAATTTGTCCGTATCACAAATGCCGGACTCAGAGAATCACATCCACATGATGTTACTATTTCCAAAGAATCCCCCAATTACGAGCCGCCCAAATAGGGAGAAGTATCTAGTTTCTGGTACGCTTGTACGCTGGTGGAGAGAAGATAAGAAAAATGGAATCCAATATTTTTCTTAGGTCTTGACCAATAAAGAAAAATGTTTTATATTAAAAGAGAAAAATGTTATTCATTCTCAATAAAATTTAGTGAGGAGGATAAATAGTATGAATAAATCATATACAGTATTAATACGAAAAAGTAAATTGGAATATGTTGCTGTATGTTTAGAATTGAATTTAACAGCAAGAGGAACCGACTTAGCAGATATAGAAAAAAATCTTAAGGATGCAATAGAGATATATTTGTTGGATGTGAAAAAACATCCTGAAACAATTGTCTCTTCCATTTCCATAGAAGAATTAATAGAATTTTTAAGGGACACTCAACCAAAATGGTTAAAGAAAACAGAATTTATAATGCCATTAGAAGTTCACGAAGTTCCTTCCTATGTATAAAATTCCCTCCATGTCCAGTAATAAATTATGCAAACTGCTGAAAAAGGGAGGAGCAGAATTTGTTAGACAAGGCAGTACAGACCATGCCATATATTGTAGAACTGTTGAAGGCAAGAGATATTCAGCACCAGTGCAGATGGGAAAGAAAACATTGGACCCTATTTACTGTAAAAGAGTTTTACAACAATTAAAATTTACAAAAATAGAAATCCGCAAATTATTCACCTAACTATAATTTTATTATTTTCCTTATTGAATAGAGTAAATTCACAGTATAAAAAAGCCATTTAAAAAAAATATTTCCCTTGCAATATATTGAAATAATGGTATAATTTATCTTATGAGTATTGACAAAAGCGGGAATTTATTAAATGATCCACTATATATAGATGATTTAACGGGAATATATAATAAGAGATTCCTTAATAAGTTAATGAAAGAAAAGTCAAATAAGGACATTGCATTATGTATGTTTGATATAGATGATTTTAAATCGGTTAATGATCTATATGGACATTATGCAGGCGACCTTACAATAAGGGAAATAGGAAAATCCCTTCAAAATATCTCTGACAAAAAAATGTACCCTATAAGATTTGGCGGGGATGAATTCATTATAATATTCACTGAACATAATAAGGAAGATGTTGAGGAAATAATCTCATATTTGATGAAAGGATTTAGAAATAATGAAATAAATGTAGATGGAAAGGCATTCAAGATTACCTGTTCATTTGGTATTTCATTTGGGAATACATCAGATTTTACTGATCTTATAAAGAGAGCCGATAGGGCATTATATGCATCAAAAGATAAAGGGAAAAACACATATACATTCTTTTCTTCTGATATCAGAGCAGTAGTAAATATGCCTGTATCAATTGAAAGATCAATAAAAACACATATGTCCTCAAATAAGAATATTATTATAACAGGAGGATTTAATTCAGGTAAAACATTGCTTGCTAATAATCTAAAGAGGTTCTATCCAACTTATAACATAATAGAATCTGAAACAGATAGTTTTGAGAATATAAATCCGCCATTTATTATTCTTCACAATCCGGCAATTTCCATATCATCAGAAACAATTCGCAGTATATATTTAGTAAAGAAAAATTTTAAATGTATTAGTTTCAAAATGAACAATTACTCTAAACGAGAAATAAGTGAGTTTTTACTGAAAAATAATTTTAATAGATCACTTCTAATGGTTAATTATGTTGATCTATTATCATCCGGAAATCCGAGAATATTAATGGAATTAATGAAATATCAAAATATCTATGATTTTCCAAAGTACAAATCGGAAGAAATTTGGGGCATCATTTCAATGGTAAAGAAAGAATATATTGCTGCTCTTAAAAAGATCAATAAATTAGGATTGCGATTTAATGAGAATGATGTTTATGAAAATAATATTACTCAATATGTTTCATTGCTTAATGATAGTATGATCTTAGAAAAGAAAAATGATAAATATTTCTATTCATATCCACCAATCTTTTTTTACTTTGAAAAAAAGAATTCTATAAAATCAATTAATAAACATTCACACATATTTAATATGGCGAATGGTTTAAAAAATAATAAAAGAGTTAGAAAGGCATTTAGGGGCTTAACAGAAAAGATATTTTCATATGGAGATATGCTAACAGTTGAAAATCTACTTAAAAATGAAAATCGGAGTGGGGACTGGAGAATGGAATTATTAGCGAGAATAAGTGCGGAAAGAGGATATTTTAAAGAGGCATATAAATATGTTGAAAGAATTAAGAATAGTGTGATGAAGCAGCGATTAAATAGTTTTTTGAATATAAAAAGTGGAAAAAAAATATCTTTTCTAAATCATAATGATACGGAATCGGATTTAATTGATCTAATGGCAGCTATAAGCAAAAACCAGCATGGTAAATTCTATAGTATAATAGAAAAGATCAATATTGATGAATTAAATGAAAGACAGAAAATGTCATACTATTTTATTTTCGGACTTTTTTGCAGAGCAAAAAATGAAACATTAAATACATTAAAATACCTTAGACAGGCAGCTGGTATTGCCTCAATAAATCATTATGTAATGGATTATGCAAAAATAATTATGTTTATAGGAATGTTGCATGATGATAGAGGCAGACATAGTAATGCCTTAGATTGCCTTCAAAAGGCATTAAGGATTTTTGAGATTTCCTGTGCTGAAAATAGTAAAGAAAGTGCAATGTTGAATATTGCTGTGGTTTGTTCTAATAGAGGTGATTTTGATAAAGCACTTGCATTCTTTTCTGAATTATTAGCAAACAATAATTCTGAAAGAAGTATGTATTTTCATCATATTATACTAAATAATATATCTGATATGTATCTAAAATGGTGGAAGATTGATGAATCAGAAATTTATAATCAGAAGTGCATTGAATTATTTAAAAATTCAAAAATGGCAATTCCTTCACATGTTTCTGATCTAAGAACAAGAATTAATATTGCAAAGAACATTGAGAATCTGCATATTGAATCTATTAGTAAAAATGATATAATGGATAACACAGAAAGAGAAATTGTAAAGGCAATTATAGGTGCCAAGAATGTGAATAAGACCATTGTTAAATTTGCTCAGACATTAATTGCCAATAAGAATGGATTATCTGATTTTGAGATTTCTGAATATATTGCATATATTGCATTATGTTTTAGAAATAAAATAGTTATCAGGAATAAACTTCTTGCTCTTGCAATGGAAGTGATAGATAAAAAGGAGTATTTCCTTAGAAGAAAGCAATTTAAATCATTAATGGAGGAAAAATGATAAAATCAACAACAATATTGGGAGTAAGAAAGGATGGGAAAATTGCAATTGGCGGAGATGGACAGGTAACACTTGATAAAACAGTGCTAAAACATAGTGCGCAGAAGATCCGCACACTATACAATGGAAAGGTTTTAGCTGGTTTTGCAGGTTCGGTAGCCGATGCAATAACATTATTTGAGAAATTTGAACAGTATATAGATAAGGATAGGGGGGATTTAAAGAGAGCCGCAATAGATCTAACAAAGGAATGGAGACAGGATAAAATACTTAGACGACTTGAAGCAATGCTTATTGTAATGGATAAGGAACATTCTTTGATCATATCAGGAACAGGAGATGTAATTGAGCCGGATGATGGAGTTATTTCCATTGGTTCAGGCAGTCCTTATGCATTTGCAGCAGCAAGGGCAATGATGAAATTTTCTAATCTAAATGCTGAAGAGATTGTAAAGGAATCAATGAAAATTGTTGCTGATATATGTATTTACACCAATGACCATATAGTTATTAAGACAATATGAAGGAAAATATCAAATATCCTATTTTTCTTTTTAAATCAAAGAAATAGTATGAAAACTTTTTCAGACTATAATATTGATATTTATCTTAACATAAAGGGTACAGTACAAAATGTTGTATTTATATTATAAAAAGAAAAAAGCTAAAATGTTTTTAAACCTATTCAATAAAATTAAGATAAACAGATTCTTTCTTACATTTTCTATATTATTTTTTTTAATAGTACTAGTTGGTTGTAGGACAGAAAACCATATCGAAGTAAAGCAGGAAATACAGATTCAAAATAAAGATTTACAAAAAAGAAGGGAATTATTCATAACAGAAAGATCAACAGTAAGTAAAATTATTAACGATGATAGATTATATCAAAATGAATATCTCCCAAAAAGATGGGAATTATTCACAGCAGAAAAACCAATATTAAGCAGACTTTTTGATGATGATAAACTTTGGATAGGTTTAAAAACAGGGATAATAGAATATGATTTTAAAACAGGGAAGAAGAAAAAACATTATTTTGTGGAGAACTTATCCCTCCTTGATGTGAGATGTATTTTAAAGAATGAAAATGAAATTGTATTTGGCATTTTGAATGGAATTGTTACTTTTGATAAAGAAACTGATAGATGGTATGTATTTGACAAAACAAATGGCAATACAAAATACCTTTTTACTGATGGAGATTATTTATGGGTTGGTCATAATGTGCCTGGTTTTGAAGGAGGAGTGTCATATATATCCAAGTATAAAGGTGATAGTTTGATTTCAAGGATTAATATCCCTGCAGATTATATAGATAATATGGTGTTAACCAGAGATTATGTTTGGATACTTGGAATGGATTGTTATTCTCAGGTAGGCAAACTTTTTCAAGTGGACAAAAAAAATCCCCAGATAAAAAGAATTATACTAACAGAAAATAATGAAAAAGAAATAGTATTTAATGAAGTATCTCTTTACTATAAAGAAAAAAAGGAAATAAAAATTAAATCCCTTTGGAGCGATGAAAAATATGAAATAATGATATTTGTAACAAATACAGGCGATTGGCAAAATCGAAATCAGGATTTATTATTTTATAATGATAAAACATTTAAAAAATACAATGTTCCAGAGAGGTTTGAAACAATTAAGAATATTTTGGGATATAATAAAAGTTCAATTTATTTTAGAAGAAAATTTGGAGAATCTTTACTAATCTTTAAAGAGGATGAGTGGAAAGAAATAAAATTTGATGCACCTGCTGACGAACTTGCTTGGTTTCAAGATAAACTTGGAGTATGGATTAAAGGGGCTTTTTTCACTCTTGAAGGAGAAAAATTATTTGAAATTCCAGAATGTGATTCAAATTTAATAGATAATAAAATTGCACAAATAATTCCTTTAGAGAAATCAATCCTTTTGCGATACAATGCAAGAAAAATATCTAGATATTGGCCAAATGAAAGTAAATGGGAACATTACGAAGAAAATAAGAATCCTAAATTATACCGTGAAAAAGTAAAACAATTTTCAAAAATGGAAATAGGAAAAAACGAATTATTTATTTTCAGTGACAATAATTGGGGAACAATGAGACAATATAGTTTAAAATATAAAAAAACATTAGGTACAGATGTTAAAGCAATAGCAACATTAGATGATATCTTTTTTATTGCAACAGATAGAGCATTATATGAATTGCCCAAGACGGATATTCACAGATTTGTAATATTTGATGAGCCTCCTTTTGAATTTTTAGAGGGAGATTCCCAGTGGAGATATATAGAGAGTTCAACATTTAGTACATTAAATGCTGTTGATGCAATATCCAGTGATTTTGTTATGGCAGTAGGAAGTGGTGGAACTATTATTCTCTGGGATGGGAATGAATGGAAGCCCTTTGGGAATTCTCCATTTGAACAAAATGTAGGTAATATTGATAGATCTTCTCTAATTGATGTTGCTATTATTTCTCCAATGGATATATGGATTTTATCAAAGAAAAACATTTATTATTGGAATGGGAAAAAATGGAATATTCAACAAATAGAAATACCTAGTGAAGGAACATATTCTTTTGAAAAGATATGCATGGTATCTAAAGAGAAAGGTTTTATATTAGGAAAAATAATTAGTCGTGGAGTAAATGACTATCTTCTTGAATATGATAATGGTAAATGGACAGTATTGGATATTTCTGAATTTGATGTAAAAAATATGAAGTTTTCTTCAATACAGGCAAGTTCAAAGAATAATATCTGGATTGGAGGTTATTGTTGTATTTTTCATTTTGACGGGAAACAATGGAGTAAATATGAACTTGACTTTGGATCTGTTAAGTCAATAAATATAATTGATGCTTCTGAGATATGGTTTTCAAAATATGGAATTTATAGGATTATTGAAGGTAAAATCGAAAAAGTTTTTAATGAACGGGGATGGATAGAACATATAAAAGTTTTTGGCGAAAACAATATATGGTTGTTTGGAAATTATATGCCTGAGGACTGTAGTTATAGAGCAAGTATTATCAAGTATAATGATGGTTCAACTGTTAAAAAATATTTTGAAGCTAAATATTTGAATATTAATGATATTGAATTTATTTCTCCATATGAAGGATGGTGTGTGTGCAACAATGGTATAATACTTCATTTTGTAAGTGATAAAAAGTGAATAAATTACATAAATTTATTAAAAATGGAGTTATTATGAAATACAAAATATTATTTAAGGTAGTACTAATTAGTATGGTATTATTTACAAGTATATTTGCAGGAGATCTATTTTTCGATAAAGGTCATATGATATGTTTTAAAAACACTTCTGCTAAAGCAAATAAGGATTCGTTAAATTGTAAACTTGTAGGTAGAGCATTATTTGGTTCTAATCAGAGTATATATATTAAAGATACAATAGCATATTCTTGTCATGAAAGTTCAGTATTATTGTTAAATATACAGAATCCTAAAAACATTATATTATTAGGATATTATGATATGGGGCATAATGTAGTTGATGTGTATGTAGTAGATACATTGGCATATGTAGCAAACAGTAAGAATGGATTACGCATTATTAATGTATCAGATCCAACTAATCCATATGAAATAGGATATTATGATACAGATGGTTATACAAGTGCCATATATGTAATTGATACATTGGCATATATAGGAGATGGCGGCAAGGGATTGCGAATTATAAATATAAAAGATCCAGCACATCCAAATGAAGTAGGATACTTTGACACAGGTAGTGTTGTAAAGAAAATATATGTAATTGATACATTAGCCTATGTAGCGGATTATGCTGATGGATTACGAATTATCAATGTAAAAGACCCAACATATCCACATGAAATAGGATATTATGATACAGATGATTATGCATATGATTTATATATAATAGATAGTTTAGTATATGTAGCAGATTGTAAGAATGGTTTATGTATTATCAATGTAAAAGATCCAACACATCCATATAAAATAGGGCATTGTGATATGGGTAGTTATGCAAAGGGCATATATGTAATTGATACATTAGTGTATATTGGAGACAATGATGGATTGCTTATTATCAATGTAAAAGATCCAACAAATCCACTCAAAATAGGGTATTATTACATGGAAAGCAATGCTGTAGATATATATGTGAAGGATAGTTTGGCTTATGTAGCAAATGAAGGTGATGGATTAAGAATAATTAATGTAAAAAATCCCACAGTACTAAGTGAAATAGGTTCTTATGATGCGAGAAAACGGGCATATAGTGTATATGCAAAAGATACAATACTGTATGTAGCTGATGGTACTGATGGCTTATGTATTATCAATGTAAAAGACCCAACACATCCTATTGAAATAGGACATTATGCTACAAATGGTTCTGCGTATGGTGTATATGCAGTAGATACGATTGCATATATAGCAAATGGTTTTTGTGGCTTACAGATAATCAATATAAAGAATCCATCTCATCCATATAAAATAGGATGTTATAATACAAATGGTGCTGCATATGATGTATATGTAATAAAGGATTTAGCCTATGTGGCAGATGGTGATGATGGGGTACGAATTATCAATGTAAAAGATCCGACACATCCTATTGAAATAGGATATTATAATACGAATAAATATTCGTATGGACCATATGCATTAGGTATATTTGTAGTGAATACATTAGCTTATGTTGCAAAAGGTAAAGATGGTTTACGAATTGTTAATGTAGAAGATCCAACTCATCCTATTGAAATAGGATACTATAATACAAAGGGTCTGGCAAATGATGTACATATTGTAGATACTTTTGCATATGTAGCAGATGAAAATAATGGTCTATGCATTATTAATATATCAGATCCAACTAATCCATATGAAATAGGATATTATGATACAGATGCTCCGGTATGGGGTGTATATGTAGTTGACACATTAGTGTTTTTAGCAAATGATTGTAATGGAGTGCGAATCATCAATGTATCAAATCCTAAATATCCTCGTGAAATAGCACATTACAATACAGGAAATTATGCAGAGGGTGTATATGTAGTTGATTCATTAATATATGTGGCAAATGACTATGGGGGATTATATATAATAAATTATCCTATAAGTAACACACATTAAAGATTGTTGCCGATATATGTATTTACACCAATGACCATATAGTTATTAAGACAATATAAAGATAAAGATTTAGGGACGGTCGTCCATTTTGTCCACGAATAAAAAATTATTCTTTGTGGACAAAATGGACAACCGTCCCTATTAAAGGCAACATTAAAATAGACGCGACCAAATTAAAGATGGCTTTAAAATGGTCTTGACAAAAATAGATTATTACAGAACAAATAATATATCTAAAGCAGAAGACACGGCACGCAACATATTCTTCAAATTATTCAGAATATATCCTCAAATTATTCAGAATATGCCCCTACAATAAATCAATTTTAAATGTATATTGATTAATCATTAATTTTATATATAATCATTAATTATAGAAAATATTAAAAACAGGAGATTAAATGGATTATTTTAATGAGTTAAATGCAAAAGAAATCGTAAAAGAACTTGATAAGTATATTATTGGGCAGGATAATGCGAAAAAAATGGTTGCTATTGCACTGAGAAATCGTATGAGACGAATGAATGTGGAAGGAGATATAAGAGATGAGATCATTCCATCAAATATTATAATGATTGGTCCTACAGGTGTAGGAAAAACAGAGATAGCCAGACGGCTTGCCAAGCTTGTTAAAGCACCATTTGTAAAAGTAGAGGCAACGAAATTCACTGAGGTGGGATATGTTGGTAAGGATGTTGAATCAATCATCAGAGACTTAGTGAATATTTCATATTCAATGGTTGAAAAGGAAATGGCAAAGGAAGTAAGCAAGGCAGCAGAAAAAGCAGCAGAAGAAAAAATACTTGATGCAATTTTACCGGGAAATGAAAAAGCGGAAAAGGAAACAGTTGAAAAATTTCGTAATATGCTTGAAAGAGGTGTACTTGAAGATAGAGAAATTGAAGTTGAAGTAATGGAACAAAGCGGTCCCAAAATTGATATTATGGGCATTGGAGGAATGGAAGCATTTGAAGGCATTCAGGATATGTTCCAAAATATTGCACCAAAGAAAAAGAAGAAGAAAAAAATGAAGGTAAAACATGCAAGACAGATAATCATTGAAAATGAAACAATCAAGAGAATTGATAGAGAAATTGTTAATGAAAAAGCAAAGGAAAGAGCAGAACAAAATGGTATTGTCTTTATTGATGAAATTGATAAGGTTGTTACCACAGGGAAATATGAGGGAGTTGATGTATCAAGGGGCGGAGTTCAACGAGATCTATTACCTATTGTAGAGGGTACAACTGTAACAACAAAATACGGGGCTGTTAAAACCGACTATATTTTATTCATTGCAGCAGGTGCATTTTCATCTGTAAATATATCTGATCTAATGCCGGAATTTCAGGGAAGATTTCCTGTTCGTTCAGAACTTAATTCACTTACAGGAGAAGAATTTTTCAGAATTCTTACAGAACCGGATAATGCAATAACAAAGCAGTATCAGGCATTGATTAAAACAGAGGGCATTGAAGTGGAATTTGATGATGAGGCATTAAAGCTTATTGCAGAAAAAGCATATTCTGCAAATCAGAAGATTGAGGATATTGGAGCAAGACGGCTTAGAACAGTAATTACAAAAGTGCTGGAAGATATAATGTATAATGCTCCCGATATTGAAAATAAGAAAATTGTGATTGATAAAAATTTTGTAGAAAAGAGTTTAGGTAATATTTTTGAGGATAAGGATTTAGAAAGGTATATTCTATGAACATTGATTTTCTGAAAGAAAATTTGCATACAAAAATTCTTCATACTGCTCAATTAAATCAGGTATTAATGGAATTAATTGAGGATGAGGATATTGAAAAGGAAGATAAGGAAAAAATTATTAATAATGTTTTAGAAAGAGAATCTGTTATGTCAATGCAATTAAAAAACGGTGTCTTTATTCCAAGAAGCAAAATGGAGAATAAAACATTCAAGATTTTTATAGGCATTACAAAAGATGACATTATACATAAAGATAGCAGCATCAATATTATAATTCTTTTTCTATATTCAAAAGAATATGAAGAGCAATATATTGAGCTTCTGGCATATATGATAAGATTATTTTTATGGAAATCATTAAGGGATAGTATTAGTGAAGTAGAAGAGGATGAAGAAATTGAAGATATTATAATCAAAGGAATTAGTGAAATTGAGGACTAAATTTAACAAGATTATTTATTGGATACCATCAGGAGTGTGGCTTATTATTATGTTTGTGATGAGTTCTGTTAGTATTGAACCAAATAGAAAAAGAAATATTCTTGGAATGATTGTACAAACAATCAAAGAGCTTTTCATGAAATCATCTATTCAATTCATAAATTTTATTGGTAATAATATTGATAAGGTTTATCATTCCTTTGAATATCTTATATTTACTTTACTTCTTTATTATGCTTTAAGAAAAACATATAGAATGAATACTATTAAGAGTTTTTTGATTATTGGAATTTTTATACCAATTGTTGCTATGATTGATGAAATTCATCAAAGGTATACTGCTACAAGAATTACATCAATGGGAGATTTTATTGCCGATATTATTGGTATGCTTATAATGTTTACAGCAATAATGATTTTTAACGGATTAAGGAGAAAATATGCAATTCAGAAAGATTAAAGGTACTAATGATTATTTACCTAATGAATCCGTTATTTTTAGAGCAGTTAGAAATAGAGTGGAAAATATAATTGAACAATTTGGATTCCAGTATGAAATAACACCAATCCTTGAACCTTACGAATTGTTTATAAGAAGCATAGGAGAACAGTCGGATATTGTTAATAAGGAAATGTTTGTATTTACTTCAAAAAATGGAAAAAAGATTGCACTTAAACCGGAAGAAACAGCGGTTCTATATAGGAGTTTATCAGAAAACAACTTATTAACTAATGCAGACATTAAAAAATTGTTTTATTTTACTCCTGTTTTTAGATATGAAAGACCTCAAAAAGGAAGATTTAGAGAATTTTATCAATATGGAGTTGAGATCATTAATTCTTATAATGCGGAAAGAGATGGTGAAATAATGCATATTGGTAAAGCAATTATTGATTCATTTGAAATTAAGGATGTGAAATTACATATTAATTCAATTGGATGTAAGAAGTGCAGACCTGAATATAAAAAAGCATTAATTGATTTTCTTAGTAAAAATGATAAAAATCTATGTGAAAATTGTAAGATCAAAATTCATAATAATCCACTTCGTATTTTAGATTGTAAGAATAAATCTTGTATTGAGGCAGTGAAAAATGCTCCAATAACAATAGATTATCTTTGTAATGATTGTGCGGAACATTTTAATCAAGTAAAGGAATCTCTTGATCGCAGGAAAATTGAGTATATTGAAAACACAAATATTGTAAGGGGATTGGACTATTACTCAAGCACGGTCTTTGAATTTATTGAAGAAGGCGGCAAGCTTGGGTCACAATCAACAATAATTGGCGGTGGCAGATATGATTATCTTAGTAATGAATTTGATGCAGAGAATATCGGGGCAGTAGGATTCTCCGGTGGTTTTGAACGACTGTTAATATCTATTGATAAAAGCGTAAAGGATAGGATAATAGATGAATATTCAATAAAAGCAGTATTAGTATATTTCAATGATGAAACAATGAAATATGCATCCAATATAGCAGATATGATGAGAGAAGCAAACATTAAGACAGAAATAACATTTGAATATCAGGGAATAAAAAAACAGATGAAATTTGCATCAAGAATTAATGCAAGATTTGCTATAATATGCGGAGAGGAAGAAATGAATGATAATAAAGTGAAAATTAAAAATATGAATACAGGAAAACAAATAGAAGTTGAAAGAAATATTGATAAAATCAAAGAGGCAATTTTATGACCAATAAGAAATTTAATACGGCAATGCGCGATTGTATGTGTGGAAACATTGACTTATCAATGGAAGGGAAAACTATAAAAATCTGTGGCTGGGTGAAAAAAACAAGGAATCATGGTAATCTGATATTTCTTGATATAAGAGATAGAAGTGGAATTGTTCAGGTATTTTCAAATGATACTGATATGATTAGTAGATTGTCAAGTGCAAGATTGGAAGATGTTATAAGTATTAATGGTGCTGTATTAAAAAGACCTGATGAGATGATCAATTCCGATATGAAAACAGGGGCAGTAGAAATAGAGTGTAAATCATTTGAAGTAATTTCAAAAAGTGAAGTAACACCATTTGTGATTGAAGAAGATATAAAGGCATCTGAACAATTGCGACTTAAATACAGATATCTGGATTTGAGAAGAGATTATATGCTGAATATTTTTGAAAAGAGAAGTTTGACATATCAGGTAATAAGAGAATATCTTAATGAAAATGGTTTTCTTGAGATTGAAACACCTGTTTTGTCAAAAAGTACACCGGAAGGAGCAAGGGACTATATTGTTCCATCAAGAGTACATAAAGGTAAATTCTATGCTTTGGTTCAATCACCGCAATTATACAAACAGATACTAATGGTTTCAGGATTTGACAGATACTATCAATTTGCCCGTTGTTATAGAGATGAGGATCTAAGAGCAGATAGGCAACCAGAACATACTCAGATTGATATTGAAATGAGTTTTGTTGAAAAGGAAGATATTTTTAAGATCACAGAAGAAATGATGAAGCATTTATTTATAAAGGTATTAAATAGAAATATTGATATTCCATTTGAAATATTAACCTATGATAAATCAATGCTGCTTTATGGAACAGATAAACCCGATACAAGATTTGAGAATACAATTATTGATATTACAATTCAGGCACAGGAATCAGAATCACATATAATCAAAAATAATGAATTCACAGGAGCATTGATCTTTGAAGAAGAATTTCCAAGAAAGGAGATTGATAGATTAACGGAATTCGTTAAATCAGCAGGAGCAGCGGGCTTGGGATATTTGAAGGTAAAGGATGGAAATGTTTCCGGACCATTTGCAAAATTCCTTGATAGTTCTACATTGATCTCTGATAATGGTATAATGTTTATCATGTCTGGTAAAAAGAACAAAACTCTCCAGCATTTAGGATTATTGAGGAAAAAAATTGGTGATTGCAAGAAATTATATAATAAAGATATTTTTAAATTTCTCTGGATAATAGATTATCCATTATTTGAGTGGAATGAAGAAGAAAACAAATATGAACCATGTCATCATATGTTCACAATGCCAAAAAAGGAATTTATCGGAAAGATCAAGGAAAATCCACTTTCTGTTAAGGGTGAACTATATGATCTTGTTTGTAATGGCGTAGAAATTGCATCGGGAAGTATAAGAATTCATAAAATTGAGATTCAGAAAGAAATAATGGCAATTGTCGGCTTTGATGAAGAATCAGTAAATGAAAAATTTGGATTTCTCCTTGAAGCATTTAAGTATGGTGCTCCGCCACATGGTGGTATTGCTCCCGGAATTGATAGATTAGTAATGCTTATGCTTGGTTTGGATAATATTAGGGATGTTATTGCTTTCCCGAAAACCCTTAATGCAATTGGATTAATGGAGAATTGTCCATCAGCAATTGGTGAAAAACAATTGGAAGAACTTGCAATTAATATAAAAGATGGTAATAATGAAAATTAGAATATACCCAGACCCTATACTCAGAATAAAATCGGAGACAATTCTAAAAGTAACAGATTATTACAGACGATTAATAAGGGATATGAGTAAGGCAATGAGTATTTCAGGAGGTATTGGACTTGCAGCAAATCAGATAGGTGTTGCAAAAAGAATAATGCTAATTGATTTTGAAGAGGAGATAGAATTTCTTATTAATCCGGAGATCATCAGTAAATCAGAAGAATCATACAATGAGGAAGAGGGCTGTCTTTCTTTCCCAGAATTATATGTATTAATTAATAGACCTGTAAGTTTAGATATTAAATATTTAGATAAAAATAATAATATGAAGAAACGAACTTTAAAGGATCTTTTTGCAAGAGTATTTATGCATGAATTTGATCATCTTAATGGTAAATTGATCATAGATTATATGCCAAATGAACAAAAATTGGCATATAATATGCAAATAAACAAAAAGGAGTAACAATGATACAAATAAATTATGAAGGTAAAATGAAATTCACTGCAAAAAATGAAAGAAAGCATAGTATAACAATAGATACTGCATTAACATTTGGAGGAGAAGATACTGCTCCAACTCCAATGGAACTTTTATTAATGAGTTTGGGTGGATGCTCTGGAATGGATGTTGTATCAATTTTAGGTAAAATGAAACAGGAATTTTCAAATTTAAGTATTGATATTGATGCTGAGAAGAATGATAATTATCCACATGTTTTTACAAAGATAAAAATGAATTATAATATTATAGGCAATAGTCTTGATGAATTAAAAGTTAAAAGAGCAATTGAATTATCACAGAATAAATATTGTTCAGTATCTGCAATGCTTAGTAAAACTGCAAAGATTGATTGGATATTAAACATTATTGAGGAAACAAATGAAGATTAAAATATTTATATTATTATTAATTAGTGTTTTATTTGTATGGGGAAATCAAATAGATGATGCCTTAAACTTGATTGAAGAAAATGAACTTGGTAAAGCAAGGAATCTTTTAAATGAATTTATAAGTAATAATCCTGAAAATGGTCGCCTTATTGAAGCATACATAGGGCTTTATAAAACATATACATGGAAATATAGTTTTGATAATAAGATCATTTTGGCTGATAGTATTTCATCAATGTTTCCATTTGAAAAGCGTACCAATATAATGCGGATTGAAACGGCAAATTATTTTATTACACAATCAGAATATTTTGAAGCATCAAAATGGCTGATGGAAATAATTATGTTTACAAATAAAAACAACAGTAATTATAACACTGCTATTAATAGAGTTAAAAGATATATAAATTCATATTTAGAGCCCGCTCAGATTGAATATATGCTTTATAATTATTCTGTTGAAACGCTATTTCCATTAATGC
The DNA here is from genome assembly GCA_030592285.1 of Caldifarciminota bacterium. Taxonomy (GTDB): domain Bacteria; phylum Hydrothermota; class 32-111; order 32-111; family 32-111; genus JAUVJU01. Next base: position 25,644 of record JAUVJU010000008.1, read on the forward strand.
TTTTTAGACTATATGCAATTAATTTTGAAGACAGTGAATTTGAGAAAGCAGAGTATTTTAGACAAAAATTGATTATTGAACATCCTGAATCATTCTATACAAGAGAATATATTCTTGAAATGGAAAGTGCAACGGGAACTGGGGCAAAGGTAGCAATACTCCTACCAACAACAGGTGAATTTGCACCTTTTGGAGAATCAGTAAGAAAAGGGATTGTAATAGCAAAGAATGAGGATGATATTGATTATGTTATTTTTAATACTTTCAGTAATCCTATAAGAACAGCAAAAATAATTGATAGTATTTATAAGGATAAATCCTTTATTGCAGTTATAGGACCAGTTAGTTCAATGGAAACAACGGCTGTCGGAGCATATTTATTTGATAGAAAGGTGTTACCAATATTGGTACCGGTAGCAACCAATGGGGAATTAATGAATTTTGGGAAGAATATATTTCTCATTAATAAAACCCTTATTGAGCAGGCAAGATTTACAGCGGACTATGTAGCAAATGATGATAGCATAAAAAGTGTTGGAATAATTTTTCCGGATGATTCTTATGGACGAACTCTTGCAACAGCATTTTCTGATGAAGCATTGAAAAAGGGAGTTGATATACCATTTGAAATTTCATATATTCCAGGCACAACGGATTTTACAGATAAACTGAATGTAATTATAGAGATGAATATTGATGCAATTTATCTTCCTGTGTCACCGGAAGATGCAATACTTCTTTCAACACAAATGATGTATTATGATATTAATACACTGCTTTTGGGTAGTGATTCATGGTATAATGAAGATCTTGTTAGATTAGCAAAGGATTATATTCAGAATAGTTTGATATTTGTACCAAAGAGAATAAATAAATATTCTGAAAGATATATTAATTTCAAACTTAAATTCAGAAAAAAATATAATGTTGAACCAGACAGGTTTGCTATGCTGTCCTATGATACTTTTAATCTTCTTGCAAGATTAATAAAAAATGGATATAATACAAGAAGAAGTATTATAAACTATTTGCAACAAATGGAATACTATGATGGCATTTCAGGTAAAGTGTCATTTTCTAAATTTAGAAGTGATTTTGATGTTTTTACAATAAATGGTTCTGATTTTGTAATTAAGGAGATTAAATGAAAAAGAAAATCGATGATAATGATCATCCATTAAAGTTTTCAAAGCTTAGTTTAATGTTTTTTGCAGGAGCATTTGTTTCGCTATTCATTGGATTTGTACTACTTATCATAGGAGACATTCATATTGCACCAATACTGCTTGTACTTGGTTATTTGATATTAATCCCGGTAGCAATTATAAAAAAATGAAAAAACAGTTATTGATTTTATTGTTCTTATTTGCAATATTTATTTCAGGTGATATTGTTAATGATGATTTGAATAACTTACTTATACTTGAAAAGAATGCTTTTGTTTTTTCGGATACTTATGCTGAAGTTATTAAGGGTGAGGGATATATTCCCGACATTGATTTCAAACAAATGAGATTACAGTATTCTGGTATTATAAAAAAAGGAAATAATAATCCTTTTGTTTATCTTGCTTATGGGTTCACCTTTCACTATACAGATAATCCTGATTCAGCAATGTACTATTTTAACATTGCATCAGAAAAGGCGGGATTAGATTATATCATTCATATGAGAATGTTTGAACTTTTCAGAATCCATTCTGTAAAAGAAGCAATAGAAAATGAATTGAAGCAATTTGTTCCAATAAAATATAAGTTGGGGGCTATTGCAATCCCAGAGGCAGCATTATTTATTAACATTGCTGCACTTGATGAATATTATAATAGATCAAACATTAAAGATGCGGAGAAATTATTATTATATGCTAATCAAATAGATCCATTTAATATGGGTATAATGTATAATTTTTTAAAAATATCATTATTAAACTTTAGATTTGAAAATACTGCTTTAATATTAAAGATGTTAAAGAATTCTTTTTATGACATATTTAATCGATTTTGTATTTTATATAATATACTAACTTTTATCAGATATTTTGTTTTTTCACTTTTCATAATTTTGACTTTACTTTTATTTATTAAGAATATCAATGGAATTTTTTATGCTTTTTCAAATAATTTATCTAAGAAACTTACATTATTTCAAAAAAGAATTATTGTTATTATAATTATCTTTTTACCTTTGATATTACAAATAAATCCACTTTTGTGGATTTTTTACATATCATTAATTAATTATATTTTTATAAGAAGAAGAGAAAAGTTAGTTATTGGTCTTTTGTTGATAATAATTATATGTATGCCAATCTTTTTTAATGTTGAAAATCATATTCTTGGTAAAATGAATGTTGATGACAATCTTTCTGTAATAGTAAAGGCAAACTATTATGGATGGGATAGCCCACTTATAGAAAAAATTGATAAACATATTATTGAACAACCATTTACCAACTCTTTATTTTTTGCTAAAGCATTATTGTATAAAAAAGGCGGTTATTTTGAAAAAGCAGAAATGGAGTATAATAAAATTTTGATCACAGGAGAAGAATCAGGGGAGATATATAATAATATTGGAAATCTTATGTATTTCATGGGATTATATTCTAAGGCGGAAGAACATTATCAAAAAGCAATTGAAATATCTCCGAAATTACCACAGCCATATTACAATTTGGCACAAATATATATTGATAGATTGGATTTGAACGAATCAAATGATCTAATGCTCAAAGCAACAAGATTAAATCATGATCTTATAAATAATTTTATGGAGAATTCTGTTAAGGGCTATTATAATACAGAACTTATTGATTGTGGAGTTCCAGAGCAATATTTATGGAATGAATTTGTAAAAAGAAATCAATTAGCAAGTCCACCTGTAATAATGGGTATAAAAATGGATGTTATTGTTTTTATTTCTTTGATATCACTGATATTATCAGGAATTATAGGAACTCTATTAAAACACAAAATGAAATTAAGAAAATGCTTTACCTGTGGGGAAATCATATTTGAAAGCAAGACAAAGATATTTAATGAGCAAAAGGTGTGCAGTAAATGCTTCGACATTTTGGATTCAACAATATCAGATACTTTAAGGTCGCGAAAATATGAAAGTATGATTAGAATGACAGATAAAAGAAAAATAAAGAAAATACGAATAATGTCATTAGTGTTTCCAGGGGCGGGGAGAATTATTCAGGGAAAGTTTTTCAAAGGGAATCTAAATATTTCATTAATGGTTAGTTTAATCATTTTATTATTTTCAGATAAAATTTTTATTGTCAGAAATCCCTATGTATTGAATTCCATTGTATTCCCTAATAGTATTATAATCATGATTATTTTGATAATTATCTATATTTCTAATATCATTATTATGAGGAAAGGCAAATGAAAGGGCGCATAAAAAGTTTAGAAGATATTCCCAATCTAATGGGATTCATATCACAAACAGAAAAGACAGGGGTCTTAACACTTGTTAATAAGGGCGATCAGGTAGAAGTGGGATTTATAAAAGGAAAAGTAAATGCTGCTATTTACAAGAGATCAGGGGTTCAGGAATTAATTAAGGAATACCTAGTAAATAGCGGAAAAATTACAGAGGCAGATTTTGATAAAATAAGTTTATTGCATAAAGAAACAATGAAACCATATGAATCACTCCTTATTTCAGAAAAATATATTAATGAAAGCACTTGGATTGCCATTATTCATTTCAAGATTCAGGAAGTTATTGATGAACTATTCATATGGAAATCAGGATCATACGAATTTATTGAAGATATAATAATGTATGAAAACTCCAAATTTAAGGTTAATTTGAATACACAGGGACTTATTATGGAGGGAATGCGGAGAATAGATGAATGGCCTAATATCCTTTCTTCACTTCCATCTTCTTCAATGTGCTTTGAATTGAATTCTAAGGTAGAAGTCCCGGACAATATAGGTAATGATGAAAAGCGGCTTATGGAGATCATTGATGGTTCAAGGGATCTAAAAGAGCTTGTAAGGATATCAGGACTTGGAAAATATATTACTTATCAATCCATTTATAATTTATTAAAACTTGGAATTATTAAAAAGACGAAGAAAGTTCACAAGAAAAGGCATGATGAAAATAAAAGGCAAATAAAAATAAATAAATTTGCAATAGTATCATGGATTTTGATTATTTCTTTTATTGTTTTAGCAGGCATTGCTGGTATATTATCATTTGAATATACTTTTTCTCTTATATCAAACCCTGATGTAGAAGATATTGCAAATATAACATATAATAAGGAAAACATTGATTATCTACTAAAAATATATTTTGTAAAGTATGGGACTTATCCTGAATCATTAGATAAATTAAGTGAAATTAATTGGGTTGACAATGAATATATTAGTGATTTCAGTTATTTTCTAAATGAAAATGATTACATATTGTTAATTAAGTAAATTAATTGTTTTTTAATTCCTTTCTATAATCATCAGCTGCATTATTTAATACTTCCATTGCATCTTGTTTACCCTTAATAATATATTCTAATGATTTGCCTAAAATCTGTCTTCCTAAATACCAGATATTATCCTGTGGCTCCATGAATGCATAATCCAATTGATTATATACACTCTTAAGTCCCGGATATTTTTCAAATTGCAATTTTAACATATCTGTTTCCATTGAACTTTTTCTTACAGGCAAATAACCGGTTTCTGATGACCAGATTGCCTGAATTTCAGGTGAAATAAACCATTTAATAAATTTTACGGCTGCTTTCTTTTCCTTTTCTGATGCTTTGGAAAAAACAGATACATTTGTGCCGGAGATTAAAACAGCATCTCTATCAGCACTGGGTACAGGAGCAACTCCAAGTTCAAATGGCGGCTCAGCTACTAAAATGAATGAAAGAGACACGCAGGAACCGAATATTGTTGAAATCTTACCTGCAATAAAATCATCCTGATGCTGATAGCCAGTTGTAATATAAGCGGTCTTATCTATATCAAGCATCTGCTTATCAATCTGCAATGCCTTTATTGCTGCCGGTGAATTGAAGAGAGGATTTAATGATTCATCAACAAGCTGTCCATTGAATTGAAGGAGTCGGGATTCAAACATCCAGGTATTGATATTAAATGCTGTTCCATAAATATCCATATTTCCATCTTTGTCTTTATCTATAGTCAATGTTTTCATGGCAATAAAAAATTCTTCCCATGTTTTGGGGAAAGATTCAATATCAAATTCTTTGAACCTATCCTTATTATAGAAATATGCAGGAACGGATTTATTAAAGGGCAAAGATACCATAACACCCTTAAAAGTATTGTCTTTTACAAAAATTTCAAACATATCATTTCTAATAATATCCAATTCCTCTTTTGAAAGTAATTCTTCAAGTGGTGCTAATCTGTCTGCTTCGTATAATTCCATTGTCCATGATTCATACATTTGCGACATTACAGGTGGATTTTGAATAGAAGCCATAATTTTCTGTGAAAGTGCATTGTAATTACCCACTGAAACAGGAACAACCTTAATATCAGGATTCAATGTATTAAATGAATCTATGAGTGATTTTAAAGCATCTCCTGATGGTCCTCCCATTACATGCCAGAAAACAACCTTTGTAATTCCACTTTCGTCCTTATTATTGCCACATCCCACTAAGAGCAGCATAATTAATACGATTATCAGAATAAATAGTTTTTTCATTAGTATCTCCTTTTTTGTCATAATAGCATATTTGGGTGCTGGAGAGGGGACGGAGGATGCAAATATGCAATTATTTTATTGTAATGAATTTATAATATCTTTAAATTTTTGTTTCATATAGTATCATTTCATCTTTTTTTATACTGTCTATCATAAATGGGTTTATTGCTTCTTCTGTTACTAAATCTACTTTCCTCCCAATATTCTCTGATAACTCATTCTCGATTTTTATAAATTCAAAATATCCCATATTTCTGTTGAATTTCACTAATACATCTATATCGCTATATTGTTTTTCTTCATTTCTTGAAAAAGAACCAAACAAACTAATCTTAATCGCACCATTCTTTTTTAAAATACTTTTAATTGTCTTTAATGCTTTTTCTCTTTTCATATTAATTATTATACGGAAATAATTAGAATATTCAAGATGTTGCGATTTCTCAAAAATAAAATATTTGAATAAGATTTTGTCCACTCTTGTGAATGATTTATTAAGAATCTATTGACAAGAATCAAAAGTGGATATAAAATTAATTATTAGTGGACAGGTCGAGCCCTGTCCGTACAAAGATAATAATGATAAAAAATTAAGATAAAGTTATTGCTGGACAGGTCAACAAGCCATCAACATATTCCTCAAATTATTCGGAATATGCGTACGAATGTAATGAAAAGGAAATGAAAAAAGCAAAGAAGAAGAAATAATAAAAAGAGAGAGATAAAAATATGAAAAAGAAGCAGAG
>JAUVJU010000074.1 GCA_030592285.1 Caldifarciminota bacterium
TTATTACCATTATTTGATAATACTGCTTTTGGTTATTAATACAATATTTAATGTATACGATGACAGAATTGAATAGAAATAAGGTAATACAAATGGATTTTAATACGTTCTTCAAATTATTAATGACGCACATATTTTTCGGATTACTAATGACGCACATATTCCTCGAATTACTCGGAATATGCCTTCGCAGGAATGACAAACCAAAGCAGGAATGAGTAAGAATTAGGAATAATTAGGAATAATTAAGAATAATACTTTTTTCTTATTCATACAATTTCTCAAACATTATATTGACTTTATAAAGTTTTGTTAATATAATTGTAAGATATGTATAGTAGAAGAAAACTCTTTATTAAGGGAATGTTATTTTTGTTCCCTGCCTTAATAATTATTATTATATTTAGGTTTACACCTATTCTTTATGCATTAAGAATTAGTTTCTATAATTGGGGCATTGCGGGTTCAAAGGGTTTTGTAGGTTTCAATAATTATTTATCCGTATTACAGGACTCTGAATTCTGGATAGCACTTAGCAATACATTTTGGTATGTTATTACAGTAGTGCCGGGTGTTGTGATCCTTTCATTATTTATTGCCGTTCTTCTTAATCAAAACTTAAAGGTTAAAGGTCTTTTTAGAACAGCATATTTTCTACCTGTTGTTACATCAATAATTGCAATAAGTATTGTCTGGAAATGGATATATCATCCGCGTATTGGTGTTGCAAATTACTTTTTACAGATTATTGGACTTGATCCGCTTTTATGGCTTGATGAACCAAGAGGCGTTTTTGAAATGATCTTCCAGAGAAAATTACCATTGTTTTTCAAGGGGCCATCTCTTGCTCTATTTTCACTTTCAATAATGACAATTTGGAAATCCCTTGGCTATAATATTATCATTTTCCTTGCAGGACTTCAAAATATTCCCAACCATTATTATGAATCAGCATCCATTGATGGAGCAAGTGCATGGCAGGCATTCAAGCATTTGACATTACCCTTATTGTCTCCAACCACTTTTTATGTAATAATGATGACAACCATTATTAGTTTTCAGGTCTTTGCTCCTGTATGGATGATGACAGGTCCTCCGCCAGGTGGTCCGCTCGGTACAACCAATGTTGTTGTTTATTATCTTTTTGATAAGGCATTCAATTTTCTAAAATATGGATATGCAACCGCAGTTGCATTTATACTGTTTATTATTGTATTGGCTTTAACAATTCTGCAAAAAAGATTTGGAGAGAAAAATGTCCATTATGAATAAATTGCGAAGACATTCTAATATTCTTGTTTATATTGTGTTGGGTATTGGTGCAGTATCAATGATATTCCCATTTTTCTGGATGATGTCAACATCACTTAAAACGCCCTATGAGGCAGTTCAATTCCCTCCGACAATGCTTCCCTCTCAGATTGATCTTTCTAATTATTCCGAAGCATGGTCAAAGGTGAATTTTGGAAGATATTTTCTTAATACAATTTTCATGGCATTATCAACACTTGCAGGGGTACTTATTACAAGCATATTAGCGGCATATGCTTTTGCCCGTCTTGATTTTTTAGGACGGGAAATACTTTTTGTTGGTATGCTTGCCGTTATGATGATACCAATGCCTGTGTATATTGTTCCCGGTTATCTAATATTAATGAAATTCGGATGGATTGATACATACTATGCCTTGATCGTTCCATGGACAGCAAATGTATTTTCCATATTCCTTTTAAGGCAGCATTTCAAGACAATACCAAAGGATCTGTATGATGCTGCAGTTATTGATGGATATTCCGACCTGGGTTTCTTATTTAAGGTGGTAGTGCCATTATCAAAACCTGCTCTTGCAACAATTTCAATTTTCTCAATAATTGGTTCATGGAATTCATTCTTATGGCCCCTTGTTGTCACCAACTCGGATTCTATTAGACCTGTACAGGTTGGATTGGCATATTTTATTCAAGAGCAATCAACTAATTATACATTATTAATGGCTGCCTCAACATTTGTGGTACTTCCGCTGATTGTTCTATTTTTCATTGCTCAAAAGCAAATAATAGCAAGTTATGCAAGGAGTGGTTTAAAGGATTGAAAAAATTCTATTATTATTTTATTCTAATACCTATTATTTTGGTCTTCACTATTTATGGGCTTATTGCTCAAAATGATGATCATCGCAAAGATCTTATTGGTGTTAAGTATTCCATTAAGAAAAACACCACTATTATCAGTATATTAAAAAAAGCAGGTATTAAACAAAATATCAGGGATTCCATAATTCTTCAATTTGAAAAAACACTCAATCTAAAACAATGTATGGCAAATGAAGAGATTTATGTTTTCACTAACAGCGATATGAATTTCAGACAACTTGAATACAGAAAAAACATTGTAGATATTTATATTGTGGAATATGATGGAAATAGTTTCAATATGTTCAAGAAACCAAATGAGAAAAAAATTCATACAGCATATATTTCAGGAAGGATCAAGACAAATCTTTATGAAACCCTTATTTCATTAGGGGAAGGTCCTGAATTAGTGAAGAATTTTTCATATATCTTTGCAAAGGAAATTGACTGCAATTCAAATAGAAGCAAAAATGATGAATTTGAGATATTGGTGGAAAAGATATTTATCAATGATAAATTATACACTTATGGTAAGATCCTCTATGCTTCGTATGAAACAGATAAGAGATTGTATGAGGGCTTTTATTACAAGGATGATGATTTTAGCGGTTACTTTGATATGGATGGGAATTCCCTTAATGAGAAGATCATTAAGGCACCAATGGCATTCTATTCACGCATAAGTTCTGGTTTTACTCAAAAGCGGCTTCATCCTGTTCTAAAAATATATCTGCCGCATAAGGCAATTGATTATGCAGCACCGCGTGGAACACCAGTTTATGCAGCTGCTGATGGAATCATTAAACATAAATTCCTTGACAGATATGGCGGAAGAGTTCTTTTTATTGAACATGATGATGGCTATGAAACGGAATATATGCATTTGCAGTCATATTCCAAAAATTCGCAGCCTGGCAAATTTGTAAAACAGGGTGACATTATCGGTTATGTTGGAAACAGTGGATCTTCAACTGGCTATCATCTGCATTTTGCCGTTAAACATAATAATGTATATATCAATCCAAGAAGAATGCATTTTGAAAGTGAAATAGTTCTTAATGAAGATCAAATAAATACTTACTGTAATTACAGAGAAATTATCTATAGTTTGTTATTTGCTACAAAATCATTTATTGAATTCCCAACATACTGCTCAAAGAAAAGATACCTTTTTGAATATGCAAATATTATTGGTAAATCCCCCAATCTATGATTTCGCCTGTTTTGATTATTGGCTAAAACCCCTTGGACTTCTATATATTGCTGGCTTTTTAAGAAAAAATAATATTAATATTGAATTATTTGATTTTTTAGACAGGCATTCACAATACCTTGATAAATATATTCCTGATAAAGAATTTTCAACAGGGAATTTCCACAAGATAAAAATAGAAAGACCTGCCATTTTAAAGGATTTCCCCAGACAGTATTATAGATATGGTGTAGATAATAATAAGTTTTGTGATTATATTAAGGAAAATAAATTTGATTATATTTTCATTACATCAATGATGACCTACTGGTATCCTGGTATAGAAGAAATCATTAATTCAATTAGGGAATATTCAGATGCAGTAATTGTTCTTGGCGGGGTTTATGCTCGCCTTATGCCTGAACATGCAAAATCACTCAAACCTGATCTTGTTTTTTCCTCAGACATAAATTCACTGCCTGAATTCCTTAATAAACACACTACCCTAAAAGGGCTAAAATCCTATGATTATGATGACTTGCTGCCTGCCTATGATCTATATGAAAATAACAGCAGTGCTGCCGTATTTACGCAATTGGGCTGTCCATTTAGATGCACTTACTGTGCAATTGGAAATTTAAATCCCGTTTTTAGAGCATTTGATCATGATTGTATAATAAAAATGCTTGATTATCTTGAAGATATTGGTATTACAGATATTGCATTCTATGATGATGCTTTACTATATAAAAAGAAAGAACACTTTTTTCCATTATTCAAAAAGATACGGGATAAAAATTATAATTTAAGATTTCACTTTTCAAATGGATTACATATTTCATATATTGATGAACAGGTAATTGAAATGATACTATCATTAAATACAGGACGCATTGCATTAAGTGTTGAATCCCTATCAGATTCATTTCATACAAGTATTGACAATAAGACAGATTTTAAGCATATTATTAATGGTATGGATTTAATTATCAAATCAGATCTTTTATTAAAGGATATTTATGTGTATATAATGGGCGGCATTCCCGGTCAAACAATTGATGAAATTGAAAAAACAGCTGAATTCGTACATTCAAAGGGTTTTAGAATACTAATGAATGAATTTTCTCCGGTACCAACAACACCAATATATGCATCCTATCAGGATAAATTAACAGATCCGGTACTTACAGGAAAATCCGTTTTCGGACCAATATTTGTTAATAATGTTGAAAAATATCAAGCATTAAAAAATAAAATAAAAAAATATAACAGGGAGCTTTAATGAAAAAACCCTATTTTGAAATGCAGGATAGGCAGATGATCCTAACAACTGATTCTTCAAGAACATTTGAAATAAACCATATAAATACTATGCTTGATAATATATTCAAGTACAGTCATATCCCTCATTTTGTTAAGAAAAGAACAATGTTATTTGTTGGTGAAAGTAATATTAATCAACCAACCAAATTTGGGGATTTTACAATTGATTTTTTAAAAAGTGGTTATGAAAATAAGGATATTGTTAATGTATATAATAATTATCCATTTAGAATGATAGCTGGTTTTGAAAATGAATTGAGTCAAATAATCAGTCTGGAGGCATTTTTGACACATAGAACAGATATGATAATCCTATTTAATAGTGACAACATCTATCTTGGCGATGAAATAAGAGGTATGTTTAATTCTCCAATCTATTTTGCTAACTTTTTTTCAGAAAAGCAATTGGCATATAAAACAAAAAATGGTGATTATTGTCTTGCTGATAATACTCCATATAAACAGCTTGATGGGAATCTTCAGGTAACAGATTCTAATGAAAAGCGATTTTTCATTATTAAGGAGATCATTGATGGAAAAATATATTTGGTTGATCATCTCTATTATGGCGTTGATGATCTACACTGTTTAAAGGACAAAAGTAATAATAATTTCTATTTGAGCCCATTTTCACTTGAAGATGCAATTCTTGATTTGAGTAAATACATTGTTGAATTTTCAATTAAGATCATTAATGATTCTATTAATGTAAATTTATTGATCTATGATAAAAATTCCGAACATTCAGTAAAAATAAAGGTTAAGAATTACTTAATTGATTTAATTGAAAAAAATAATTTGAAAAAATACAATTTATTGGTAAATTGTGATATATTTGGAGAGGAGTAAATTATGGATAAAATTATTAAAAAATATTTTTCATCAAAAAATATTGCTGTTGTTGGAACAAGTAATGATACTAATAAATACGGATACAAAGTATTTCATCTTATTAGCCATAAGGATTACAATATATTTCCCGTTAATCCAAAGATCAAGGAAATTGACAAAATAAAGGTATATCCTTCAATAGAATCAATTGAACAAGATATTGATGCTGTTTCAATAATAATTCCACCTCAAAATGCAGAAAAAGTGCTTGAAGAAATTAGCAGTAAAAAGATCAAGATTGTGTGGTTTCAACCCGGTGCTGAATCGTTTAAACTGATTAGATTTTGTAATACACACAATATTGATGTTATTTATCACAAATGTGTTCTTGTGGAGATTGAGAATCTATCATATTTTCAATAGATTTTACTGTTATTACCATAAAAAAATGTCCCTTCTATTGCACATAAGAATGCTAATAGCGGAGGAGGACAAGAAAGAAGAGGAATATATTCTTCAAATTATTCAGAATCAATACATCCTTACATTCACCCTGTTTGCTGCATACAATGCACAATATATTCCTCGAATTACTCCTGCTCAATACATTCCTCAGATTATTCGGAATGTACCTTTACTTGTGTGACGGAGTGGAAAAGATAAAAAGAAAAGATAAAAGGAAAAAAAAAGAAAGAATAAGAAATAAATGATTTGCGTAATTTATTCCTCAGATTATTCGGAATAAACCTACAAAAAAGGGAACATTTTTTATTGGTAACCACATTTAATAGATTTTACTTGTAAAGTAAAAATATTACTATATAATAATAAGATTATGAATGAACCGCAGCATATTTCAAATTTTGTAGATAAATTAAAAAATAAGGTAAGTGATAAATATCAAAAAGAGCAAAATATTAATAGTATTGATTGGAATAATATTGCAGGAGAAAATCTTGCCGCTCATTCATCTATTGATGCACTATTACGCAATAAATTACAGATCAATTGTGATTCATCATCATACTTGTTTGAAATGAATATGCAGAAAGATAGGATTCTTCTTGAACTTAGAAGGGTTTATCCAAATATTAGAATTGATGATCTAAAATTAAAAGTTAAACCGGAGGCTTAATGACAACTAATTATAATGCTTCGCAAATAAAAATTCTAAAGGGACTTGAAGCAGTAAGGAAAAGACCCGCCATGTATATTGGCGATACAAGTAGAAGGGGTTTACATCATTTGGTTTTTGAGGTTGTTGATAATTCAATTGATGAAGCACTTGCTAAAACCTGTGATAAGATTGATGTATCTATAAATAAGGATAATTCCGTTACTGTTATTGACAATGGAAGAGGTATCCCTGTTGATATGCATCCCACTCAGAAAAGACCTGCCCTTGAAATTGTTATGACCGTACTCCATGCAGGCGGTAAATTTGATGATAAAACATATAAGATCTCAGGTGGTCTTCATGGTGTTGGTGTTTCAGTGGTAAATGCTCTTTCTCAGCAGCTTGAAGCAACGATTTATAGAGATGGCAGAATTTATTATCAAAAGTATGAAAAAGGAATTCCTGCAAAGGATATGGAAGTAATTGGAGATACAAAAAAAAGAGGCACTGAAATTACATTTATTCCCGATAATGATATATTTACTGAGACCGATTTTTCATTTGATCTGCTTTCTGAACGATTAAGAGAATTGGCTTTCCTTAATAGCGGTTTAATGATCAATATAATAGATAAAAGGGATGAGACAGGAGACAAACATCACAATTTCAAATTTAAGGGTGGAATCAAGGAATTTGTATCTTACCTTGATGAAAACAAAACAACACTGCATAAAACAATTCACATTCAGGCAGAAAAAGACAAGGTGCAGGCAGAAATTGCCTTGCAGTACAATACCTCCTATACAACCAATTTATATTCATTTGCAAATAATATAAGAACCCGAGAAGGCGGTACACATTTAGTTGGATTTAAAAGTGCCCTTACAAGAGCATTAAATGATTATGCCAAAAAGAATAAAATACTAAAAAATCTTCCTTCAATATCAGGAGATGATACAAGAGAAGGTCTTACAGCGGTTATTTCCATTAAATTGCCTGACCCTCAATTTGAAGGGCAGACAAAAACCAAACTTGGCAATAGTGAGATAAAGGGTATTATTGAATCAACAGTTGGCGAAGCATTATCAAAGTTTTTTGAAGAAAATCCTTCAGTTGCCAATAAAATAATTGAAAAGGCAATTGTTTCAGCAAGAGCAAGGATTGCTGCAAGAAAAGCAAGGGAATTAACAAGGCGTAAAAGTGCATTGGATTCAGCATCACTTCCCGGCAAACTTGCTGATTGTCAGATAAAGGATCCTGCATTAACCGAACTATATCTTGTTGAGGGTGATTCAGCAGGAGGTAGCGCAAAGCAGGGACGGGATAGAGCATTTCAGGCAATTCTTGCATTAAGAGGTAAGATCCTTAATGTGGAAAAATCAAGGATTGATAAAATTCTTTCTCAGGACACCATAAGAACCATTATTCAAGCAGTTGGAACTGGTGTAGGGGAAGGGGACTTTGATATAAGTAAATTAAGATATAATAAAATTATTATAATGACTGATGCTGATGTTGATGGAGCACATATCAGAACTCTGCTATTAACTTTCTTTTACAGATATATGGGTGAATTAGTTGAAAAGGGTCATATATATATTGCTCAGCCGCCGCTATATATGGTAAAAAAGAAAAATAATCTGGAATACGCTTATTCGGATGAAGAATTGGAGCAGATTCTAAAAAACTTTGAAAAAGAACCACGGATCCAGCGATATAAAGGTCTTGGTGAAATGAATCCGGATCAATTATGGTCAACAACAATGGATCCTGAAAAGCGTATATTAAAGATTGTTAATCTTGACGATGCAGTTGAAGCAGACAGGATATTTACAATTCTTATGGGCAGTGAAGTAGAACCGCGAAAACAATTTATTGAGAAACATGCTAAATTTGTAGTGAATATTGATGCATGACAGATAATAATATATTCCCAATAATTGATACAGAACGCTTAATACTAAGAGATATCAGGATATCTGATATTGATTATATGTTTGAATATGCCTCTCATGATATTATAACACAATATGTTTTATGGAATACACATATTAGCACAAATGATACAATGGTTTTTATTAATCTCACTCTTAAAGCATATAAAGAAGGCAATCATTATGATTGGGGCATTGAATTAAAATCAAATGGTAAATTTATTGGAACAGTGGGTTTTCCCAATATGGATATTAAAAATAGAAATGCCGAACTTGGGTTTGTTATTTCACATGACTATTGTGGACAAGGCATTGCAACCGAAGCAGCAAAAGCAGTTTTGGAATTTGGATTTAAAGAACTTAAACTGCATAGAATATGGGCAAGACATTTCCAGGATAATAAAGCATCAAAAAAGGTAATTCAAAAACTCGGAATGATATATGAAGGCACAATGCGTGAATCTGTTTGCAAGAATGATGTGTTTCATAATTTGTTATTTCATTCCATTTTGGAAGAAAAAGAACTTACTCGGTCTTGACAAATTTTACTTTTTATGTATAAATATTATACTAAAATCACGGGGGTGTAGTTCAGCTGGTTCAGAACGCTTGCCTGTCACGCAAGAGGTCGCGAGTTCGAATCTCGTCGCTCCCGCCATTTTTTTTAGGGATTTCCCATCCCACACTTAGTTTAAAAATCCCACTCTTTGTGGGATTTTTTTATGCCATTCCGCATGTAAGCATATTCCGAATAATGTGAGGAATATGTGCATCATTAGTAATTTTAGGATATATTCCGAATAATTCGAGGAATATGTTGGAATCTATCTTATCTGCCGTAGGGGCACGGCGTGCCGTGCCTTCTACTCTGGGTTTGTTATCCATTGTAATCCGAGGTATTTGTACGGGTATATCCTAAGTAATCCGAAGATATATTCCGAATAATTTGAGGATATATTCCGAATAATTTGAGGAATATATTGGTTCGCAAACCGCCCTTATTAATCCAAGGAATATGTTGAGGGCTTTACCTGTCCACCAATATGTTTGTATTTATTTGAACATTATGTTATGTTTGTAAGGACAAGACAATTTTCTCGTGTCATCCTCGACCTGATCGAGGATCCATCTTTCCTCTTCCCCTGCTTTTCCATTTCCTCATATCATTTCCTGACGAGATTTAAATAAATCAAAATAAAAACTAATTCCAATTCCTATCTGTTTATTTCTCCACTCTGTCCTTGAAATATAAGTCAGAAATGATTCAGAATCATTAGAATAAATATCATATGTTTGTACTGCTTTATAATATATAATCGGCATTATATTTAACTTACCATTTTTGAATTTTTTTGATATTTTTATCATAAATTCATTTCTAAATAAATCAGACATAGAATCCCATGGATCTCCTAACAGAACATATTTCTTCAATCCAAAAGTAAAATCAAAATCATTTCTGATTAAACTAATTGATGTATGACCCTGAGCACCAAGCCCAATGCCACAACCAACATCAAAGGTAATAGAATGTATTAAATCATTATTGAAATCAAATTGCTTTCTTCCACTAATTGATAGTATATATGGTATAATCGTTATTGCATGTATATCAAATCCTATATCAAAATTATTTGGTAATCCATATCTAAGGAAAACTGCATCAAAAACGGGAAAACCAATGATAGAATCCCCTTCAAATCCACTATAAGTTTCTTCATGAATCCCAAATCCTAAATACGCTTCCCCTGGTTCTGCAACCTTGGCTGGGTAATACTGCATTGTTAAACACCCATTAGTAATAATCATAATGAACAATACCATTATTACTATGATTATTCTACTGATTTTAGGATAGTAAACCTTTCTCATTCGCTTATTCTCCTTTCATCAATATTATTAATGAATTATTTCTTTCTTAATATAAA
>JAUVJU010000112.1 GCA_030592285.1 Caldifarciminota bacterium
ACTGTTTCACTAATACTTTGATCAAGAATCCATCCCTTGCCATCATCCATTCTATAAAGAAGATATTGAACAAATATGTAAAGTAATATTTTTGCATGCTCATTACTATTTTTCTCATTAATTGATGAAATAAGTGAATCAATAAGGCGTTGCAATATTCCCTTAAATTCCATCTCAATACCATAATTTACAGGAAGATCCAAATCAAATGCAAATGTTTTTATCATTCTATTTGTGAAACTATCTATTGTCATTACAGAAAAGTCAGAATATCCATTTGTTAATTTATTCCTGTATAGTATGCTTTTTAATGCTATTTGTGATTTTTCAATAATCTGCTTTTTATCCATTCCCATTTCAAGGCATAATTCATTTATTAATTCAGTATTTTTTTTATCTTCTGATTTAAATACAATGTCAGTTAATGATGAAATTATCCTTTCCTTCATTTCGGCAGCTGCTTTGTTTGTAAATGTGATTGCAAGTGTGGATTTTATTTGGGATGGCTTTGGTAATATTGCTTTTATATATTCCTTTGTAATATGATATGTCTTTCCACTGCCTGCAGAGGAATTATATATAGTGATCTTAGTCATTCAGTAATTACCTTAATAACCTGCCAATTGATTTTTCCATTATTAATAGTGTATTCAAGAAGAACAGAGCCTGCTATATGTCCATCCTCAAAAAAGGCATATACCCATTTTGAATTGAGAATATATATATTTCTTGAATCATAGAAATCTATTTTACCACCCTTAATACCTTTTATTTCTATAATCTCCGGCTTGCTCATCAAGTCCTCTTTTATTTGTTTAATCGGCTCCTTTAAGCCCTTCTTCTGCAAATATGAATAATCCGCATCATTCAGAACATCCTTATAATATGCAAGCTCCTTGTAAATTGCCAGTTCCTTCTTCATTTCATCAAATCTCTCTTTAATCATTGTGTATTCATTATTCTTCTTTTGATGTTTTCTCATGATATTCATATTGGCAAATATTGAAAATGCAGCAATAATAACCAATATAATGATAATATAAACATAAATACGCTTTAACATTCTATCCTCCTTTTATCTTATTATATTAAAATTCCACATAATGTAAATATGAAATTCTATTGCAGGGACGTTGGTCAATTTCGTCAACCTTTTTTTAATCAACTATTTCCATATAAATATTGTCATAATCCATAGTTAGAAGACTTTTTTTTAATGATTTTTGAATAATAAGTTCCTACTCATGATTTTTTTAACATTCAACTATTAATCAGTTTTTGACAATACAAATTATTAATCATAATGAAAAAAATGCAATGACAATAATATTGTTATGCTAATCGCTGTAATAGATACGGAATAAAAAAATGTATTTTTTTATTTATTATATTTATTGTCAAATCAAAATTAATTTTAATATTAGTAAATGTTGACGAAATTGACCAACGTCCCTGCAACTACTTGAAATTAATATGCCTATTATGTATAATAACAATATGGAAAGGAAAAAAATAATCGATGACTTTTCAAAGATAGCAACTCTTTTATATGAGAAGAATTATTCAGAGGGTTTTGGGGGAAATTTTTCTATATGTATATCAAAAGATGCTAAACATATTCTTAAAGATTATTGCTTAAAAGATATCAATCCCACAGAAATAAATCTTGATATTGATGTTGATCCCTTAAACAATGATATAATTATTATAACAACAACAGGCAGTAGAATGTATGAGGTAAAGGATAGTGCTGAGGATTATATATCGGTTCTATTTATTGATAATGGCACAATATTCAATATGAATGGAAAAGTTCCTTCAAGCGAATTAAAAGCACATATTGCTTCATATATTGCTAATGCTGAAATTGGGGCTTTGGTTCATACACATCCGCCTTATTTAACTGCTGCTTCAAATATATTTGATTCCAAGAAAAATTTTAATAAAGCATTAATTGACAGTCATGCTGAATTTAATTTGGTATTTAAAGATGGTATTGGTATACTTGAAACAATTACTCCCGGAAGTGATAAATTAGCTGAAAAGACAGCAGAAAAATTCAAAACATATCCACTTGTTATTTGGAAAAATCATGGTGTTATTTCCGGAGCAAATGACTTATTCACTGCATTTGATTATATTGATATTGTTGAAAAATGCTCTAAGATCGCATTAATGAAGATTGTTTAATCCTATTCATATATCTGTTTAATGGAAATTATCAAATAAAATACATATGTTTGTAAAAGATAAAAGATCAATGTAATAATCATTGTTTTTGTGAAAATATTTGAAAAGAGATAATTAGAAATTATCAAAGTAAATATTCCAAAAATGAGATTTATGATAATTATTTTAAGTATTAATAACTTATTAGGTAATGTGAAAATTCGGAAAAAATTATATGTATTGAACATATTGGAACAAATGAAGTTTAAAATGTAAAATTCAAAAAAAAGAATACTTATTAACCATTTAATCACCAAATGATTTACATTACCTCCTACTATTTTTATCAATAAAAAGTATAATCCAATTACTACAAAAACTTCAATAATGCTGATGACAATTACTAATGATTTTCTTATTATTTCTACAAAATGAATATCATCAATTTTCCACTGTGGTGCTTTATAATCATCCGAAACCAATATATTTTGAGCTATTTGATTCAAATAGTCCAATGAATAAATTAACAAAGAAAATATAATTAAATATATAGGCAAGGATAAATAGGCACCTGCAGATGGTGATATTTTTTCAATTACCATTATTATACAAAAAAGAACAAACAATATTACAGATAAAAACAATAGATTAACAAATCCAAAATCCTTTAATGGATAGGTAAAATATTTTTTCATTACCTTACCCACCTATTTTGCACTTCATCATATATTAATTTAAGCATAAATTCATTAGGAAGTTTTTTAATATTTCTTTTTTGTAATAACTGTAATAATCATCCTCCGAAATTTATATAACTTTTATAAGGTTCTCAATTATATATTCACCAGCTTCATTAGGATCATACTTCTCATCAGGACTCAGTAATCCATTTAAATCATTTTTAAAATCTCTATCTGTCAATTTGTTATGTACATTTTTTAGAAATTCTCTTTTTGATGGACATTTCTTTACGCTGAATTTCATATATTTTTTATAGCATTTTATGATATCTTCAATATTCGGATTTAATACAATCATTGTTTTATATAAGTCATACAAATCCCTTCCTTTCTTTCTTTGATACAGAGCACGCAACTTAGTTCCCATTAATTCCTCAATATGATAAGTAACAATATTGCAATCGCTTTTAAACCAACCAGAAAGTACATTAAAATTCATTTTTTTATAACCAAGAACTGAAAAATGTTCTTTGCAATTAATTTCAATTTTAAGTTTCATTTGTATAATAGGAGGAATTTCGGAATCAAATTTGAAAATCAATATATTGTTATGTTTTCTTTGTTTTACATTTGAATCTCCAATAAATGACAATGCCTGTCTTAATTCTATTAAAATATCTTCTATTGGTTCGGAACTTATCTGAACTAAATCAATATCTTCTGAATATCTCGTCTGAGGTGAAAGATGTAATTTATAAAGTGCCGTGCCACCTCTAAAAGCTAATTTACTTGAAAGAAATTTATTAGCAAAAATTGATGTTAATGCCCTTGATATTATCAAATCCTGTTCAACCTGAGCATCACTAATCCAACCAATCTTTGATTTCCATTCTATAATATATCTACGCGGTATCATATTTCAATCTCAATTTCAGTATTTTTAATAATTTTCCACTCAGAAATCATTTTACCCTTTTTACTATGATGAGGAGATAACAAAGCATAATTGTATTTATTATCCTTCATAACCCGTGAAAGTACATTTGCAAATTCTCTTTCATTCAATTCTCTATCAAATAAATAACCTAATCGTTGAATTGCTATTTTCTTATTATATCTTTTTGCGGCTATTTCAAGTTTTTTCTTATCAATTTTGGGAGCAATCTCATTAATAATATTAGCCGCTCTGTTGATCCCCCAGTTTTTCATATAATACATTAAATCAAGAATAGTCATTTCAGGAGATGAAATATTAATATAGCCCGCATCGGTTTTAATTTTTTTAATATCTTTTTCATTCCAATCTTTTTTCACAATAAAATTTATTGATAGTTTTTCATTCTTAATATTTCTCATTGGTGGTCTTTTTATGATAATATATGTTTCCATTAATTGATTTTGAGTCGCTCCAAACATAGAGGCGGCTGACAATAGTCCAAGATAATAATCCTTTTTCTGCCATTTCATCATATCATCAATAAATAGATAAACAGGAATAATTTTATTTTTTGCATATTCTGGAATTGTAATTACATAAAATCCTTTACGAATCTGAGACAATTTCCCTTTCTTTTTATAACGAAAAATGGATTGTTTAATACTGTTATATGAAGTATTGAAATATTCTTTAAGTTCATCTATGGTAATAAAGTATTCCCCTCTTGCTCTTTTTTCAAAAATGACTTTATCAATACTTTTTTTCATATTTATCATTTGCAATTGGTTTCAATTTTCGTACCCATTCGCAAACTATAAACATTATAACCTATACTTCACAAAAATCAAGACACATATTATTTCTTATAGTTCAAAAAAGCAGACAAACAGTTTTCAGAATGTAATCTAAATGTTCTATTTCCTAAATATGTTATATCTTTTTTGAATCTGTTTATATTCTTTTTCAAAAGCAAATCCCAGTGAGATTGTTTTCTTTCTCTATTTGAGCACCTATGCTTAATTCTCATTCTTTCCTTGCTAACATTTTTATTGTATAATTCAAAATTAATGATTCTCATTTTCATACTTCTCAATTTCTTTTTGTAGTTTCTTAAATGCTTTTAATGTTTGCTCTTTAATACTTCTTTTCTCTAAATATTTCCAGTCAATCATTTCATAATTGATGGTTGCCATTTGTTTTGCCCATTGGTAATCATCAGTGGACTTCCAATGAACATATGCATTTAAACGATCCTGAATGATATCTTCAATACCAATGATATAAACATATAATTCCCCAATCTCTACTTTACTGATTTTCTTATAATCACCTGCTAACTCTCTTGAAGGAAATTCAATAGCTATATCATATTCCTTTGAATAATAATCCTTTCCTGTTTTTATAAAACCCAATCTATTTAATATTTTCTCTACCTTTTTTTCATTATCAGTAATTATGTCAATATCAGCCGTTGCATATCCGCCACTTGTATAAAATGCCACTGCATTACCACCTACAATTATTGGTTTTATTTTATCTTCTTCAAGCTGTTTTGTAAGATATGCCACAAATAATAGTCGCTTTTTATATGTATCGGGCATTTTTTTGATTTTATCCAAAATTTTTTCTTTTGCATTATCTTCTATTTTAAACCAATTAATTAAATCCTGTTTATTGAATCTATACTGTTTTCCAATCCTTTTATATGGAATTGCATTTTCCTTTATCATTTTATATATTGTTTTATCACTTAAAGATAATAATTTCATTACATCCTTTAATGTTAATATTTCTTTATTATTTTCATTCAATTTTATACTCCTTTTATAGGAATTTAACAGAAATTAATGGAATTGTCAAGAAGTTTTTATATTTTTATTGATAATTACAATGATTTAGATGGATATTTTTTTTCTTATTCTAATCTTACATTAACAATATTTCTGTATTTTGAGCCAAAAGTGTATTTGAGTCCGGCAAAAATACTATAGGTATAATCCGTTGCTAATGCCTGCTGTCTTAGTAAAATCTCATCAGGGGTTGCTCCTTCTTTAGATAAATAAATTCTATCTCTTGGGATTGTAGCATATACAGATAAATAAAATGATAATCCATTATAAATATATGTATTAAAACATGTAGAAAAGGAAATATTGAATTTTGAAAAATCATGTAAATAACTTGAAAATTGTATATAGGAATTTATACTACCCCATGGTTTTACAATATCCGTAATCACTTTAAATTCCCCCTGAACAAGGTATTCCTCCATTTTATCATACACAGTAGTATCAATATATTGATTATAAATAATAATGGGCTTTAATTGAAATCTGAGCTGTCTTGTTGTACTTTCTTTGTATGGAAATATATTCCATTCAATTCCGGGATATACTGTAATATGATGTTTATAATTCATATAGGTTGAAGAATGATAAGTCAAAAATCCTCCACCGGAAAAATGATTATTTATACTTTGAGCATATTCGGCTTCACCTCCATATTCATTTTTTTTGTAAATTCTGCTATTAATAGTATCAATTATATATTCATCATAATTATATGAATAAAACAATTCCATTTTCGCCCTATTTTCTTCCTTTACTCTATTAATTGAAAATGATGAAAAAGCCCATCTTGATATTATACTATTTTCTCCATAAAAATAACCTTTGATATTTATTTGCGAATAAAATCCATTCCAGATATCATCTTTGTTAT
>JAUVJU010000098.1 GCA_030592285.1 Caldifarciminota bacterium
ACTCCGTCACACAAGTAAACGGATTGATAGGTGGGTTTTGAACCCACCACTACGAACATAATGAATTTATAAAAGATCAAAAGGTGCAGATGTACATTCCGAATAAATTGAGGAATGTATTACGCATTGTAATTTGAGGAATATATTGCTCCTCTTTTTTGTTTGTCATGAGCTTGCCGAATGATCCTCCTCCGCTATTAGCATTCTTATGTGCAATAGAGGGGACATTTTTTTATGGTAATAACATATAAAATGTTTTATTGGAAGAAACAAAAGTGTCATTTTAATATTATTGATTATTAAACAGAGAAATTCAAAATTAATATATAATTTCTCTTGCATTTAATTTAAATTTATACTATTATTTATAAATGCTTAATAAAAAAACGGGGGAGTTTAAGGAAGAAGTTTATGTTATGTATGACAAAGCAAAAATCCAAAAACGCTTCTCCAAAAATATCATTACAAGGATACAGGATATATTTGTTGCTTCATGTAATAATGTATTGTTCATAGAACATAAAGCAGCACAAAGAAAAAAGATCCGCAAATATATTCATAATATTTCTTCAAATGATACACATCTGATTTTAATAGGTAATCATGATACATTACCATTTGAAACAATTAAATCACCTGTAAATGATGGTGATAAGATAGTTCACACAGATAATTTCTGGGCATGTAATGATTCAGCAATGCTTATTCCGGACTTGTCTGTAGCACGCATCCCACATTCAAAGAATGAAAAGGAAAATGAGTATGTGAAAAAGATTGAAAATATACTTGAAAATATAAATATATGTTTCAATGAAAAAATAGGGATAACAGCATCTATTTGGGATAAATCCGCTATTAAAGTATTTGAGCAGATAAAAGGTATGGGAGAGATAATGATTTCTCCGCCATTTTCAATAAAGGAAAATGGTTTAATAAAATTTAAGGACTTTATGGGAACAGTATATTGTAATGTGCATGGATCAAAAAATATTCCCGGATGGTATGGACAAACAAAACAGAATGAATATTCCGATGAAGAATATCCTCAGGTTTTAATACCTGAAACATTTAAAGATGGATTTACATCAACCTATCTTTTATCAGAGGCATGTTATGGAGGATACATTGTAAATAAAAAGAACAAGGAATCTATTGCACTTTCTGCTCTTAAAGGTGGAATGAAGTTTGCTGTTCTTTCAACATCAACTGCTTATGGTGCTTATAGACCGCCACTATCAGAGGCGGATCTGCTTGCTGATCTATTTTATAAGGAACTATATAAAGGGAAATCAGCAGGAAAGTCATTAAGAGAAGCAAAAAGAATTTTTGCAAGAAAAGGAATAGAAAAATACGGATTCTTAGATAATGATGATAAAAAAACACTTTTGGAATTTCATCTTTATGGTAATCCATTGTTGAGGAAAGTATGAAGAGAAAAGAATTGTTAAGTATTGTTCAAAATAGGATAATTAAAGATTATTCGGAATTTAAGAAAATAAAGCCTACACATGAAACCATATCAACTGCAGTAAGTAAATTATCAAAGAAATTAAACATTGTCAGTAAAAGGAAAATAGGAAACATTCATGCATTTATATATGTAAAGAATAAACCTTTTCGTTCTATTTTAAGAATTACAATTGATGAAAATGGAAAAATCATTAAAATCAGTCATAGTAAATAAAGGGGAATAAAATGTGGAAACGACTTGGAGATATACTTATGGAGCAAGAATTAATAACAATGGATCAATTAAAGCATGCATTGGAGATACAAAAACATGATGGCGGAAGATTAGGCAGTTTGCTTGTTAGTATGGGATTTGTGTCTGATGAGCAGATATCAGAGGCATTGGGCAAGCAGTATGAAGTCCCTGTTGTGGATTTTAATAATATTGAAATTGATGAAATGGTTTTAAATCTTGTTGAGGCAAAAATGGCTCAGAAATTTCAAATAATCCCAATAAAAAGAATGGGCAAAAATCTTCATGTGGCAATGGCAAATCCGGTAGATGTTTATACTATTGAGGATATAAAATTTGCAACCGGCTATAATGTTATTCCCATGGTTGCCAGTGAAAATATTATTAGTAAAGCAATTGAAGAATATTATGGAATATCAGGATCATTAGCAGATGTAATAAGTGAAATGAATATTGATGAAGGTGATATTGAGATTCTTGAAGAAGAAAAGGAACTTGATACCCAGCAATTACTTATTGAAGTAGATGCTGCCCCAATTGTTAAACTTGTAAATGGAGTTATTGCAGAAGGGGTGAAACAGGGTGCCTCGGATATACATATTGAACCATATAGCAGGTTGCTGCGGATAAGATACAGGATTGATGGAGAATTAAAAGAAATTATGTCTCCACAATATACAATGGGACCGGCTATTGCATCAAGAATAAAAATTATGTCCGGATTAGATATATCACAAAGACGATTACCTCAGGATGGAAGAATTGGAATGAAAATATTGGACAAAAAAATTGATTTAAGGGTATCAACAATGCCTACCGTACATGGGGAAAAAATTGTAATGAGAATTGCTGAGCAATCTTCATTAATGAAACTTGAAGATATTGGTTTATCGCCTAAAGCATATAATGATTTTATAAAGGCAATTGCAAGACCAAATGGAATTTTGCTTGTAACCGGACCCACAGGTAGCGGGAAAACAGTAACTTTGTATTCTGTACTTGCTAGAATCAATACACCTAATGTGAATATTACAACAGCCGAAGATCCCGTAGAATATGATTTTGTAGGAATTAATCAAGTAGCAGTTAGAGAAAAGATCGGATATACTTTTTCAAAAGCATTAAAAGCATTTTTAAGACAGGATCCCAATATTATAATGGTTGGTGAAATAAGGGATTTAGATACTGCAGATATTGCAATAAAAGCATCTCTTACAGGCCATTTGGTTTTATCAACTTTGCATACAAACGATACTGTATCAACTATTGCAAGAATGATTGATATGGGTCTTGAAGAATACAAAGTTGCCTCATCAGTAATCTTAATTCAGGCACAGCGATTAGTGAGAAGAATCTGTTCTCATTGTAAGACCCAAATAGATATCCCTGATGAAGAATTTATTAAATTTGGAATTAATCCTGAATATATGAGAGGTGGAACCTTTTTTACAGGAAAAGGTTGTGTACAATGCAGTAATACCGGCTATAAAGGAAGATTAGGTCTTTTCGAAGTATTGCCACTTTCTCATATACTAAGAGAAATGATTGTTAAGAAAGCATCTACTGATGATTTGAGATTTCAGGCAAGAAAGGAAGGCGTTGTTATGTTAAGGGAAGATGGTCTGTTAAAAGTCAAAAGTGGAATCACAACTTTAGAAGAAGTGATGAGAGCCACTGTTGGATAAACTTACACAGATATTCAAAAAGCTTTCTAAAACCCAAAAAAATGCAATTTTATTTGACAGAGTAAATAATTTTACTATAAATGCACTTACCGAAAAGATACTTTCATATCCATCACATATCATTGATGAATTTATTTTAACAAGTGATGCGGATTATCTTGTAAAATTTATTTGTGAAGTTAGGAATAGTAAAAAACCATTAAAATCAATAAAATCTAAAACAGATGCATTCAGAGTATTTGTTCCAAAAAAAAACAATCAAAATGATTTGGAAGAGAGAAAGGGTCAAAATGATATGATTCAGGATATTAAATATGCTGTTGAAAATGGAAAAATAATTATTTCTGAGGCACCCCCCGGAACAGGAAAATCGCTTGCATATCTTCTTCCCTGTATTGGAGAAATTAAAAATGGGAAAAGAACTGTAATTTCTACAAATACAAAAAATCTTCAAATGCAGATTTTTAATAATGATGCAGCTATTGCTTCTGATATTTCCAATATCTCATTTTCAGCCTGTGTATTAAAGGGAATAGGAAATTATCTATGTCTCCAAAAATACTATGATAATAAAAATTTCATTGAACCATTAATGGTTCTTGCTTTAGAGGGATTTATAGCAATGTATGAATCAGGTGATTTAGCTGAAATGAAGTTTTTTTATAAAACAGATATGAAAGATATTACTTCAGATAGTGAGTATTGCATGAATAAGGATTGTCCATATAGCAGTAAGTGTTTCTTTTTGAAATTACGCAACATAGCAAAAACAAGTGAAATTATTTTTACTAATCATTATTTATCGCTAATTGATGCATCAATGTCAAATAAATTTTTTGGTGAATATCAAATTACAGTGTTTGACGAAGCCCATAATCTTGAAAATGTTGTTACAGATCTGTTTGCCTATGAATATAATTTCAAATATGTAATGAGAATGTTATACTATTTCCAGAAACGGATAAATAAAGTTATTAGAAATATTACTATGAAAAAAGAAGATGGGGAACTAAAGGATAGCTTTAATAAAATAATAGTAATTATTAATGAATTGATTAATAATAATGAGATACTTCTATTTTCAATAAAGGATAAAATTACATTTGAAAATGGCAGAAGAAAAAAATATAATACAAGCTTACTATCTGATTATAGCGAAGAAATAAAAGAAATGGCAATTCAATATTACAGATTAATGAAGAATTCAAAAGAAGCAATGGAAATCATAAAAGAAAGATTTGCTTCGAAAAAGCAGTATTTTCATTTAGCAAGATATATTAATGAAAAGACACAATCTTTTTACGATGCATTTATTGTTACTACTGATGCGGGTAATGAGGAATATGCATTTTATTATGAAACAAATAGAAATGAGAATATTATATTGGTTGGAGTTCCGATTGAAACAGGTGAAATATTTTCTAATCTTATATTAAAAGGGGAAGATAAATCAATAGTATTTTCCTCTGCTACTTTGAGTGTAAACAAGGAATTTGAATTATTTAAAACACAGACAGGAATAAAATTATCTAATAGAGATTTTATGAGTGGGATATATGAAACAAGTTTTAAATGGAATGAACAGATGAAAATTGTTTGTATTTCTGATATGGGAAATCCCAATGAAAAAGAGTTTTTAGATAGAACAGCATTACTTATTGAAATGCTTTGTGATGATGGTAAAAAAACTATTGTACTAACAACTTCCTATGAACAGATTGATTATCTTGCCAATCATCTTAAGCATGACAATTATATTTTTCATAAAAAGGGAGATAATCCAGAATTAATATTAGCAAAGCATAAATCATCAAAAAAGGGCGTTCTCATTGGTACAAACAGATACTGGGAAGGGGTTGATCTGCCGGGGGAATTACTAGAAAGAGTCATTATTCTAAAAATGCCATTTGCTGTACCGGATGATCCTATAATTGAAAAGAGATGTGAAAAAAGGCAGGAAATGGGGATTAATCCATTTATGGAATATACTTTGCCCTTAGCAATTCTTAAATTGAAACAGGGTATAGGTCGTTTGATCAGAAAGAGAAGTGATACAGGGGAAGTATATATATTGGATGAAAGAATTATAAAAAAGAGATATGGGAAAATTATTACAAAATCATTGTTTGTTGAACCAAAAGTGATTAGTTATAATAGAATTATGAAGGGGAAAAAATGAAGGGTATTTTATGAATTATTACTATTCAAATAGTGGTATAAATATGAAAATTGAATATGAGAAAGAAATTATTAAAAAGATTAAATTTACAGATACATATAAAAATGACAAGCCAAAAGGATTTGCAATAAAGATAAAAAGGCAATTTGATAAATATTATAAAGGAAAATTAAGGAAATTTAATTTAAAATATGACCTTAAAGGTACAACATTCCAAAAAAAGATTTTAAAGACAATGACAAAGATTCCTTATGGGAAAACAATTTCTTATAAGGAATTGGCTGAAAAATCCGGTTATCCCAAAGCATACAGAGCTGTTGGCAGTGTGTGTTCACATAATGACATTGTAATAATAATCCCTTGTCACAGAATTATTGCATTAAATGGAGGACTTGGAGGTTTTAGCGATGATGTAGAATTGAAGAAAAGATTGATAGGTTTGGAGAAAGGAATTTAGGAACGGTAATCTATTTTGTCTCCAAGCCAATACTGTAAACAACAATGTATATTTATGGACAAAATGGACGACCGTCCCTAAATCTTTTCTTGACTTTATAATATAAGCGAATATAATATCTTATCTATGGAAATACTATATTTGTCTCAATACTATCCCCCAGAAATGGGAGCTCCTGCATCAAGGGTATCAGAATTAGCTAAATATTGGTCAAAAATGGGACAAAAGGTTACAGTAATTACAGGTATGCCCAATCATCCTGATGGAATAGTTCATCCCACTTATAAATGGGAATATTTTAAAGAGGAAAAAACTTTGGGTGTGCATGTTCTACGGGTATTTCTATATGCAACCGCAAATAAGGGTGTGATAAAACGCATTATTAGTTTTCTTTCATTTATGACAACTTCACTGATATTAGGATTATTAAAATCTCATACTGATATTGTTATTGCAACATCCCCGCAATTATTTGTTGGTCTATCGGGTCTTATAATTGCAAAAATGAAGAAAAAACCATTTGTATTTGAAATAAGGGATATATGGCCTCAATCAGCAGTAGAATTAGGTGTAATTAAAAATAAACAGGTAATTAGAGCAATGGAAATGCTGGAAAATATTCTTTATAGTAAGGCGAATATGATTATTGTTGCAGTCAAAGGTATGAAAAAGATCCTTGTATCAAGGGGTGTTAATGGGAATAAAATCCATTATATTCCTAATGGTATTGATGAAGAAAGATTCAATACAGAAAAGAAAGAGTTTATATTAGGAAAAAAAGTTGAATTAAAAGATAAACTCATTATAGGATATATTGGAACAATTGGATTAGCCCATGGACTTCAAATTATTCCTGAGGCAGCAGCAAAAATAAGGAATAGTAATGTGCATTTTATAATAATTGGAGATGGAGCAGAAAAGGATAAATTACTGCAAACAATAAAGGCATATAATCTTAAAAATGTTTCTTTTTTAGGAGTAATGCCAAGAGAATACATTCCATCCATTTTGGGAGAAATTGATTTAGGTTTTATTCATTTAAAATATATTCCATTTTTCAAAAATGCAGCATTACCTTCAAAATTGTTTGAGATTATGGCTGCTGGAAAACCTGTTTTAGCAGGAATTAGCGGAACAGTAAGTGACTTTATTAAGGAAAATGATATTGGATATGTATTCAAACAAGATGATCCAGATTCTCTTGTAAATGCAATTGAAAATATTTTGAAAGAAAATAAGGATATATTAAAGAAAAAGGGAGAAAAAGGGAAATACATTGCCATTAGAGATTTCAACAGAAAAGAATTAGCAGAAAAATATATTGCATATTTAAATAATTGTTTATATGATTGAAATTATAATAATTGTAATATCATTTATTTTGTCATTGTTTCTTGTTTTAGGAACA
>JAUVJU010000186.1 GCA_030592285.1 Caldifarciminota bacterium
ATAGGATTTTTACGAAGTTTTGTTAATATGTTTGGAGTCATATTCTTTTCCATATTAGGGGTTTGTTACTGATATATCTATTTAGTCTACTGGTATTGTGTTATCTTTAATATATAGGTCTCCGGCATCCTGTGATGTTTGAACGATCAGCCAGTCGGGATTTTCTTTAATTGGTATATAGTATTTTATTATTATGTAATCTCTATTATTGTTGTTATGAAAGATTAATCGGAAGAAATGTGAAAATTAGGGACGGGATTGGCATGATATGAGGGGGGTGTATAGCTGAGGGTGGTATTTTTTCTTTCGGTTTTGTTGTTGTTGGATATTATTCCGGTTGAAATTATTTGAGGCGTGTTTTTTAACAAGGTGGAGTTACAATATAGGTATTTATCAAGTTTTTTATACTCACAGGTGCATCCTCCTTGTATTTTGTGGTTAGTTTAAGATAGATAACTTACTATATTGGTTGATAAAAAAAGTCAAAACATAAGAGAATATTTTAGGGGACACTATATTTAATATTGACATAGGGGATTTATATGTGATCTTAATATATTGTACATATTTTGACCTGATTAGACAATTGATAGTGATGTTTGTAGAAAGAGTTATTGAGTACTATTAAAATAGAAAGGAATAAATGACAACATTATTTATAACCAGAAAATATCCACCAATGAGAGGTGGAATGGAAAAAGTTGCATATGAATTATACAATCATTTATCTGAAATTGAAGAAGTTATATTAATTAAATGGGGCGGTTCAAATAAATGGTTACCTATAATACTACCTGTTTTTTTAATAAAATCAGTATCAATTTTATTAACAAAAAAAATTAATACAGTATATCTACAAGATGGTTTACTCTCACCATTAGGTGTTATTTTAAAAATTTTTAGAGTTAGAACAATTATAACTATCCACGGATTAGATATTACTTATAAAAATAAGTGTTATCAATGTATTATACCAAAATGCATAGAACGCCTGGATAAAGTGATATGTATTAGTCAAGCAACAAAAAAAGAATGTATACAAAGAGCGATATCAAAAGAGAAGTTAATTGTTATCCCAAATGGCATCAAAGATGAATTATATCTACCAAAAGAAAATAAAGAGGCAATAAAAAAGAAAATATCTGTGAAATTAAATGAAAGATTAGAAGATAAAAAAATCCTTCTAACTGTTGGTCGGTTAATTGAACGAAAAGGGATTCATTGGTTTATTGATAGTGTTTATCCT
Source organism: Caldifarciminota bacterium (assembly GCA_030592285.1). GTDB lineage: Bacteria > Hydrothermota > 32-111 > 32-111 > 32-111 > JAUVJU01. The sequence goes on from JAUVJU010000186.1 coordinate 1,247, forward strand.
GAGATTATTAATAAAAAGAAAGACATTATGTATGTGATTATAGGTGATGGTATTTTTAAAAAAAAAATACAGGATACTATTCATAAAAATAAATTGGATAGACATATTATTATGCCTGGAGAGGTTGATAATGAAATGCTAAGAGCACTTTATAACATTACTGATGTTTTCGTCATGCCGAATATTCCCATAAAAGGGGACATGGAGGGTTTTGGCATAGTAGCTCTAGAAGCAGCCTCATGTCGTGTCCCTATTGTTGCATCGGATTGTGAAGGAATAAAAGATTGTATTAAAGATGGAATGAATGGGATTCTAATTAAACCATATGATACTATTGGTTTTGTTAATACTATTATGAAATTAATGAAAGATGATAATAATAGAGAGGAATTTGGAAAAAGAGTGAGAGATTTTACTTTGGAAAATAATAATTGGAGAAAGATTGCTAATGATTATTTTAAGATATTGATATAATGGAATGTGGGACTATAAATTGTTAGGATTATAAGAAAGGGAGAGACATGAAAGAATTATTTAATCCTTTAGTATATATAATAACTATTAATTGGAATGGAATTGATGATACTATAGAGTGTTTGGATTCATTAAAAGGAATTACTTACTCAAATTGCAAAATTATTGTAGTAGATAATGGTTCAAAGAATAATCAGGCTGAAAAAATCAAAGAAAAATTTAGAAATATAGAATTAATAAAGAACAAAAAAAATGAAGGATTTGTTATTGCTAATAATCAAGGTATTAAATTAGCATTAAAAAATGGTGCAGACTATATTCTTTTATTAAATAATGATACAATAATTAAAAATGATTTTTTAAATATTCTTATAGAATATGCAGAAAAAGATAATAATGTGGGTATTTTAAGTCCTAAGATAATATATTATGATTCTGAAATGATTTGGTCAATGGGAGGGAGAATTAGTTATTTAACTGGCATTTCAATAATGATTGGGAAAACAAAAAAACCAGAGCAATATAATAAAATAATCGAACCTGATTTTTTAACCGGATGTGCTATGCTGATAAAAAGAAAGGTTTTTGATAAGATAGGATTACTTGATCCTATTTATTTTGCTTACTATGAAGATGTTGATTTCTCATTCAAAGCACGAAAAGCGGGGTATACAATTAAAGTGATTCCTGAAAGTATAATCTGGCACAAAAAGTCTGCAAGTGCTGGTATTAGGGGAAGTATAAGAGAAATAAATAAATTACAGGCATACTTATGGGCTAGAAATGGGATAATCTTTGGAAGAAAAAATATTAGTGGCTGGAGAAAAATTACATTCTTATTTGGTCATTTGACATTTAAATTTTTATTTGTTTTATTGAATTTAACAGAAAAAAAATACATAAAGTGTTATGTTCAAGGATTAATTCATGCTAGAAAATAACTAAAGGTGAATTTGTGTTAAGAAAAAAGATGGATATTGAAAAGAACCGGTTTATAATTATAATTTTTTTTCTAATCATATTTGCATTTATCTACTCATATAATACGTATACTCCTGCGTTTATTGCACCCGATGAGACACTTAATTATGCATTTTCTCAAATATATGCAGAAACCGGAAATCTCTATTATGAGGAAGAATTAAATTCAATTACCGGGGGAATTATTCGGCCAAGAGGTGCAAAATATATTGATAATAAAATAATTTCCAATAAATTTATTGGTTTTCCTTTTTATTACGGCA
>JAUVJU010000089.1 GCA_030592285.1 Caldifarciminota bacterium
TGTAGGTATTGGTATTTTTCATTCAATATTAAAAAAGTTTTCTCTAAATAGTGAAGAAGATGCTCTTTTTGAATTAATTAAGGGCAAAACAACAACAATGCCATCAAAACACAGTGGTGAGGGAATATTCTTTACCTCAAAATTATGTGATAGTATGATTATAAGATCGCATTCAATAAAAATGACATATGATAATATAAGTAATGACATATATATTAAAAAGAATAGATTTTTAAGAGGAACCTATATAGAATTTAGATTAAAAAAATCAACAAACAGGAATATAAAATACATATTTGATAAATATGCTTCTAGTGAATATGAATACAAATTTTCAAAAACAAAAATTGATCTGAATTTATTGCAGGAAGACTATATATCAAGATCCCAAGCAAAGCGTTTATTAATAGGATTAGATAAATTTAAGGAGATCATATTAAACTTCAAAAATGTTAAAAATATTGGTCAAGGCTTTATTGATGAAATTTATAGAGTATTTGGAAACAAGCATCCTGATATCAAAATAAAAGCGATTAATGTAAATAGTCTTATTGAATCAATGATACAGCATGTTAGGGTTGACAAAGAAAAATAGAAAATGTTGACAACCGGGCGTTAAGTTTAGATAAAATAGGGGATAGAGCGCCTGGAAAGTAAGAGAAGAAGAATTGAAATTGTACATTTAAATAGCTGAGTTGACAATGGGTTGACAATAAACATTTTAAAGGAGAAAAACAAGATGTTAAAAAGAGTAATGGAAGAACAACAGAATGAAGCTTTTACAGGAATTGAGAATGCAAGAAAATATGCTGAAGAAGCAGAAAAGTCATCAAAAATGAGATTTGGAGGCTTTTTAAAAAGATTAAATAATCTAAATATTGATGGAAAATATTTAGAAATTGGAGCAGGTTCAGGGGCTTTGGCAGCAATGATTGCTAAGAATAATAAAGATATTGATATAACAGCAGTAGAACCTTCCCCGGACATGATAACTGTTGCAAATGAGTATATTGAAAAGGAAAACCTAATATCCCAAATCAAATTCATTAAAGGAAATATTACAGATGAGATTTTTTTAGAGAAATTAGGGAAATATGATCTAATATATTCTACTCTTTCTCTTCATCATTGGGATGATCCCCAAAAAACAATTATGAATTTAATGGAATTATTAAATGAGAATGGAGTTTTAATGATATTTGATTTGAAAAGGGTGTGGTGGCTTTACTGGGTCCCAAGCCAAAGTGGTTTTTATAAATCCATTAGAGCAGCCTATAAAAAACACGAACTTGAAGAAATGCTGAGCAGTATTAATATAGATAAATATAAAATTGAAAGCATATTTCCATTTTTCTTACAGAATATTACTATTAGGAAATAATTGAAATAAAACGAAACCAGGAAACTAATTACCATTGGAGAATTTACTAAATGAATAAAAATATTACAAAAAGCATGCTATTTGTTGGATTAACCTTTCTATTATGCTGGGCAATGGTTGCATTGTTCTTTGCTTTTGGCGGTAAGTGGAATACATCCATTTACTTTGGAATAACAACATTATATATGTTAATTCCAATGATTGTTGTTATTATTATTCAAAAATGTATCTATAAAGAAGCAATTAAAAAACCATATCAAACATCATTCAAATTAAATCGTTGATTTGTTGTTGCATGGCTGTTGCCACTTATTCTTGCCTTTTTAACACTGGGAGTAAGTCTGCTTTTTCCAGGAGTTGAATTTTCCTCAGGAATGGAAGGAATATTTGAGCGATTCAATTCTATTCTTATACCTGAACAGTTGGAGCAAATGGAAAATCAATCATCTAATTTTCCAATTCATCTTTTTTGGCTTACACTTTTACAGGGACATAATTATCCTGATAATCCTGCAATAGGCGTATTTATGATGATTCTATGGTGTATTTTGCTTGCACCAATGTTTAGTTATGTCAGAATTAAATCCAATTCGGTTATTGCTGCTGCAATTATGCATGGTTCGCTAAATGCTACTGCCAGATTAGCAATTATGGTGATCAAAGGTGGAAATGATTTGCTTGTTGGCGTTACCGGATTAGCTGGATTCATTGTTCTTGTATTTATGAATATTTGTCTGATTATTTACAATAAATTTATAAATAAAAAACCAATTGTAATGGAAGAACAAATATAAAGTATTTAATAATAGTAATTTACACTAAAATTGGAGGAAATGAAAAATGATCAAAAAAAAATATAGTTTATTATTTATGATATCTTCATTAATTACTGCCTTTTTGATTTATTTCCATTAATATGAATGATTATGAAAAAACATCAGCTCCAAATACAGGTAGACTAAATATAGTATCTTAGGCAACCTATATTATATACACTGAAGATGTTCTTGGTAGACATGTAAAGAGTAGCATTTACTACCCTTTACATGCTAATTAATTACTTTAGAATAAGAATTTTTTGAAGAATGTTTTTTGAAGAAACACTCATTCTTACAAAATATATCCCTGATGAAAATTTATCAAGTGAATAATTCACGGTATATTTGCCTGCGATTTTTTGTATATTGCTTGTTCCAGCAATATATTTTCCAGTAATATCGTAAATTGATATTTTAACAATATCATTTTTAGGCAAAGTATATTCTATATTTACATTATAATCATTTTGTTTACAGGATATGCCCAGTAAGTTATTATTTGTTGACGAGATAACCTTAATTTCATTGGATAAAATTTTCCCTGATTGGTCAGTAATTTTGTAATAATAAACAGTATTATTATTAATGTCCATGTCAATAAAGGATGTTTTGTTATATGGCATAGTTCCTATTGGCTTGAATTCAGAATGTTCTTTTCTCCTATTAATTATCCAATTATTATTATTAATCCCTTCAAACCTCCAATCTATGACAATTTCTCCATTGATTGCGTACCCCAAACAGCTAATTGATTGAATGGGCAATGAATTATCATCTGCTATTGTCCAGTATGAGAGTGAATTAACATTTGAATTTACGATTCTCCCACCCATAATTGCATCAAATGGGCCATCTACAAGAATATAAGATGAAGGGGAAGAATTGTCCGGACTACTCATTAAGTATACATTGGCGAGATTTATACCATTATCATCATTTAAAAGCCAATTGAAAGTAATACCCCTTCCTGCCGTGGGAGGATTGTCGGATTCAATATGCCATGTTTTTGAGATTGACTGAAATGTAACTTCTGCCCCTGAACCGGAATTTCTTACTACTGAAACATTTCCCAGATTGTCGGCACCTGAATTTATATTAACCCCAATATTTCCAAATGAATTCCCACCTGTCCCAATAGTTCTTATTGTTGCTATATAACCATCAATATGGCTAGTCGAATTTTCATTTCTAATTATACCTGTTGAGGATAAAATTAAAGTGTCTGTTCCTGCATTAATACAGGCTGAATCACAAACTATAGAATCATTCAGAGTAAGATTTCCTGCCAGATTTAAAGTGCATCCAAAAGAACCTAGTTTAATACAATCAATATTACTTGTTCCACCATTATTAATCACACAGCTCTTGCTGACATTCAAAATTTCAGAATATGACCCATCCTTTAGATAAATTGTACCATTGTTTGCAAGATAGTTCATTGCTTCCGATGCATACCCCTCACCAGATACATTAAGAGATGAGTAACTTATATTTAGCTCCATCATATCACTTTCAAAACCACTTAAGGAAGAAATGTTTGTGTTATTATGTAGCCATGGGCTGTAGTCAACATATCCGACCATACTACTAAAACTACTTGTTACATCTATTTCAGTATTACCATCAAACCAATTGCAGGATGCATTAACAATATCAATAACTGCATTCCTGTAATTTCTTATTGCCCAACCACTTCCTGTAAATGAATTGTTAAAAAGATTATTAGTATTTGATGTTGTTGCATAATCAAGATTTACATGTACGGAATTATTGTAACATTTGTTATTTGTTATATTTGCAGTAGCATTATCTCTATTACGTAACATAATGCCATATGAAGAATTATCATGAATATTGCAATTTGTTACATTAACAGTTCCACTGCCAGTGATTGTTATTCCTCTATTTTGTGAATTGCTAATTTCACAATTATCAATGGTTGTATGTATATTATTCCTATTATCATATAGATAAATATTTGCATGATCAGATTCCCCTGATTGTGTATATTGTATAATAGAATTGAACAAATTCATATTAATTATAGCAGCACTTGCATTATCCTGTCCAAATTCATATATACCCCATTTAAGGGAATATTTAATTATTAAAGAATCAATATTATAAATAGAATTTGCAGCATATGAATAATTAGGGAAAAAAGCACCCATATCATCAACTATAACATTAGAAATCGAGAACCCTACTCCTGTTTTATTTTTTATTGTATCAGCTCCCACACTTCCACCTCTAATTACAATATTATTGTTTGTTGGACAATTATACATGCTATATCCATTTAGCATTTCATCTATAGTGTTGTAATAGTAATAAATACCAGCATCATCGTATATATCAATACAGGAAATACCATTGCAGTATGTATCAACAGGTGAATTATATTTTTTTATAGTATTATACCTAATATAGAAAAAGGAGTTTCCGCTATGTTGGTAATTAGTAATACCAAGACCAGGTTTACTTGGTATTGCTGGAGAAAAGAATGCTCCATCAGTTATATTGTTAGCATTTATATATATAATATTGCTATCAACATAGCAGGTATCTGTCTGTGAAAAAGTTCTTGTATAAATGCCCTGAAAAACATCCTCAATTAGATTACCTTTAATATTTGTATATATATTATTTTGAATAACAACTCCTCTTCCTACAATGGAATGATTAGTTGTCATTTGCCATTCCCCTGGTTCATTGATTACATTGACAATGTAATTATCCTCAATAAAATTATGTGAGCCAAGTGTCCCAGGACCATCTAAATGAATTCCTTGTTCAGAAATATCCCTTATTACATTATTCTTTATCACAAGAGAAGAAATTGAATTTGAGAAATCATTCATTATGCCCTTATTGCTTGTTGCCACTAGATTTCCATCTATAGTGAATCCTGCAATATAGACATTGTTGGAGGACACGGTTATTATGCTTGTGCCTGCTGATGATCGGCATAATTCTGTTTCACTTATTCTTGTTGGATCATATCCAGTTTTGTCGTGATTTGGACCAAGAAGGAAAATTGATTTGTTAATTGTCAAATTCTCCGCAAAAATTCCGGATCCAACAATAATTGTATCACCCGCAGAAACAGCATTTATAGCATAAACTATTGTTCTGTATGCATTAACTCCAGGACTTGTGCCATGAGATCCATCATCTGTACCCAATATGTCAACATAAGAGATAGCAGGATACAGATTATTGGCAATTAGTAAAATCACCATTAATTTAAGAATGTTACTAATTAAATTTTTCATATAATCTCCTTGTTAATACTTTTTAATTTTGTAAAAGATATTTTTTAATCTAACTGTATTAAATACTTAAGCAAAAACTATGCCACAACTTAACTCTCAATCTATCACAACTTAATAATCTTCAAACACTATTACATGCAAAAAATGCAGATAAACATTAAAAATATGCAATTTATTGCATTGTCAAAAAAAATATAAAAATTAAAAAAGCGAAAATTGACAATAAATTGGGAAAAGAGAATTATCAATGTAGAATAATTGACAGGGATAAAGAATAGTGGTAAACTGCATATAATATGAAAGAATTAAAAGAACAATTACAGGAATTCAAAAATAAAAATGTAAGATTCATTAGACCTATTTTTATTGATATTCTTGGCAGAATGCTTGATTTTACCATTCCAATAAGTGAGATTGAAGCAGTTATTAAAGAAGGGAAGGGATTTGATGGCTCCAGTGTAGAGGGTTTTGCAAGAACCGAGGAAAGTGATCTGAAATTCATTCCCGAGATTAACACATTAACAATTTTACCATGGGAATATAAGGGTTTTGAGAATGTATGGAAAGAAGCAATAGTTTTTGGACATATATACAATACAGTCGGAAAGGTATATGAAGGGGACACAAAAGCATTGTTAAAGAATATTATTGAAAAACACAAAGACATTGGAAGCCCTAAATGCGGTGCTGAATTGGAATTCTTTATTTTTGAAAATGACAAAGAACCCATTCATACGGATGAAGGTGGATATTTCAGATCGGGAGCATGTGGAGAAATAAGAAAAGAGGCACAAATTGCTCTTAATGAAATGGGCATAGGGACAGAATTTGATCATCATGAAGTTGCTAATAGTCAGCATGAAATAGACCTAACATATACTGATGCATGCGAAATGATTAATAGCATAATCTTAACAAAATATATAGTAAAGAAAATCGCAAGAAAATTTAACAAATATGCATCTTTTATGCCTAAACCCATTGCTGCAATAAATGGAAATGGTATGCATGTACATATTTCATTGTGGAAAAATGGCAATAATCTATTTTTTGATAAGGAGAAACAAGGATTAAGTAGCATGGCAGAATCATACATTGCCGGATTAATAAAATATGGAAAAGATATTCAGGCTGGTTTAAATCAATGGATCAATTCCTATAAAAGATTGATTCCAGGATATGAAGCACCTACCTATCTATGCTGGGGAACTAAAAACAGGTCTGCCTATGTAAGGGTTCCCGAATATCAAAAAGGAAAAGAATCTGCAACAAGAATTGAAATAAGAAGTTTGGACCCAGCCTGCAATCCATCACTTGCAGTAAGTTTAATTCATGCTGCAGGTATACAGGGAATTAAAGAAGGGTTAAAACCGCCAAAACCAATTGAAGCAGATGTTTTTCATTTATCTAAGTTGGAAAAAAGGAGATTAAACATTGAAGAATTATCGCCTTCCTTAGAAAAGGCATTAGAACTTTTTGAAAACAGTGAATTAGTGAAAAGAACATTACCTAAACATATTTATGATAAATTTATTGAGAACAAAAAAATTGAATGCAGCAATTTTAATAAGCATGTTACGGACTATGAAATGAAAAATTATTTTAGTGAATTATAATTTTTCTATCATTGTTCTCAGAGGAAATATTTCAAGGAAAAGAATATGATAAAATGGATTAAAGAAAGCAGCCCATACTATATTGCAGGAATCATGCTAATAGTTGCCTGGCTATTGCTGTGGTTTTTGGATAAACCTTCTACCATTAAAATACTACAATATATTGGATCGCTAATTATGTTAATTGGTATAATATTGATCTTTCTACCTCTATTTATTCTTCCAAGAAAGGGAAAACCACCAAAAGGAAAGGATATTACTCATACTACCACCATTGTTAGTAGTGGAATCTATGCTGTTGTTCGACATCCACTATATCTAGGCTGGTTACTTACATATATTGCCATTATTTTTTGGAATCAACATTGGTTAATTATAATTACTGGGATTATAGGAATGATATGTGTCTATTTGATTTCAAAACAAGAAGATAAACAGCTCATTAAGAGATTTGGTAATAATTATAAAGATTATATGCAAAAAGTGCCAGGAATGAATCTATTATATGGGATTATAAAGTTAATACAATTTAAAAAAACAAAAAGGAAAAATTTAAGAAATGAAGAATAATTTAATTGGAACAATAATCATTTCCACATTAATTGTATTATTATTTGTATGTATTGTTTTCATTATCAATGATTTTCCGCAATTTAAGACAATAGGAATTGGAATGAAACCAACAAATCGGGTAGGTATATTAACCGGCTTATATGTTCAGTTGTGGGGCATTGTATTTTTACTAAGTTATTTTTATGAGAAGAGCAATTTTGTATTTCGAGGTTTGATCTGGATTTGTGAACATTGTGGTTCTCCTAAAAGTCGAAAAGTAGCAATCTTTACTGGCATATTAAGCTTAACCATTGGTACAATAATGCTTATTTCAGGATTATTGGGTTTTTATGTGTGATAATTACTCCACTTTTTCAAGCCCCGTCCCCAAATTTTTCCAACTTGACTTTTAAGTTGTTTATATTTAGTATTTATTTATAAATAACCATATAATATTGGAGGTATAATATTTATCCAAGAAATCCATTACTTAGAGTAAATATGTTTTTTAGATTTATTTTCCCAATTATAATAATTGTGATTGTATTCCAATGTGTACTTCAGCGAA
>JAUVJU010000140.1 GCA_030592285.1 Caldifarciminota bacterium
AATCGTAATATTAAATATTATCAGAAAAAACTGGATAAATGCTATTCTCGCAAAAGATATTAAAGGAGTTTCTCATGACTTTTCTCAATATCATTTCGTGGTCTTTTTTTTATGAGGAAAGACGTATTCTGATTACTATATTGACTTTATATTTATATTAACTAAAATGAATCAAACAAAAAAGGAGTTTAAATGAAAAGAACAATGATCATTTTGATAGCAATGACAATAATATTGGCATTGGCATCATGTAGTGCAAATCCTCAGGAAAAGATCGTAGGAAAATGGATCATCAATCCTGAAAGTGAAAACCAGGATTTACCAATTGAAATAACTGCTGAAAAGAAAGCTGTTATTATGGATCAAGCAATGGATATTACATTTGGTGAAGAAAACAATGGAGTTTTAGAAGGACAAATATCGGTGCCAATGGGTATGTCTATTGACTTTAAATATACTATGAAAACCGATGTAATTCTTATTGAAGCAATGGGTAATGCTTCTGAATATGTGCGTTTTTCAGGCACAGAAGAAGAGTGGGAAGAATACAAGAGCGAAGCAATAAGAAGACAAACACTTATGATTAATATGTATTTTGTAGATATGAGCATAAAGAAATTCTATGAAGACAATAGTAATGCAAAGGAAATTACATTAGTAGGTTTGGAAAAATATCTTCCTCCTACTATGAGTAATGCTTATGATCCATCCAAAAAAGCAATAGAAATTGGTTATGATGATGTTGAATTTACAGCAGAAAAAACAGGAATGATCTATATCAAATTGACTAAGGGCAGCAAGGAATATGAAATTAAGGCATATGGTAGAGATTCCTTTGTAGAAGGATTAAAGCAGTAAAAAGCATTTATTGATTTTTATTATTCAAGTCCGCTTAATGCGGACTTGAATAATAACCCAAAAATATAATTATTCCCTTTCTAAAACAAAATAGCAATAAGTAATTCTGATTTCCCCATTATTTTTATATTGAGAACAATTATGATAAATATACCTACAAGTAAAAAGCAGGGGTTGACAGAAAGAGGTATTTAGGTATAATAATACCAAAAAGGAGGAATAATAGGTTCTGTTATTAAAATGTCCGAAGCAACATATCTTGGTATGCATGCATTAGTTCTTATAGCATTAGAAGGAAAAAGGATTAATGTGAATACACTTGCTCAAAAAACAGGAACATCTGCTAATCATTTATCAAAGGTAATGCAGGTTCTTGTGAGAGAAAAGTATGTAAAATCAGTAAGGGGACCAAGTGGAGGATTTACACTTATAGAGGATCCTCATAGTATAACACTTCTTATGATATATGAATTATTTGAAGGGAAAATCACAAATGATTCATGTCCATTTAAGCATGAATCCTGTTCATTAAAGAAATGTATGTTTGGAGATGTTGTAAAAAATGTTACAGATGAATTCGTTAATTATTTGAAAGGGACTACATTGAAGGACTTAACATAAACATATTACAAGGAGGTTTATATGTTCTGTTATCAATGCGAACAAACAGTTAAGGGAACTGGATGTGAATCTTTCGGTGTATGCGGAAAAGATCCGCAGACATCAGATATTCAGGATCTTCTGATCTATCAACTGCGGGGAATATCACAGCTTGTACATAAGGCATATGAATATGCTGATAATAATCCCGAAATAGATAAATTTCTTATAAATGGATTATTCACAACAGTAACAAATGTTAATTTTGATCCTCATACTATTGCGGATATTCTTAGAAAAGGCAATGCTTTACTTAAAATGGCATTTGAAATGTGCAAAGATAACTGCTATCATGATGAAAAGCAATGTGAAGCTATCAGTATATTCAAAGAACATATTGTACCTGAAGATTATGATAAAATGCTTGAATTTGCTTTAGACCATACATTTGATAAGGATATTAAGAAACTTGGAGATGTGAAAGCAGGGCTTTATCATTTAATCATCTATGGATTAAAAGGAACTGCATCATATGTTGATCACGCTATGATCCTTGGGATTGAAGATAATGATGTGTATAGAAAATTCCATGAACTTATGGCTTTTACTGCTGATATGAACCATAATAATGATGAATTACTTAAAGCGGTTCTTGATGTTGGAGAATTAAATTTCCGTGCAATGAAAATGCTGGATGAGGCAAATACAGGTACATATGGTCATCCTGAACCAACAAAAGTGAAAATAAGCTCCCTAAAGGGTAAATGTATTCTTGTGTCAGGACATGATTTGAAGGATTTAAAAATATTACTGGAAGAAACTGAAAATAAGAATATTAATATTTACACACATGGCGAGATGCTGCCAGCAAATGCTTATCCGGAACTTAAAAAGCATAAACATTTTATTGGTAACTATGGAGGAGCATGGCAAGATCAAGCAAAGGAATTTGATGCATTTCCCGGAGCAATACTTATGACAACCAATTGCATTCAAAAACCAAGGAAAACATACATAAATAGGATTTTCACAACAGGTCTTGTGCAGTGGCCCAATGTAGTACATGTATCCAATAGTGATTTTTCACCGGTAATTGAAGCCGCACTTAATGCGAAAGGTTTTACTGAGGATGAAGAAGAAAAACATATATTAATAGGTTTTGCCAGAAATGCAGTAATGAGTGTGGCGGATAAGGTTATAAACTTAGTAAAGCAAGGCAAGATAAAGCATTTCTTTCTAATAGGTGGATGTGATGGAGCAAAGCCCGGAAGAAATTACTATACGGAATTTGCAGAAAAAGTACCTAATGACAGTGTAATACTTACACTTGCCTGTGGCAAATACAGATTTAATAAAAAAGAATTCAATGATATTGATGGCATTCCTCGACTTCTTGATGCGGGACAATGTAATGATGCATATTCAGCAATAATGATTGCAATGGCACTTGCAGAGGCATTTGAAACAGATATCAATTCACTGCCTCTCTCAATGATCCTATCATGGTATGAACAGAAGGCAGTATGTATATTACTAACATTGCTTTACCTCAATGTAAAGAATATTAGATTGGGACCAACATTGCCTGCATTTATTAAACCTGCTGTTCTTGAAATTCTATCAGAGAAATTTAATCTTATGCCAACTACTACACCGGATGAAGATTTAAAAGCAATACTTGGTAAGGAATAATCATGAAAAAAAGCATTAATGATTTTTCACAGGTTAAGCAGATAAAATCCGTTGATGCAAGAAAATTCTTTGCTGAAAAAAATGCTGAAATAGTGAAGATGACATTAGCTCCAGAATAAACCATAAGAAAACACAGTGTTGATTGGAAGGTTGTATTTATTATGACGGCAGGAATTCTACATTTTACAGAGAATGATATTGTTCATGTATTATCAAAAAATGATATTATTCTATCTGATAAAGATATACTGCATAGATTTGAAAACAAGAGTGATGATATTGCAGAAATATTTGTTATTAAAAAAAAGTAGCAAACTGTTTGTAAAATTTCCGGAACATAAAAAAACCCCTCTATGCACATTAATGCAAGAGGGGTTCATATTTAAAGAATAAAAATTTTATATAATAAATTTACCATCTTTATAAATCAAATCATTATCTGCATAGATTTCCCCACCATCTTTCATATTAGCAAGTAAGTCCCAATGAATTGATGATTCATTGGTCCCACCAGTTTCGGGATATGCAGCTCCAACGGCCATATGTATTGTTCCGCCAATTTTTTCATCAAATAACATATTTTTTGTGAATTTTTGAATACCATAATTTGTTCCAATTGCCGCCTCTCCAAAATGTCTTGTTCCAGGTATTTCAAAAACCTGATCAAGCAGATCCTGCCCCTTTTTTGCTTTCCACTTAATAACTTCTCCGTTTTTTACTTCAAGTGTAATATCTTCAATTTCCTGTCCCATAAATATGCCGGGATATGAAAATCTAATCTTACCATTAATAGAATCTTCAACAGGAGTTGTAAAAACCTCTCCTGACGGCATATTATGGGTACCATCAGAATTAATCCATTTTCTATTTTTGTATGAAAATGTAATATCTACATCATTGCTTTTAAATTTCATTGTTTCCCTTTTTTTAAGAAAATCAATGATTATTTCCTGTCTATCATGCACTTCATTCCATTTTTTTACAGGATCATCATCAAACAAGAAACAGGCACCTGCAACAAAATCAAGATATTCTGAGCTTGCCATACTACTTTCCTGAGCAGCTGTATCAGTTGGAAATTGACAGAGTGACCATTTTAATTTTCCTGCAGCCGTTCTTTGCATAAATAATTTTTTTATTTCAGTGCTTGCTTCACTTGTAATTCTTTTTTTGGAAGGATTAATAGATTGAGTTTCTTTCATATTAAATGGAGCAATAATATTTAAAAATGCATCATAATTTTCTACCATTAATTTTTTAATAGGATTAACATATTTAAGCTGTTCATCTGATGCTTCTTCATAAAATATTCTTTCCATTCCATTTAAGCTTATATTAGTCACAGGATGTCCCCCTGCCTTTAATGTCTCTCTATATACTTCAAGTACAAGTTTCTCTGCAAGATGTGAGCTGCTGATTTGTAAAATCTCCCCCTTTTTTATTCTTAGACTATAATTTACAAGAACCTTTGCATACTTATTCCACAATGTCTTCATTAGACCTCCTTTAAGTGTTAGACTAACACTTAGTATTGTTTATATCATAAAAATATAGGAGTGTCAATATTACAGTAAATTGTGTTGTTACCAATAAAAAATGTCCCCTTAAATTACTATTAATAATAACACATTCCTCAAATTATTCGGAATATGCCTTTTTATGATATATAGTAATACCTCTACTCCGTCACACAAGTAAAGGAGGTATATTCTGAGTAATTTGAAGAATATATTGATCCTCTTTCTTGTCTTCCTCCGCAGAAAAGATATGTATATTCTGAATAATTTGAGGAATATTTTTTCCTA
>JAUVJU010000169.1 GCA_030592285.1 Caldifarciminota bacterium
TATCCTTATTGTTTATCTTTATCCGTTTCTGCTCCTAATGTTTTTCTTTGGAAAGGTGAGGACTGTTTACTCTGATGAGCATAGAAACAACCCGATGTTCTCTCAGAGTTCATCAGAGTAAATGTGTGAGCCTTTTCATCATGATTAATTAACTTTTTTTTTCTACTCCGTCACACAAGTAAACGGATTGATAGGTGGGTTTTGAACCCACCACTACAAACATAATGAATTTATAAATGATCAAAATCGCAGATGTACATTCCGAGTAATTCGAGGAATGTATTGATTATCTTGGTTGTCTTCGTCCGCTTTTGTTAAGAATAATTTGAAGAATATATTCCTCCTCTTTCTTGTCTTCCTCCGCAGAAAAGATATGTATATTTATTATCTTTCCTGTTCGTCATGAACCTGTCAAAGGGTTTTTCCTAATACAGTTCGTCTTCGCTTATGATATTTTCAATATGATTGAATTGTGTATTATTATCAGAGTATTTAATCCCAATAAAATCAAAACGGATCTTATTCATGCTGAGTTCTGGGTGAATTTTAATATAGAATTGTGCTGTTTTAAATATTTTCCGTTTTTTATATATAGTAATTGATTCTGCTGGATTACCTTTTTTGCCTGAATGTTTTGTTCTTACTTCAAAAAATACAAGCATATTATTTTTTAAGGCAATAATATCAATCTCACCAAAATAGGATGTAAAATTTTTGTCTATTATTGAAAAACCCCTCTTTTTGAGATAAAGAGAGGCTTGATCTTCTCCAATGTTTCCCTTTTCTTTACGGGACTTCATCTTTTCTTTATAAATCTGGAAAGTAATTCTTTTATTGGGCTAAATGTTTTTCTATGAATTTCACATGTGCCTATTCTTGTAACAATTTTAATATGTTCCTTTGTTGCATACCCCTTATTACTGGAAAAATCATAATCAGGATATTCCATTCCATAGAACTCCATTATTCTATCTCTGTAAACCTTTGCTATGATTGAGGCAGCTGCAATTGATATGGATTTTGAATCACCCTTTATAATGCCTTCCTGTTTTAATGGAAGATTTGGAATTGGGTAGCCATCCGTTAATACGACTTCAGGCATGATCTCCAATTTTCCTAAGGCTCTAAGCATTGCTGTATAAGTTGATTGGAGAATATTGATTTTATCAATCACACTATTATCAACAATTCCAATACCTACTGCCAATGCCTTACTGAGAATTTCACTATATAGATCTTCTCGCATATCAGGACTAAGTTTTTTGGAATCATTAATGTCTTTAATATTAATATCATCGGAGAAAATTACTGCAGCAGCAACTACAGGTCCTGCCAGTGGACCTCTGCCAACTTCATCAATACCTGCAATGAAGTAGATATTGTGTTTCCAGTACTTTTCTTCAAATTCTCTCATTAATTTACCTTACTGGCTGCCTTTCCTGTTCTATCTCTCATATAATAAATTTTACTTCTTCTCACTTTAGCATGCTTTATTACTTTAACATCAGTAATATTGGGAGAATTAACAGGGAAAATCCTTTCAACACCAATTCCCTGTGACATTTTTCTTACCATAAATGTCTGTTTTGCTCCACTGCCTTTCATTGCAATAACAATACCTCTGAATTTCTGAATTCGGGATTTTTCCCCTTCAGTGATCTTATAGGAAATATCAACTGTATCTCCTACTACAAAATCAAGAGGTTTCTCTCTTAAATATTGTTTTTCAAATTCTTTTTGAATTTTGTCTGTATTCAATTTAGCCATTTTTATCCTCCAGCTCTATTTTATTTATAATTTTTTTTTCCTTATTTGTCAAGTCCTTATTTTCAATTAAATCAGGTCTCTTATTCATTGTTCTTCTAAGTGCCTGTTCAAGTCGCCACTTATCAACATTTTCATGATGCCCTGATAATAATATTTCAGGAATTCCTGTTTTTTCAAAGATTTCAGGTCTTGTATATTGAGGTGCATCTAATAAGCCGCTGCTGAAAGAATCCGTTTTTGCCGATTCAATATTATTCATAACACCATTTACAAGCCGAGATATGGATTCAAGGATTATTAATGCAGGGATTTCACCTCCCTGAAGTACATAATCGCCAATAGATAATTCAATATCTATATATGAATCAATAAATCTCTGATCAACCGATTTGTATCTGCCTGCAATAATTGTACAATTAACATTTTCTAATAATTCATTTTCTATGATTTCCTGATTCAATAATTGCCCTGAAGGTGTCATTAATATTCTTAATCCGGGATTTTCAATGCTGTCAAGTGCCGCTTTTAATGGTTCAGGCATTAAGATCATACCACTTCCACCACCATAAGGATAATCATCAACCAAATGATGCTTTCCTATGCCAAATGGTCTTAGATCAATAATATTAATATTTAATAAACCCTTTTTAACTGCCTGTCTTATGAGTCCATTTTCAATGTATGGCTGAATTAATTCAGGGAAAAGTGTGATAATATTAATATTCATAAAAATCCCTATTAAATTTTAATACAATTTTCTTTTCATCAATATTCACATTTGAAAGAAATTCTTGTTTGAAAAGAATTGTGCATATTGAGCCATCTTCTTTACTAATATCAAGAACAAAATCATTGCTGAAAAAAATATCTGTTACAATGCCCATATAATTATTATCAATATCATATACCTTACAATTATATAGATCATGTAAATAATATTCATTATCAAGAAGAGGAATTAGATCATCCTTATTAATAAATATTCTTTCATTTCTGTACTTATCGGCTGTTTCAATATCATCTATATCAAAGAACTTTATAATTATGTTTTTTCCAAGATGCTTGATATTTTCAATTCTATGTGCTCTATTCATAATAAAGTACTGAGTATCATCAGTTTTGAATCGGTCTTTTTCGGTAGTAGTAATAAATACTTTTACATAACCTTTAAGACCATGCGGCTTAACAATGATGCCAACTTCAAACATTTTAGTCAATAATTTCGAGAACAGATTTTTTATTATTTTTAACAGATGCAACAGATAATAATGTATTTATTGCTTCAAGTGTTGATCCATTTTTACCAATGATCTTTCCAATATCATCCTTATCAATTCTTATCTCATACAGAGTTGTCTTTTTACCTTTAGTTTGAAAGATTTCTACATTTTCGGTTTTGCTAACTATAGATTTAACAATAAAATCAAGCAGTTTATTCATTTTCCTTAGTCGCCTTATCTTCTGTTTCTTCAGTTGTTTCTACCTTGGGTTCTTCATCAGTTTCTACTTTAGGTTTCTCAACTGCTTCTACCTTGGGTGTTTCAACTGTTTCCACTTTAGGTGCTTCAACTGTCTCTACCTTAGGTGCTTCAATAGTCTCTACCTTAGGTTTTTCTACCGCTTCTACCTTAGGTTTTTCAACAGCTTCTACCTTGGGTTCTTCAACAGTTTCTACTTTAGGTTCCTCTACCGCTTCTGCCTTAGGTTCTTCAACTGTTTCCACCTTAGGTGCTTTAACAGCTTCTACTTTAGGTTCTTTAACTGTCTCTACCTTAGGTTCTTCTGTTGCTTTAACTTTAGTTTTTTTAACTACTTTGTCTTTGATTTCTTTGTTTTCAGTAATTACATTATCTTTCATGACTTTGCCTTCAAGCTTATCATTCAAATA
>JAUVJU010000136.1 GCA_030592285.1 Caldifarciminota bacterium
ATTGAACAATTCCTGCCATATCCTAATCCAACAAGTGATGAAAGTAATATTAGGGTTGTCTTGAATAAACCGGCAGATATTGTAATAAACATATTTACAATTACAGGCAAACTTGTGTATAATTATAATGTTGCAGGAGCAGCAGGAATAAATGAAGTAATATGGACAGGGATTAATACAGCAGGAACAACAGTGCTTAATGGAGTATATAATATACAGGTCATAGCAACAAATGGAAATGAAAGCGTAGAAAGGTGGAGTAAGATTGCAATAATTCGTTAGAACGAATTATTGCAAGTATGCTGGTATCTGGTACGCTGAGTATGCTAGTGGAGAAAGGAAGAAAGAAGAAAGAAGAAAAAAGAAAGAATAAGATGGATTCCCGTTTTCACGGGAATGACAAAGTAGTGGCACGGTGTGCCGTGTCCCTACAAAATATAGAGGAATATTGAGAACAGGTCTTGACCTATCCCTATGAATACAATAATATAATAAAATGAAATATAATTTAAATAGTAACAAAAAATATGTAAATATATGAAAATGGTATGTGAAAGGAAAAATGCGAAAATGCTTTTCCAAATACCTAATAAAAAATCAGGAGGTTTAAATGTACGATAATACAGGAAAAATATTTTGGATATCTTTTATAACTTCATTCTTTGTATCTATTATTGTGGTACTGATATCCGTATTATTTATTATACCAAATATCTCATTTCTTAATACGGATAGCATGAATGACAAAATAGAAGTTCCAATGCTTGAAGGGCTGAATGTGGAGAGAGCAAAACTAATTGCTATGAATAAGAATCTTGCATTATTTATTGAAAGTGAGAAAATATCAGATATATCACCAAAGGGATTAGTTATGTCTCAATCACCTTTGCCTGGAACCAATGTAAATGAAAATAGCGTAATTAATGTTGTTATTAGTGCGGGAAAAGAAATTGTGGATGAACCAGAAGAAGTGAAGGCAAATATAGAAACAGAAATAAAGAAAGTGGTGTTGCCGCATTATGCAGGGCTCAATATTGATGATGTACAGAGGGATATTATACGAATAAATCTGCAGATCGGAGATATTAAATATACAGAGAATGATAAATATCCATCAGATGTTGTTATAAAGACAGAACCAATTAGTGGTCTTACATTAGCAGAAAATTCAGCAATAACTATTTATGTATCAAAGGGAGCCGGAGCAGTTACTGTACCAAATGTATATAGATTATCAAAATCAGCTGCAATTGGAAAGATTCAAAAGGCAGGACTTAAGGTGAATCAAACCAATTATACAACTGATATTGAGTATCCATTTGATATAGTGATAAGACAAAACCCCAAATCAGGAACAAAAGTATCCAAGGGAAGTGGTGTTACAATATGGATAAACTCGGAAATGTAGAAAAAAAGGATAGAAAACGATTTTTTAGACCTATAATCGGTATAGATACTATTGGTATGAAAATAGGCATAATTATGATTATTTCTGTTTTCATTGCTGCAATTCTTGGTATTATAATTACTAATTATATAATTATGCCAAAAATGATTGGTTATGGTAATGAGATTTCCGTTCCGGATATTACCGGTTTAAATATTTATGATGCAAAAGTAGAATTGAAGAAGCATAATTTACATATTCAAATTGATAGGGAAATTTATTCCGAGGCAATTGAACAAAATACTATAATTTCACAAACACCATTACCCAATACAACAATAAAATTCAATAAAACAATTATAGTGGTTCTATCAAAAGGTACTGAAAAGATTATTGTACCTGGAGTGAGAACCCTTTTTATTAATGATGCTGTTGAACTATTAAATGAGAATGGATTTATTGTCAGGGATACTGTTTATACTTTTTCAATTGATATACCTTCTAATTGTGCAATTAATACTCATCCACCACTTAATGTCATTACAACAAAGGGTTCATTTATAACGCTTTATGTAAGCAGAGGAAAGAAAAAGGATTATGTACAAATGCCATCTTTTATTGCAATGATGCCTGATAGTGCAAAATGGCTTGCTAAAAATCTGAAATTAATTATTGGAGAAATGAATGAACAACCAGGCATATATGATAGACCTGCTGTTATTATACAATCCCCGGATAGTGGAATTTGGATAAGAAGGGGTGATACAATAATATTAACAGTAGGAATACCTTATGATGGAAACAATGAATGAAATTGAAATAGTTCCATCATTGCTATCTGTTGATTTTTCCTGTTTAAGAGAATCAATTAATAAAATTCCATCAGAGATAAATATTTTGCATCTTGATATTATGGATGGTCATTTTGTAAATAATATTACATTTGGACCATTTATTGTAAAGCAGATAAGAAAATTAACAGATAAAATGCTTGATACACATTTAATGATAGAGAATCCGGAAAAATATATTGATAAATTTATTGAAGCGGGAGTTGATTACCTTTCATTTCACTATGAGACAACTGATAATCCCAAGTCCTTGATTGATTCAATAAAAAAACAGGATGTGAAGGCGGGTATTGTTATTAATCCTGATACTAATGTAAATGTTTTAACACCATATCTTGAATATGTTGATTATATATTAATAATGTCTGTTTATCCAGGATTTGCAGGACAATCATTTATTAAGGACTCACTTGATAAAATTAGTTTTTTAAAAGAGGAAAGAAAGGAAAGAAAATATAAGATAGAGATTGATGGGGGCATAAATGATAAAACAGCATCAATGGCTTTAAATGCAGGAGCTGATTGGCTTGTAACGGGTTCATATCTTTTCTCTCACAGTAGTATTAAAGATGCAATAAAGGGACTTCTAAATGGAAAATGAAAAAATAATAATTATTGATTTTGGTTCTCAATACACTCAACTTATTGCAAGGCGTGTAAGGGAAGCAAATGTATTTTCTGAAATAATTCCTCCCGGTAAAAAAGTAAAATTGGATGCTAATATTAAAGGGATTATTTTATCAGGAGGACCCAAAAGTGTTTATGATAAAGATAGTCCCAGAGTAAATTTTGATGATTTATTAAATGTGCCTGTACTTGGAATTTGCTATGGAATGCAGCTTATGGCAGAAAATTTCAATGGTAATGTTATGCAGTCAGAGAAAAGAGAATATGGAAAGGCAATACTTGAAGTGATCTCAGATAATCCATTATTTAGAGATATTAATAAAACAAGCAGTGTATTGATGTCCCATTCAGACAAGGTTGTTACATTACCTAATGGTTTTAAGAGCATTGCAATAAGCGGTAATACAGACAATGCGGCAATAATGTGTGCTGAAAAAAATATGTATGGTATTCAATTTCATCCAGAGGTTGTCCATACAGAATTTGGAAGTAAGATCATTCACAATTTCCTATATGATATATGTAATACAAAGGGCAACTGGAATCCAAGTAATTTTATAAATAATGTAATAGAGGATATTAGAGCATTTGCTCCTGATGGCAATGTAATATCAGGTGTATCAGGCGGAGTGGATTCAACAGTTGCTAGTGAATTAGTTCACAGAGCAATTGGCAGCAGAATGAATGGTTTTATGATTGATACAGGTCTTTTGCGTAAAAATGAAGGAAAGGAGACCATTAAAACGCTTAGATCATTATTAGATATGAGTATTGAATATATTGATGAAAGTAATCTATTCTTATCAAATTTAAATAATATATCAGATCCTGAAACAAAGAGAAAAATTATTGGTAAGACATTTATTAATGTTTTTGAAAAAGCAGCAGGTAGAGTTGAAAATGTAAAATATCTTGTTCAGGGAACCATATATCCGGACAGAATTGAATCAAGTTCAATAAATGGACCTTCATCAACTATTAAATCACATCATAATGTTGGGGGATTGCCTGAAAGAATGCATCTTAAATTGATTGAACCATTAAAGGATCTATTTAAGGACGAAGTGAGAAAGGTAGGTAAAGCATTAAACATACCTGAAGAATTATTAAAAAGGCATCCATTTCCCGGTCCCGGACTTGCTGTTAGAATTTTGGGTAATATTGATAGGAACAATGTGAATATATTACAGCAGGCGGATAATATATATATTTCAACAATAAGAAAGCATGGACTTTATGATGATATTTGGCAGGCATTTGCCGTATTTCTACCTATAAGAACAGTTGGGGTAATGGGAGATAATAGAACCTATGAAAATGTTATTGTACTTAGAGCAGTCACCTCTGTTGATGGTATGACGGCTGATTGGTATGATTTCCCTAAACAGGTGCTTCATGAAACATCAACAAGAATAATCAATGAAGTGAATGGCGTAAATAGAGTGGTATATGATATTTCTACAAAACCGCCATCAACAATAGAATGGGAGTAATATGATCAAATTACCTGAAATATTTTTATTTGATATGGATGGAACATTATATCTGGGAGATAGGAAAATCAATGGTGCCTCAGAACTAATTACAAAATTGAGGGAAAAGAATATTATTACTGTATTTTTATCCAATAATTCATCCAAAAATAGAAATGATTATGTTGATAAACTTAATAAACTGAATATTCCTGCAAATAAGGATGATATTTTTACATCATTAAATGCATCAATAATTAAAATGCAGCAGGATGGTATTAAAAGGGTTTTTCCACTTGGTACACCATCACTTGAAGAAGAATTAAGAGAAAATGGATTTACACTAACAGATAATGATCCGCAGGCAGTTTTATTGGGATTTGATAAAACATTAACCTATGAGAAGATTGATAAGGCATATCAGTTTTTGATTAAGGATATAAGATACTATGCTACACATCCCGATATTCTATGTCCCACAGAAACAGGCTTTATTCCTGATACAGGTTCATTCATTACAATGTTTGAAACATTAACAAATAGAAAACCAGAAATTATTGGTAAACCCAATACTGCAATGGTTGATACTGTACTTTCAAAATATGGTAAAGATAAAGAATCATGTGCTATGGTTGGGGACAGATTATATACAGATATGCGTATGGCAATTGATGCAA
>JAUVJU010000160.1 GCA_030592285.1 Caldifarciminota bacterium
CCTGCTATTTCTCTCTGCATATTTGCAATGTCCTGTAATAGCTGTGGCTCTCCTTTACCCATATTCATTAATTCCTGAAGCATCTCAGATATTGCCTGCTCCTTTTTGCTCATATTCTGCATTTGACTCATCATTTGTTCAAGGGACATTCCCTGCCCCTGCTGATCGCTTTTTTGATTTAGAAGAAATGCAATGATCTGATAATTAAATTCAATAAGGTCTGCATTATCTGTTTCCTTGTTTGCCATTTTATATGCATGATATATAAGATTGGATAATGGATTGTTTGGTGATTTTTTAATCATATATTCATATAATCTCTTATATGTATTCTTAACATTATCATCATTACTGCTATTATTCAAATATTGATTAAGTCCATATAATGAAATAAATATCACATTAACATCAATATTATCACTGCCTGTCATACCCTCTATCTGTTCATTTAATTGCTTCTTTATGTCTTTCATTTCTTTTAGTAATTCATCTGCATTTTCACTGTTCTTTTCTGTTTTTTCAGATAAGCTCTCTGCCTGCTTGATATCTTGACGAATCTCTGTCATTTTCACATTGCTTTCTAATTTTTCAGATAATTCATTAAGTCCCTTTGTAATCTCGTTCTGCTTTTCAAAATCATTATGTTCCATCATTTTTTCTTCTTTTTCAATCATTGATTCCATTGTTTTTTCTGCCATTATTAGATCACTCAAATGTTCCAGTTTATCAAGCATTTTTTCAAATTGCTTTAATGATTCAATGATCTTATCGGAATTCTTTTTTATATAATCATCTGCCTGTCTTTTATCCATTTCCGATAATTGCTGCATTTCATTATCTTTAAATATCCTATTTAATAATTCCTTATCCAATTTATCAATCTTTTTCTTTATTTCATATATCTGTTTATATAATTCATTTTCCATTTTCATTGTTGATAATTTCTCTAATTTCTCTTTCATCTGTTTATTAAAATCATCCAATTCCTTTACTGCATCCTTGAATTCCTTGATCGCTTTTTCATTATTCTTATTTGTCAGCATATTCTTTGCTTTTTCAAATCGTGATATCAATTCTTTGGATTTCGCACTTTCACTGCTAAACTGTGCTATACTATCTTTTACTAATTCATAATGTTTATCATCTCCGAAAAATCTCAATACAAATGGTTCTGAAAATGTTACTTGTTTTATAAAAGGATTATTATCCTTTGCATAGGCAATTAGGGTATATTCCCCACTTTCATTTTCATTTGTAAATATACGGTAAATAAGTATTGAATCATTTATTTCATCTATTCTGTGATCAACAGTATCATTTGCCTGAATTTTCAATACACCTGCATAATCAATACTATAATCATCCGCAATGAAAAACGGGATCTCAATAATATCACTTAAAAATCCCTTTTGATCTTTTTTAAGAAAACCGCAAATGGGATATTCATCCTTTTCTATATTAATGTTTATTTCAAATACATTATTATGATAATTCACACCTATAGTGTCACTTTCAGCATTGCAGAGCATTTTCGCAACCCTGTTTATTGTATCATTGTCAATAAACCAATAAATGTATATATCTGCAAATTCTGTTATATTAACTGTATTACCATACTGTGTATCAATTGCCATTTTCTGATATGCCGGCGGTTTAATAATTGATCTAACCGAATCCGGGTATAATGGCTCAACAAGTTCCATATTAATACTATTACTCTTGATCAAGGGACCATTGTAATAAATTTGCCTATTAATTGGCGAACCATTGTACATACTTTTTGGTATTATTGTGTTATTGTAAATTACAAATAATTTTCCTTTTAATAATCCCATATTGGCAGAGTATGTTTCAATACTTCCATTTTCTACCTTTAATACAACATTTTTCACTGTTATATCCATTGCATTAGAATACCATAAAGGCATTAAACCCATTAAAGTGAGATTCATTAAAATACCAATTATTAAAATATATATTGTTCTTCTTAATTTCCGCATATTGAAAATATGAACATTATGCTTAATTGCATTGAATTCTTCAATTAATTCATTCTCAATACTGCTTTTCTCTTCTTTTTTATATATCTCATGAACAGTAATAAAATAATTTTTTATAAATGTATTTAGATCATTGATCTTTAATATAATTTTATTATATGAAAAATTGTTAATAACAAATTTGAGTATTGGGATACTGATTAATAGTATCAATATAAACCAATATACATATAATGTAAAAAACAGATTACGCCAAATAATAAATAGTGGAAATGTTAATACAAATATGGAAACAATATCAATAATTGTAATTACTGATTCAATAAGTATATAAAAAAGTGATTTTGTTCTGAAATAATTTTTCAACATAAAAGAAGGGGGTATAAAACCCCCTATTATTAAATATATTCCTTAAGGATCTTTATAATCTCATCACCAACTCTTGACTGTCCTTCAAATGTCTGAGCTCCAATATGTGGAGTTGCTTCAAAATTATCCTGGTCAAAAAGTTCGCATCTCTCATTTGGTTCTTTTTCAAATACATCAAGGGCTGCACCGGCAATATCTTTATTCTTTAAGGCATTTGTAAGTGCCTTTTCATCAACCACACCACCTCTTGCACATGAAACAAAATAGGCGGAGTCCTTCATCTTTTTAAATTCATCTACTGATATCATATGCTTTGTGTCATCAGTTAAAGGTAAATGCATTGAAATATAATCTGCTTTTTCAAAAATCTTATCAATATCCATCATTTCAATACAAGGATCATTACATTCCTTTACATATGGGTCAAAGCCAATAACATTCATTTTGAAACCATTGATCCCTATGCGGGCTGTTTCTTTTCCAATTCTACCGCATCCAATAATTCCAAGTGTCTTGTTTGAAAGTTCATGCCCCTTATACTGTTTTTTATTCCATTTCCCGTCCTTCATTGTACTATCTGCTAGAGCAATATATCTTGAAAGAGACAGCATATGACCAATTGTCAATTCTGCAACCGATAGTGAAGCAGCTGTTGGGGTATTATTAACTGTTATGCCTTTTTCCTTTGCATAATCAAGATCAACATTATCAAGTCCCACTCCGCCTCTTACAACAAGTTTAAGATTTGGTGCAGCATCCATAACATTCTTTCTTACTTTGGTAGCACTTCTAACAATAATTGCCTCAAATGGAGGAATGAATTCAATAAGTTCTTCAGGTGTCATTCCTGTTTTTATTGTAACGGCATGTCCCATATCTTTGAGTGCCTGAGCAGCACTATCCGCAATTTTATCACTGACAAGTACTTTCATTTTAGCCTCCTACAAATTCCATATTTCATTAATGTCTTCTAATAATTCCTTAATGTCTGATGGCTGCAAATCACCCATTGTACCAATTCTAAATGTATTTTCCTTTAATTTGCCATATCCATTTGATAAGACCTTTCCTCTCTTTGAAAGTTCCTTATTAAGGTCTGCAACTGATTTTCCATGTGTGTTCTTGATTGTTACAACTGTTGGGGATTCATAGCCCTTTTCGGGGAATAATTCAAAACCCTTTTCTTTAACCCACTTACATACCATATCATTCATTTCTTTATGTCTATTAAATCTGTTCTCAATGCCTTCCTTGAACATTCTGTCCATTTGAACATTAAGTGCATTAATATGGGAAATTGAAGGTGTTGATGGGGTTTGTCCCTTTTTATGATATTTCAAAAAGCTGAGTACATCAAAATAAAAGCCCCTGTTCTCAACTGTTTCTGCTTTTTTTAATGCCTTATCCGAAACAGCCATTACAGCTAATCCTGGAGGTACTGCAAATGCCTTTTGTAAACCTGCAAGAATCACATCAATACCTAGTTTGTCAACTTCAATCTTTATACCCGTCATTGCTGAAACAGCATCAACGGCTAA
>JAUVJU010000146.1 GCA_030592285.1 Caldifarciminota bacterium
ACACATATTGAGAAAGCAATAATTATTAGATAAAAAGATTTAGGGACGGTGGTCTATTTTGTCCATAAATGAGAGATAATTCTTTGTGGACAAAATTGACCACCGTCCCTAACTTATTTAAATAATTAAAATAATCCTTATTTTCAGATTTTTTTATTACATTCTCTCCCATTGACAAACCGGTATCACCAACAAAGTATTGTTTAAGGTTACTGCAATGTTTTACTTTACTTGAAAATGTTTTTATAATAATAATATTACCGAATATACCGAAAAATTTGGATAAAGAATGTGAAAAATCACATATACTCATAATAAGAATATATCTACCACCGGTTTTTCTATTAAAGTGAAATCCCTCTATCATTAAATTTGCAACGCTCTCATCATCCGTTAAGAATCTATATTCCAATGCATTGTTCAAAAAACCAGGATATTCTTTAAACTTGCAATCAATATTGCATTTATCAATTCTTCCTAAGCAATCAGTGGTGAATCTTACAGGACATTTTTTTGGTTTCTCACAGTAACTGGGTAAAACAATGATTTTAAGGGGTTTTTGATTGATCCTAATGTTTTTTATAGTTTTATAAAAAACATTAGGATTACCAAAAAGTATATTACCTGTTTTTAGATCATTAAGATTGATAAGTTTAGTAAAATTGAGAAATATATTTATTGGATATCTTAAAATAAGTAGAACAATGTTTTCCAATGTTTTTTTTTGCTTTATTGCATTATTAATATTATAGTTTTGAAATTGTTTAATGCCTGATTTTACAAGAATATAGTATAATATATAATCAAAAATATTTTTCATATACTTATTATACACATATAATTAAAAAATCAAATAAAAATAATTATTACGAGATAATTACACAATTCAATTTATATAATTAAATTGTAAATTAATATTGAAATAATTGCTTATTTAGTTTATAATATAAAAATAATTAAAATATAAGGAAAAATTATATGAAAGCAAAATCAATACTATTATTTACAAGTTTTATTTTTTTAATATTTAATTTATCAGCAGAATCAACAGTAGATACAGTATGGACAAAATGTTATGGAGGCGGTAGTTTTGAATTCGGAAGATCAGTACAATTAACAAATGATGATGGATTCATTGTTGCAGGTGATACAAAATCATATGGAGAAGCAGGATCCTTTGATATATGGATGCTTAAACTTGATAGTAATGGAGACACACTTTGGACAAGAACATATGGAGGTCTTTATGAAGAAAGAGGATACTATGCACATCAAACTTCGGACAATGGATATATTGCTGGTGGAATTACAGGTTCTTATGGTAATGGTTTTTATGACTTTTGGCTTGTAAAAACAGATGAATCAGGAGATACATTATGGACCAAACCATATGGCGGTCTTAATTATGATTGGGGCAATTTTGGACAGCAGACAAATGATGGTGGGTATATTATGACTGGATATACTGATTCCTATGGCAGTGGAGTAAGTTCTTTAATGTTAATTAAAACTGATACTGCAGGTAATGTATCATGGGCGAAAACAATTGGAGGACCAAGTTCCGAATATGGATGTACCTTAGAGCAGACAACCGATTCGGGTTATATTATATCGGGAGATACATATTCATATGGTGCAGGCAGCAGAGATATTTATCTTGTTAAAACAGATGTAAATGGTGATACATTATGGACAAGGGCATTTGGCGGCACTGGATCTGATGGTGCGGGATTTAAATCAATTATGCAAACAAATGATAATGGATATATTCTTACCGGTTATACAAAATCATTTGGAGCAGGTAATAGCGATGTTTGGCTTATAAGAATTGATAGTAATGGCGATACATTATGGGCAAAGACATTTGGCGGTATAGAGGATGATGGCGGTGAATCGGTTATTGAAACAAATGATGGTGGTTTTATTATAACGGGCTATACAGAGTCATTTGGTGATATTAGCAGTGATCTGTATATTATTAGAACAGATGCAAATGGGAATGAACTTTACAATCAAACTTATGGTGTAAATGGTATTCCTGATCATGGAAGGCAAATTCAGAAAATATCTGACAGCACATATATAATTGTTGGAGATAACTATTTGTCTGATGTAACTGAGTATAATATTTGGATTTTGAAAATTATTGAAACAATTGAAACATCAATTGAAAATATTTGTTTTTCCGGCATGCAAATGGATAAATCAATTTATCTTAAATGGATAGGTTCTAATGATGCAAATTATATTATCTATAAGGGAGATAATCAGAGATTTAATGAATTAGTCAATACACATCAATTAGAGTATACTGATATATATCCTGATATAGGTGTCAATAATTACAAATTGATATGTGTTAATAATAATGAAAAGCAATGGGAAAGAAAGATTTCAATAACTTATAGTATTAATGATGTATTGAAACATATCCCTAGAAGTATATTTCGTGTAAAGGAAATAAACAATCTATTGAAATCCAATTATGCAAGTATATTTTCAGTAATGGGAAAGAAATTGAATAATATTGAATCATGTGGTAAATACCTGTTAATTATTAAGGATAATTATGGGAAAATATCTGCTAGAAAGCATATTATTGTAATAATTAAATAAATATTATTATTATATTAATATTTTTTTGATTTGAATAAAAATGCAATTAATGGTTAGCTTTACATAGAATTTACTAAAATGTGAAAAAATTGCACATATTTTGTTTTCAGGCAAAGCTAGGTTTACAAATATAATGATTTACACTAATTATTATGGCATAATAATTGCTTATTAGTTTAGTAAACAAAGGAATATTAAAATGATAAATTTAATAATTACATTAGGAGACAGCATGAAAAGAATAATAATTTTCGTATCTATTTGTATATTTATCTCTATATTGTCTGCAAATGAATGGAATCCAGTATTATCAGAAAAAGTACAAGGAATACAGGCATCAGTAATATCTGAAAAAAGTAGTAGTACAGTTATACAAATTGATATTAATGGATTTTTTAAGGATAATGTAATGATCAATAGTGAAAAGCACAGTATTCTAAGAATACCCAATGCATCATTTATTTTGAATAAGGGTATACCTGAACTACCAAAATATGCCGTTTCATTAATAATTCCTGATAATGGAATAATGGAAATGCGTATTCTTGATATTCAGTATGAATATTTTGATACAGAAATGATCATTCCATCAAAGGGGAATCTGAAAAGAAATATTGATCCAAGAAGTATTGCCTATGAATACTCGGATGTATATACAAAGGATGAATGGTTTCCAAAGAAGAATACTCAATTATCAGAGCCATTTATATTAAAGGATTATAGAGGTATTACAATTACTCTTTTCCCAATATCATACAATCCGATAAAAGGGCAGATTAAAGTTATTAAAAGTGTTACTATTGAAGTATATAAAACAGTATCAGGTGGGATTAATACTTTAACAAGAACCAAAAATGAACAGAGTAGCGGATTTAATGAAATATACAGTAATTTTTTCATTAATTTTAAGAGTAATAATACGAAATATCCTTTCCTGTCTGAAACAGTGGGGAATATGCTTATAATATCTGCACCAGGTTATATGGATAATCTTACCGATTTTATTTATTGGAAAAAATTAAAAGGTATTCCGGTTGAATTAGTTGATGTTAATAGCATAGGAAACAATTCAACAGCAATTAAGAATTATATTCAAAGTAAATATGATAGTGAAGGTGTAACATGGGTGATACTTGTTGGTAATGGTTCAGATGTTGCAACAATAGCAGGTTCATATGATAATACATGTGATCCTGTTTATGCTTATCTTGCGGGGAGTGATAATTACCAGGATTGTTTTATAGCACGAGTATCAGGTAATAATGATGCAAATATTGACATACAGATGGAGAAATTTGTATCATATGAGCGATATCCTCAGGATGGAGCTGACTGGTATCATAGAGCTTGTGGTACGGCAACAACAGAGGGTTCACCCACTGATGAAGAACGACTTACATGGGTTAATGATTCATTACTTGACTATACATATACTACTGCTGATCATTTAGGTGAATCATGGGCAAATGATGCCGATGTAATCAATGAAATTAATGAGGGAAAAAGTATTTTAAATCACATAGGACATGGTAATCAAACAGGATTTGGAACTAACACAGCATTTTGGATAGATATAAATGAGATAGGTGGATTCCAGAATTATAATAAGTTAACTTTCTGTTTAATGTGTGCGTGCCAGATAGGAGATTTTGATGGTGTATCTGAATGCTGCTGTGAAGCATGGATGTGGGCAGGAACAACAGGAAATACCACTGGTGCAATAGCTATATATGGCTCTTCTGTAAATCAATCATGGGTTCCTCCTACACACGCACAATTGCATTCTAATGGGCTTTTGAAGAGGGAAGAAACAACTACAATTGGGGGGATCTCATACAATGGATCAATGTATATGCTTGAGGTTGATGGTGACTTGGAAATGTTGGAAACATGGCATATTTTTGGGGATCCATCACTGGATCTTATGACAGATACACCGGACACATTGGATGTTACCCATGATAACTATATACCAACAGGTGCCTATGATATGACAGTAACGGTCTATGACAATGATGGGATAACCCCATTAACAGATGCACTTGTATGCTGCTGGGCAAAG
>JAUVJU010000032.1 GCA_030592285.1 Caldifarciminota bacterium
ATAATTATAAAAACAATGAAATGTATTATGTTTTGTAGGGGCGGGTTCTAAACCCGCCCACCAATTTATTTGATTGTGTGAGATAGCATGCCATAGGCATGCCAAGAAATAAAATATATGATAAGATAATGTGTAATGCATTGATGGACAGGTCAAGCCCTGTCCCTACAAACATATTCTTCAAATTATTCAGAATATATCCTCAAATTATCGGAATGTACCTACAAATTAGAATTCCAGATAAAATCCAATAGTAGTGCCGGTTGAACCGGAATAATTAATTGCAATAGTTGGATTCATGGTAGCCATTCCTCCAATAGCACACATACATGTTAATGACATTCCAGCAATATAATCAGTATAATTATTCTGCTGGGAATAGATGAAGTAACCATAAATGCCGGTTGATATATAATCAAGTTGAATTGCTGTTGATGCAAGAAAATACAGAGGAATACCCCAGCCAGGGAAGGCAAGTGGTATTTCGGTGCCAATTTTCACATAGGAAATATCATTAAATGTTAATGCTGTATCATCTGTAGCCGGAAGATACAATACACTTCTCATTAGATTATCCAGTTCATAAGAATAGAATCTAGTGTCTTCAAGAGAGATGTTTCCATCCTTATCATATTCGGAATGTAGTTTGAAATAATAGGAATAATCATTAAATAATATATTATAATATCCAGCATCAAGGATTGTACCATAATTATACTTTTGTGTATTATTCTCATAATATCCAAATGCATTGAGAGCAAAACTAATGCCACTTGATGGTATAATAGATTTTATTCCACTTTGCAAATTACTGAAGAAAATTCCAGCATTGGGACCCATTATTAATGTGGAGTCAAATCCTGCGGAAATACCAGTACTAAAACCCCAGCTATTTGTGACTGAAATAAAATTCTTTGTAAATATTAAGCCAATTTCACTATATTCTGGTTCATATTCATTGGAATCATTGTGTGTATTAACATACAGATCAATTTCCGGATTAAAGTATGAATAATAAATATCTGCTGCAATACTGTAAACATAGTTTGTTACTGAATTTGTTGTATCTGTTCTGAATCCCAGTTGATTAATATTGAGATAATATCCTGTTCCCAGCGTTAGATCACTGTTCATATTCATCAAAAACATAGAATAAGTTGATGAAAGAGAATCACTATAAAATATTGGAAAAGCAATTGTTAAACCGGGAGCAGAATATTGCAATAGTGGTTTATAAGCAAATGGTCCTTTAATAGTAGTTTTCTTTTTCATTGTTTCATATACTTCATATTCTTTTCTTGTTAATATAGTGGGATTACCTTTTGAAGTCATAGCAGAAAATATATCATAACCCAGTCCGGTAAGGTCTTGTACAAAGATACTGTCTTCTAAATTGTTAAGATCATAGGACATTACATTATAATAACTTTCATAAACAGGTATTATTGTGTCATTACCTATCTCACCGTAATATACCTTGTTTATACCTCCAATATCGCTGATAAAATAATAGCCATCATTTACATTAGACCATCTTGGATAAAAATCGGTTTCCCTGTTCTCAGTTAAGAACTCAATAGTTTTTGTATCAATATCAATAAGTCCAATATCCGAATAACCGCCATTTCTGTAAATAGCAATAAGCAATTTGTTGTCTTTAAGACATGGATTATAATACCTATAAGATGGATCAAAATTAAAAGAATCAATAGCCATCTGAGTATCAATATCATAAATTATGAAATATTGGGTATCAAATCTATTTCTGATAAATAGAAGTGTTTTACTATCAATCATAATAGGATATATTCCTCTTGTGGTATTATCAAGTATTTGTGATCCACCATTTTCAAAATCATATACATATATATCATAAAAATAAAGTTGATTATTATGCAGGTTAAGAAATTCATAGTATAGTTTTTTATTGTTTTCATCATAGTAAAATGATTTACTTGAAGATGTTCTGAATAATTCCTTTGTTTTGCCATTATTATAAGAGGTAAAGTATTTAGGTCTTATTTCAGAGAATTTATTATAAAACAAACCGCCCTGTGATTTGATATATACAGGAATACCATTTGAACCCGACTGAGATGATATTTTATATCTGTCAGCGGAAACAAAATTATTTGTTATTTTCTCTGTTCTTTCCCATGCTCTTCCTATTGCTTTATTAAGCATTGTGGTAGGGTATTTACCCGTCTTTATTTTTGTCATGATATCAGGAAACAATATTCCTAATGGTAAACAGGTGCAAAAATTCAATTCATTGAAATCTGTTAGATCAGCATTATTTCGTGCATATTCTTCAAAAATATATGCACCATAAAGATAGCCCAATGTGGCATAGGGCCATCTGCGGTTTAGTCCATCCGATGCTCTATGAATTGATTGAACAGTATTATCTAATATCATTGCTCTTAAATATGCTTCATAATTGGTATCATATAATCTGCCTGAAAGTATTGTTGATTCATTATATACGGTGTATCCTTCAAGCACCCATAAAGGCATAAGTGAATTGGGCAGGTAAAAGAGATTATTATTAAGTGATTTTAAACATGAAGGAGAGGTTGCTGTCATATTAAATATATGTGTCATTTCATGAAAAAGCACAAACTCAACCCAATGATAATGCTTTGCAATAAATGATGGTTCTGGATTTGTCATAAAGATATTTATTGTTTGATTAAGTATAGTAGCGGCAAATCCATTGGGAACATCAGCATTATCTGTTATAAGAATATTTATTTTTGAATAGGGATGGGTTCTCATTGTTTTAGATAATACATCAAATTGTGCTTCCGCCATTTCGGCAATTTCTTTTGCGGTTTCCCTAAGCGGAGATTTATATATATAATTAAAATGTTCAGAACTTGTAATTTCAATATCTCGCGAGTCATCAAAGACCCTTATTTGACCATTGATTGATATCATTATAAGTAATAAAAAAATAAATAAACTAATTCTTACACATATTGATGATTTCATTAAAGACCTCCTCTAATAATGAGCCAGCTTCACCTTGATAAAAATAATCAATTGAATGATTGTTTACAGATTCTTTATTAATAAAAATTGTTTTAGCATTAAATTGTTTTGCAATATTTATGAATTCTGCTGCAGGATAAACAGTACCGCTTGTTCCAATACCAATAAATAAAACTGATTCTTTAAGTAATTTTTCAATTGCTTCAAGATAATATGGAATTTCCCCAAACCATACAATATCTGGTCTAAGATAATTTTTACATTCTGGACATATTGGAATTTCCGATATTTTATCTAAATCATTTCGTGAATAATTACAATGTGTACATATAATCCTTTCAAGGGTTCCATGCATATGAATAGTATTCTTATTTCCTGCCTTTTCATGAAGATTATCCACATTCTGCGTTATAATATGAGTATTATGAAAATATTTCTGAAAATATGTTATTGTTTTATGAGCATTATTGGGTTTTACATTTTTTAATTGCTGTCTTCTTTTATTGTAGAATTTCCATACAAGAGAAGGATTCTTTTTAAAGCCCTCCGGTGTGGCAACCTCATTAACATTATATGTCTCCCATAATCCATTATTGTCTCTGAATGTTGAAAGTCCAGATTCCGCACTTATTCCTGCTCCTGTTAGAATAACAATTAAATCGTGTTTTTTTATTGCAAAATTCATAATAATTCATTATAATAAAAGAATATGAAAAGTAAACATCTATATAAGGTTGGCTTTGCTCAGACAAAACCTATTTTGGGTAAAATTGAAATAAATTCTAATTCAATTATTGATATAATAAAAAGTCATAATTATGATTTACTTGTATTTCCCGAACTTGCAACATGTGGATATGATTTCAAAACAAAGAATGAAATAAAAAAGTCATCTATAAGTATTGATTCAATATTTTTTAAAACAGTTAAAAAGATATGCATAAAAAAGAAATCGGGTATTGTTATTGGTTTTGCAGAAAAAAGTAATTCAACAATATACAATTCATCAATATTAATAAATGAAAATGGAAAAATGTATTTATACAGAAAATCACATCTTTTCTATAATGAAAAGAAAATATTTGAAAAAGGTAATACGGGCTTCATTATTGGCAAAGTGAATAAATTGAAAATTGGTCAGATGATATGTTTTGATTGGTTTTTTCCTGAAGCAGCAAGAACTATAGCATTAAATGGTGCCCATATAATAGCACACCCTGCTAATCTTGTTATGCCGTATTGTCAAAATTCAATGAAAACCCGTACTCTTGAAAATTGTATTTATGCTATCACCTCTAATAGGATTGGCAGTGAAGGTGATTATACATTTACAGGTAAATCACAGATCACCGATAATAGGGGCAATATAATGAAAAGCGGCTATAGGAAAAAGGAATGTGTAATGTTTGTTGATATTGATATTAAAAATGCAGAAAATAAATTTCTTAATACAAAAAACAATATTATGAATGACAGGCGAAATGACTTGTATGAATTATGATAAAATGATAAAATTACCGCATTATAAGGGATGCTTTGCCTGTGGAAAAAATAATGAAATGGGACTCAAAATGGTTTTTTACTATAGTAGAGATGATGAAACAATCCATTCAATATTTGTTCCAAAGGACTATCATATTGGATTTAATGGGATTATACATGGAGGAATAGTATCAACAATCCTTGATGAGACTATGGCTTGGTCGGCAATTCTCAAATCAGGGAAACCATGTTTGACACTTAATATGAGTGTTAAATTTTTATTACCTATGAAACCCAGAATGGAATATTTAATAGAATCAAGTTGTATATCGCAGGATAAAATATATTATAGTGCAGAAGCAATAATTTGTGATAGTAAAAACAGATACTTTGCTAAGGCAGAAGCAAATTTCAAGAAACTCACAGGAAGAAGAGCAGAAATATTTAAAAATGAAATTAATTTAAAGGGGATTACAAATGGCATTTGAAAGAGAAAAAGTACCAGTAGTGATTTCAACAAGTGT
This sequence comes from Caldifarciminota bacterium, assembly GCA_030592285.1. Lineage (GTDB taxonomy): Bacteria > Hydrothermota > 32-111 > 32-111 > 32-111 > JAUVJU01. Next base: position 5,001 of record JAUVJU010000032.1, read on the forward strand.
TGCTACAATAAAAGGCATTGTACATTTACCACAGGGAGGACGACTAACGGATTTCATCAATAATGCAACAAGGGGATTTGTTCCTCTTACTGATGTTAGAATTGAACATAACAGTGGTAAATTGATCAAGACATCTCTTTTACAGGTAAATAAAAATTATATCATTTTTATCCTGCCTGAGCATGCAATAGAACAATAACAATAATGAATAACTTTGTTATTCTATTCTGTTAGTATGTAGATATTCCATTTAAAAGATAATACAGATGTTTTATTTTGTATGGTTTTGAAAGTATTTCTATATTATTTTTTTTCTGATAATTAATAAATGAAGAGGAAATATACCCGCTTGAAACAATAACCTTTACATTATCATCAATTTTTCTGATCAAATCAAGGGTTCCAGACCCATTTAAACCATTATTAACTATTAAATCTAATATAACAACATCAAATGGTTTTTTACTTTTATAGGCAGTTTCAAACATTTTAACTGCTTTATAACCCTCTCTTGCTGTATGTACCGCAAATCCAAATTGTTCTAAGACCTCTTTTAATTTAAGTCGTGTAATAAGATTGTCCTCCATTATTAGAATTTTTTTCATTTAAACCTCCTGTTATTTGTTGCTATAAATATGAGCAAATTAGAGACCATTTGAAAAACACATACATTAAGGACTACAAATGTCTGTTATATACACTAAAAAATGATATTTAGTGAAAAACAAATAATGTTGAAAAATTGGTTATGTTTTGTCAAAGTGACATTACAGTGTAATTCTGTCAGTAAATAAAGTGGGGTTTCAAAAAACTAAGTTACAAAATAACAGAATATAAATTTGGCATAAACATTGCATTAGATGATGACAATAAAACAAGGAGCAAAAATGAAAAAAGTTATGTTCATAATCACAATTCTCTTTTCAGGGATATTTCTACTTGGACAGTCATATACGAATGTAAAGGTTCTTATATGGGATAATGATATGGATTATCAATATATATCGCCAGAATCACAAGAAATAGTGGATTATGAAACCAATTTTCTAATTTCTCTTAATGAGATCGGCTTTAATGAGGAAATGGAAAACATAGATATTGTAAGGGATTTGCCGGAGAAGAAAGTATTAGAAGAATATGCTGTTATATTCATTATCAATGGTCATAGAGATGCCGATATGATGATTGATAATGAAGACATCAAGAATCTTGAGAATTATCTTAAAAAAGGCGGCTGCATATATATTGAAGGTAATAATATAGTTGAGTTTCTAAGTAATGATCATACAGAGTTTTTAAATGATTATTTTAATGTAATTCTTTATTCTGATAATATTGGTTATGCCTATTGTGATACATTAAATACAAATGAAAACTCGGGATTTTCACACAGTATTACATTTGCTTATCCGAAAGGGCAGGAACCAGATATTGGTATTGATGAAATTGGTCCTTATAGAACTGATTTGCAGGAACCATACTTTTTTGATGTCTTGCATTATGAGACAAATGAAAAAATGTACAAATCAACAGCAGCTGCCTATGCACATCCACTAAAAGAAACTTTATCATATAGAACATTTATTCAGACAGTTAATTTTAGTGCATTACATTCATCAACATTACTTGAAGAAGATGGGATCATTCTAAGAACAGAGTATCTTAAAACAATTTTAAGATTTTTTGGAATTGGCAAAACACTTATTGCTGGAAAAGGGGATTTTGATATTGAAACAATTCAGAATATGATTTCTTATGATTCGGAAATAGAAGATTTTAACAATAAGTTTCTAAACTTTAAAACAATGATAAAGTACAGTGTTGTTTTTCTTGCACTTGGAGAAGGATCATATATAGAAAATAAGGAGATTAAAGATATTGATAAGTATTTATCCCATGGAGGGAAAATACTTGTAATACTGGGAGATGAAATCATAGAATTCGGTAATAATAAGGGCAGTAATGGGAATTTGTATGATCTTGTAAATGATTATGAAATTTTAAAGGATCAGAATGAATATGTTTGTATTCCAACAGAACAATATAAGCTACCATATTATAATCAATTCACAATAAATAGTGATTTCATCTACACATTCCCTGAAAGTAATTTTGATGAAAGTGATATTCTATATAATAATGTACCTATTAGTTTTAGTATGAATAACAATTTGAATATTATTGGGTTTAATCCTATCTCTATTTACAATGAATCAATACGCAAATCATTTACTGATCATATCATTAAAACAATTGGCGGGTTCAATGATTTTGTTCCTATAAAATATCTGTGTAATGAGTTAATTATTAAATATGCCGTTTCTGAACACTATATATATATATACTTGAAACAAAATGCAAATAATAATTATTCAATAAGGCACAATGGAAATGAAGTTATAAAAGGAAAATCAAATTATAATGAAGATACGAAAGTTATGCTGGAATATAATGAAGGGAATTATACAGTTATAATTAATAATAAAATAGTAAATGAATTTGTTATTAAAACAAAGGATATAAATATTAGTGCTGAATTCAAAGATAATATCCTTTACTTAACAAATAACAGCAAAATTGCATTATTACAATTATATGACAATTTGGGCAGATGTGTAATACAAGAGAGTGTTTATACACAAATTAATTTAAATCATATAAAAAGTGGAGTTTACTATGCTATTATCAGTTCGGGAGAAAAAATATTAAAAAGGAAAATCCTAAAAATATGATAATGTGTGTCAAGAATATCTTATGATGAGCAAGCCGGATTGTCCGGCTTGTTTTTTTTGTAAAACATCTATTGACTATTCTCCAAAAATCATTATTATAATTATGTAAATTGTTTAAGCATTATATTGCGAAATTAATAAATATTACAAAGGAGTTATCAATGAAACAAAAGGAAAAGGTCTATCTTTACATATTTAAAACAAATAATAATGAAAAAAATGAAAAAATCAAGAGCGAAATCAATAAATATTTAAAGGAATTCAATTTTACTGTTAGAAAAGAATTTAATGATACAACAAAAACCGAAGAAAAGGGTTTAATTGATATGATGAATTATGCAAGCATTGAAGATGATGTTTTTAAAGTAGTTGCACATTCAAGATCAAATATTTCAGGTGATGATATATTTGTAATGTGGATGGAAAAGGAAATAATTAAAAATAATGCAATAATCAAATATGTTAAAACAGAATCATTAAAAAATGCTGAGATTGAACTTTTAAGAGAGAAAGTGATAGGTGCCTTTGCAAGATATGAAAAAAGTAAATTACCTAATAAACTAGCAGCACACAGGGAATATAAGAGTTTTGAAACAGGAATAAAATCAAGCGGTAATTGTCCTTTGGGTTATAGATATTTTGGAAAAACATCAGCGGACAAATTGGTTATAGTTGTTGATAGAGAAGTAATCATGGTAAAAGAGATCTTTGATAAGTATATTGAATTTAGATCACTAGGTAAATTAATGAATTATCTTAATGATAAGGGAACGCGTACAAGAAGAAGCAAGAAATTTTCCAGACAGGCATTATACAATATTTTGACAAACAAGTTTTATATTGGAATACTTTCATATAATCAGTACAAATACATTACTGTAAATAATAAAAAGAAAAAGAAACCAATTCTAATTGAAGAAAGACGAATTGATGGTAAACACCAAAAAATCATAAATGTAAAAATATTTGAAAAAGTAGGGAAAATATTAAAAAGCAATAATAAACATAAAAATGATTAATGAATGGATTTCATTCACATAAAAGGTGCTAGGGTTCACAATTTAAAATCCATTGATATAAAAATCCCTAAAAAGAAATTGGTACTTATTACCGGTGTATCTGGCTCCGGCAAATCATCCCTTGCATTTGACACTATATATGCTGAAGGTCAGAGGAAATATGTAGAATCATTATCTTCTTATGCAAGGCAATTTTTAGGCATTATGAATAAGCCTGATGTGGATTTTATACGAGGTTTATCTCCATCTATAGCCATTGAACAGAGAGGAATAAGTAAGAATCCAAGATCAACAGTAGCAACAACTACGGAAATATATGATTATTTCAGGGTCTTATTTGCAAGGGTAGGTGAAGTGTTCTGCTATAATTGCGGTAAACGAATTAAATCAATGTCAATTGATGAGATTGTTAAAGATGTAATTAATAATTATTCAGAAATGAACATTGAAATCCTTTCTCCTATAGTAATTGACAAAAAGGGTGAATTCAAGGATCTGTTCAAACGATTAATGAAAAGAGGCTTTACCAGAGTTTATGTTGATGATAGATTATATATTTTGGGCGAAAGTATTAGTATTAAGAAAACAAAGAAACATAATATTGAAATTATTATTGACAGAATTAAATTAAAGAAAGATATAAAAACGCGTCTAACACAATCAATAGAAACAGCATTAAAAGAATCAGATGGACTTATCTATATATATCAAAAGGGAAATAGCAAGAAAATTTATAATGAAATACTTGCATGTCCTCATTGTATGATCTCATATAAAGAGATCACACCAAGATTATTTTCATTTAATTCACCATATGGTGCCTGTCAAGAATGTCATGGGCTTGGGATCAGTATGGAAATTGATTCTGAAAGTGTTATTTCAGATACTTCATTATCTGTTAGAGAGGGTGCAATCATTCCTTTTAAAGATATAACAAATAAAACAAGTATTCATAAATTTGCTGATTTTTATAATATTGATTTAGATTTGCCTTTTAACAAATTAACAAAAAAAGAAAAGCATCTTTTATTATATGGTTCAGAAGAAAAAGATAAAAAAGATCATAGATTGCATTATGAAGGCGTAATTCCATATATGAAACGGCTATATATGAATACGGATTCTACATGGATGAAATATGAAATAGAAAAGTATATGACTTTTATGGAATGTAAAAAATGCAATGGCACTCGCTTAAATAGAGAAGTATTATCTATAAGAATTAATGGTAAAAACATTGCTGATGTCTCAAGTATGAATATTGATGAAGCATATAAATGGTTTAATGATTTGAATCTTTCGGGCAATAGAGCAATTATATCAATTGAACTTATAAAGGAAATTGAGAAACGACTTGAGTTTTTAAAAAAAGTTGGTTTAAATTATATTACTCTAAATAGGAAAACTGAAACACTCTCAGGCGGCGAAGAACAGAGGGTGCGACTTGCAACGCAGATAGGCAGTGGACTAACGGGTGTTCTATATGTACTTGATGAACCATCAATAGGGCTTCATCAAAGGGATGTTAATAAACTTATAAAATCATTAAAGGATTTAAGGGATTTAGATAATACAGTTATTATTGTTGAACATGATGATGCATTTATAAAAAACAGTGATCATATTATAGATCTTGGCTTATATGCTGGTGAGGATGGCGGTGAAGTGATCTTTTCAGGGGACTATAATAGTATTAAAAATCATAAAAAATCATTAACAGGTAAATTCATTTCAGGCAGGGACCATGTACATATAGAGAGAATGAAAAGAAAACCAGATAATAAAAGAAAATTAATTATTAAAGGAGCAAGAGAACATAATTTAAAGAATATTAATGTAGAAATTCCACTTGGGTTATTTATATGTGTAAGTGGTGTTTCGGGTTCTGGTAAAAGTACTCTTATTAATGATATATTATTTAATGCTTTAAAAAAGTATTTTTACAATTCATTGATGAAACCAGGAAAACATGATGGTATAAAGAATTTGCATCTTATTGATAATGTGATAAGTATTAATCAATCACCAATAGGAAGAACTCCAAGATCAAATCCTGCAACATACACAGGTCTCTTTACCCCCATAAGAGAATTATTTGCTGCTATGAGAGAATCCAAAATAAGGGGCTATAAAATTGGAAGATTCTCATTTAATGTAAAGGGCGGCAGATGTGAAGCATGTGAAGGTACAGGAGTAAAACGCATTGAAATGCATTTTCTTCCTGATATATATATTGAATGTGAAGTATGTAGAGGTAAAAGATTTAATTCTGAAACGCTGCAGGTTAAATTCAGAAAAGCAAGTATTGCTGATGTTCTTGATATGAGTGTAGAACAGGCATATAAGCATTTCAAGGATATGTCGCGTATTCAAAATAAACTGAAATTGCTTATTGATGTAGGTCTTGGATATATTAAGCTTGGACAGGCAGCAACATCTCTTTCTGGCGGTGAGGCACAGCGAATTAAAATAAGCAGAGAATTATCCAAAAAGAATACAGGGAGTACGCTATATTTACTTGATGAACCAACAACAGGATTACACTCCTATGATGTAAAAATGCTGCTAAAGGTGCTTGACAGACTTGTTGAAAAAGGTAATACTTTAATAGTAATAGAACATAATCTGGATGTACTTAGAAGTTCGGACTATATAATTGATTTAGGACCTGAAGGTGGCGATAAAGGCGGAGAAATTATCTTTCAGGGAACAATTGAAGAAATAATTAAATGTGATAAATCATATACTGGACATTATCTTAAAATAAAAAAAGGAGATAAAAATGAAAAATCATGAAATCATCAATTATCTCAACAATGAATTCATGCCGGAAACATTTTCATTTGATTATGCACTAAATGGTCTTATTGTAAAAAATTCAGGAAAAATATCAAAAATCGGTACTGCAGTGGATACTGGGGTTGAAACATTTTACGAGGCAAAGAAGCATGGTGTTGATTTTTTAATGACTCATCATGGGCTTTTATTAAAAGAAAAATCAGTTCCAATTATTGACACTATGTATGAAAAAATAAAGGTTCTTATTAAAAATGATATTGCCTATTATTCAATTCATATACCGCTTGATACAAATAAGACATTTAGTAATAATCAGGCAATCCTTGATAAGTTGAGATGGGAATTATTTGGCAGTTTTGGGAATTATAATGGTATAGATATTGGACTTTATACTGATTTTTCTGAGGCAATAAATATTGAAGATATTATTGAAAAAATTGAGGAGAAAATAACCAAGAAGATCAGGATATGGGCATTTGGTGATTATATGGTAAATCGGGTCGGGATTATTTCCGGCAATGGTATAAATCATCTTGAAGAGGCATATAACAACAATATTGATCTACTTATAACCGGAGAATTCTCTCATAAAATGTATTGGAAAGCATATGAAATGGGCATAAAATGTATATTTTGCGGACATTATGCTACTGAAACATTTGGAATTAGAAAAGTAGGGGATTATCTTGCTGAGAATTTTAATTTGGAACATATATTTATTGACCTGCCAACAGGGACATAATAAGGAGATTTATATGGAAATATGGATTATTTGGTTAATTTTTGCAATTGTCTTAATGGTAATTGAGATATTTACACCTGCATTTTTGTTCGGATTGTTTTCAGTTGGTGCAGTAATAACATCATTAATTGCGTATCTATTTCCAAAGTTTTTGTATTTGCAGATTCTGGTTTTTATAGTTTTATCATTTCTTTTAGTGATCTTTGTTAGAAAGATATTTATAAAATATTTTGGTAAAAAAAAGGAAGATGAATTGAGTACCAATATTGAATCAATCATTGGAAAACAATATAAAATAACTGAAATAGTAAATAATGATGAAAATACAGGTGCAATTATTATTAGTGGAGTTAGATGGCGTGTTATTTCTAATAATTCAAGCATAATAAAAATTGGCGAAATGATAGAAGTTATTGATATTAATGGAACCAGACTTACAGTTAGGACTATTAATGAATAGATCAACATTTGTAATAATACTATTTTGTTTCATCATTAGTTGTTCACTATTTGATGACCCTTTATTTGAATATGATTATGTAATTAATATTAATAATTACATAATTGATTCATTGATCATTGATAATCCTGGATTATACGAAGTATTGATCAATGCAGATGCTCCTGTTGATATAATATTTTATAATTCCTATGAAGGCATAGATGATTATAAAAATGATGAATTGTATTCACAAAATATATATCAGCCACTTTTTTATCAAAATGCAACATTTATTAATGATGAGATCTTTATATATGATAAAATGATACTTTATTATGTAATTGATAATTCAAATTTTCTTTCATCTCCGGAATGCAATGCTGAAATTAATATTAAAATATATTTTAAGGAGGAATAAATTGGCTGAAGTAATTCTAAAAAATGTTGAAAAAGTATATCCAAATGGTTATAAGGCAATTTCCGATATTAATCTTGAGATTAATGATAAAGAATTATTAGTTCTAGTTGGTCCATCTGGCTGTGGCAAGTCCACAATACTCAGAATTATTGCCGGTCTTGAAGATGTTAGCAAGGGACAGGTAATTATTGGAAGACAAATTGTTAATAAAATTCATCCCAAAGAGAGAGATATTGCAATGGTTTTTCAAAATTATGCTCTCTATCCTCATATGAGCGTTTATGATAATATTGCATTTGGTCTTAAAACAAGAAAATATGAAAAAAATGAAATAAACAGATTAGTAACAGAAACAATGGAAATGCTTGGTATTGATGAGTATTTAAAAATGAAACCAAGAGAATTATCCGGCGGAGAAAGACAGAGGGTAGCAATTGGAAGAGCAATAGTCAGGCATCCACAGGTATTCTTATTTGATGAACCATTATCTAATCTTGATGCAAAAATGAGGGTGGCAATGAGAGCCGAAATATCTAAATTACATACAACGCTTGAAACAACAATGATATATGTGACACATGATCAAACAGAAGCAATGACATTAGGTGATAGAATTGTTGTTCTTGATAATGGGGATATAATGCAGATAGCTGACCCTCAAACATTATATTTTAAGCCAGAGAATATATTTGTTGCCGGTTTTATTGGTTCTCCACAAATGAATTTCTTTGAAGGAAATATTGAGAATAATGTATTTAAATGTGGTTTATTTAATATACCAATTAATTGTGAACAAATACCATCTGATAATATTATTATTGGTATAAGGCCTGAGAATTTTTCATTAAATGAAGGAGACATTTCTATTAATGGTAAAGTAGATTTAGCAGAATCACTTGGTGATGTAATTTATCTTTATGTGAAAACAAAAAATGATAAAATAATCATACTAAAAACAGATGGGAAAAGAAAATTTGTATTAAATGAAAATATAACTATTTATGCAAATAATAATATAATGCATTTTTTTAATAAGGAGGATAGCAAACGAATCAGTATGTGATAGTCATCATTGCATCTGTTATTAGCATTGATTCAAGAATATTTGCACAGTATCTTCTTAGTGAACCGGTATTTGTTATTCCAATTCTATGTCTCTTAACAGGTCAAAATATAAGTGTATTTATACCCCTTATTTTAATATTTCAAATATTATCCGTTTTTTCAATACAATTAGGAAAACACTCACCCCCAGAATATCAGGCAGGTGCTATAATTGCATTTTTACTTGTTGCTTTTTCAAATTTTGGCATTACACAGGCAATTTTAATAGGAGTAATATTTTCCTTCATTTTCAATCACATATATAGGTTGAAAATGGACTTTAACAAATGGTTGGTAAGTGTATCAAATAACATTCACTTATCGCATATAATTTCTGTTGTTATTTCAATTTGTATCTATTTTTTAATATATTTATTAGTTATTTATTCTGGCAATTATTTATCATCATTTTTCCTAAAGGATGATAGTCATTATATTTTTATTCTGATATTACCTATGTTAAAACTAAGAACAATTATACTTGAAAGAAAAAGTATATTATTTCTAATAGGACTGATAATTATATCAGTATTGATACTATGGAAAATGTAAGATTATTTATTAAATCATTATTTATTCAGGTATTAATTAATAAAGAAGAAATGCAGAAATGGGGATATAAATTTCTCACAAATGGAAAAATTAATACATTTATTAATTCAAATCCCTATTTTGCTGTTTTGGTAGGTACATTAAGTGAAGAAAATCCAAAAAACACAGGAATATATTCATCAATGATTGCAATGTATGGAGATAATTTTATCTGTAATTATTTAAAACCAGTAATATTATTAACAGCATTATTATTTATTATAATGAAAGTATATATTGCGGTCATACCTTTATTTATGTTATATTTTGTTATTATCACACTTATAAGGTTATTAAGTTATAATTATGCTAAAATGATTATTAAGGACAAGAAGATGCTATTTAATGAATCTATTTGGAAAATTTCATTAAATATTATGAAATATCTGAAAATTTTATTAATTGGTTGTGTATTTGCATATATATTAGTATATTTTGTTATATACTTGAAAATAAACCCTTTATATGCTATACTAAGTATCTTTATAATAATAGCTTTGATTATAAAAAATGTAAACATTTTAACTTTAATGGTGTTATGGTTACTAATATTAAACTTAAAGGTATGAATGATAACAAAAGAGATAATGATAAAGAACAAATTAGGATTACATGCAAGGCCAGCTGCTTTATTTGTCAAAACGGCTTCAAAATATATATCCAGTATAAAGATTAAAAAGAATGATACAGAAATTGATGGGAAATCCATAATGGGGCTTATGATGCTTGCAGCAGAAAGTGGCAGTAAACTTATAATTATGATTGATGGAGAAGATGAAGGTAATGCTATGAATGCACTTATTAAATTAATTGAAGGAAATTTCAATGAAAAATAGAAATATTATATTAAGAGGACAGGGTGCATCTCCGGGTTTAATTGAGTCATCAATTTACATTGTTAAAAATACTACTGAATTTGTAAGGATGTACAATATTGAGGATCCCAAAAAGGAAATCAAACGATTTAGATTTGCACTTAATAAAACAAAAAAGGATCTTATTGCAACAACAAATAAGGTTGAAGAGCGAATCGGAGATGAATATAAGGGTATTTTTGAGGCACAGATACTTGCATTGGAGGATTCACATGTAAATGAAAAGACCGAGAAAGAAATCATGAGATCTAAAAAGAATGCTGATTATGTATATAATAATATTGTTTCAGGTATTACTGATTCAATGGAGCAGATAGATGATGAATACCTGAAAGAAAGAATTTATGATATTAAGGATATATTAAATAGGGTTTTAAGAAAATTAAAACAGAAAAGTGATAAAAACATAAAATTGGATGAACCAGTACTTCTTGCATCAAATAATTTTACACCATCTGATCTAATAAATATTGATAAACGAATGATAAATGGTATTATATGTGAATCAGGAAGTATGACTTCCCATTTTGCAATAATGGCAAGAGCATTGAATATTCCTGCAATAGTTGCCGTTAATGATTTAATGAATAATATCAGAATGTTTGATCATGTAATTATTGATGGGCACGCAGGTATTATTGTTATTGATCCTGATGAAACATCCAGGAAGAATTTCTTTAAAAAGCAAAAAGAGTATGAGGACTACAGTAAAGAATTAAATGAATTAACAGAATATGAAGCAATTACACTTGATCAGAGAAGTATAGAATTGTCGGCAAACATTGAATTAACCGGAGAACTTAGTGAAATAAAGAAATACGGGGCAAAGGGCATTGGTTTATTTAGAACAGAATTTCTTTATTTGATTTCCGATAGATTACCTGATATTACTGATCATTACAAGGTTTATAAAAAAGCGGCAAGAACAGTTTATCCAAATACAGCAATAATTAGAACAGTTGATATTGGCGGTGATAAAACAATTTTTGTTAGTAAAAAGGAAAATAATCCTTTTCTCGGATTTCGTGGAATAAGGTCTTCTCTTAAGAATATTACTGCTTTTAAGCATCAGATTGAGGCAATTATAAGGGCAAATACTAAGGGAAATGTAAAAATAATGCTTCCAATTATTTCAACAATTGATGAAGTGATAAAGGCAAAAGAAATTATTTTAGAAGTACAAAATGATTTAAAGAAGAGAGATTGTAAGATCACAGAACATATTGATATTGGAATAATGGTTGAAGTACCCTCATGTGCTTTAATGGCTGATGAATTTGCAAAGCATGTAGATTTCTTTTCAATAGGTACAAATGATCTTACGCAATACACCCTTGCTGTTGATAGAACTAATCCTCGAGTTGCTAACATTTTTGATAGCTTTGATCCTTCTGTATTAAAGTTGATTGATATGTCAATAAAATCAGCTCATGATAATCATATATGGGCAGGTGTATGCGGAGAAATGGCTTCAATCCCTATGGCAGTTCCAATACTTATTGGAATGGATATTGATGAGCTATCAGTATCACCGATCTTTATTCCTGAAATAAAGAAAATTATAAGAGAAATTACTTATGAGGAATGCAGAAGTATTGCAAAGGATGTGTTATCATGTAAAACCGCTCATGAGGTAAGAAATTATATGAAGGAGTTTATTAAAAAGAATATTCCAAATATGCATAAATATGTGGAGGAGTAATTATGAGTGAAAAAATGATTGATCTAATATTATCATTTCCCAAATTTGCTTTAACTGGCTATGAGCAAGGTAAAGGTGAACTGGGGTTTGATACAAATGAAATAAAAAGCATTGTTTATGCTGGTATGGGCGGCTCAGCAATATCGGGTGATCTAATAAATGAACTCATAGGACCTAAAATTAACATACCATTTCAAGTGATAAGAAATTATCAATTACCTGAGTATATTGATAAAAACACACTTGTTATTCTTTCATCCTTTTCTGGTAATACGGAAGAAACATTATCATGTGCAGAACAGGCACTTAAAAAAGACACTAAACTATTAGGTATTGGCTCAGGAGGTACACTTCAAGAAATGATCAATAAAGAACAATTTATCAAACTTGATCTTGATATTCCTCCAAGAACAGCAATGCCAATGTCTCTTTTTGCATTATTAAGACGACTTGAACCATTCTACTCAAAGAAAAAATGTGTGATTGATAAAATTAGTGAAGCAATCGGTTTTCTTAAGGAATATTCATTCAATCATAATAAGGCAAAATCCCTTGCACATAGAATCAATGGAAAAATACCAATTTTTTATATTGATGAACAATTTTATTCGGTCTCAAGAAGGATTGCCAATCAATTATCAGAAAATGCAAAACATTTTGCACATTTTAATGCAATTCCTGAAATGAATCATAATGAGATTGTAGGGCTTGAAAAACCGGAAATAATAAAAAAATTATTTTTACCAATATTTATAAAATTTAATAATTCTATGCCTGAAAATGTAAAAAGAGCGGATATAACAATGAAACTTCTTGAAAATGCTGGTTTTACTACAGAGATATTATCATTTGAAAATAGTAATACATTTATTAATACAATTGATGCAATTATGCTTACTGACCTTATGAGTTATTATTTAGCTGAAAAAAATGGGGTTGATTCAATGCCTGTTGAACGAATAGATGCCTTAAAGGAGAACATGAAGAAATGAAGATCATTATTCCTGCTGCGGGGATTGGAAAAAGATTAAGACCTCATACATTAAGTTTACCTAAGCCATTAGTTAAGGTTGGGAAAGACACAATTATTGACTATGTAATTAATTCACTTAAAGAGATCAAGTATGATGAAATGATCTTTATTACGGGGTATAAGGAAGAGATATTAAAACAATACTTGAATAAACATCACACATTCAAAAAGAGATTTGTTTTTCAGGAAGATCCAAAGGGACTTGGACATGCTGTATATTTGGGTCTTGAAGAAATTGATGATAATGAACAGGTCATTGTTTTGCTTTCTGATACAATTGTTGAATGTAATTTGAATTTATTAGCAGATAAAAACATCAATTATGTAGGTACAATGGAAGTTAATGATCCTTCAAGATTTGGTATTGTTTATGAAGAAAATAATGATATTACCGATATGATTGAAAAACCACAGGGACTTGATAATGGTAAAGCAATTGTGGGATTTTATTATTTTAGGAATGCAGGAATATAAAAAGATGCAATTAAATTATTAATTGATAATAATATTAAAACCAAAGATGAGTATCAATTAACAGATGCAATGAAGGCAATGCTAAAGGGTGGTGAACCATTTAGATCTATTGCCATTGATAAATGGATTGACTGCGGGAATCATGAAATGCTGC
>JAUVJU010000113.1 GCA_030592285.1 Caldifarciminota bacterium
CCTGACATTTCAAGTATAATAAGTCCACTCTCACTACAAACATTTTCCACACCCTGGTGAAGTCCAAGACGAGTTTTTATATGACATCCTGTTTCTGTTAATAATTTTTGAACATTGGATGCTGAATCTGTTCTATTACTAATGAGAATAAGAATAATACTTTTTTTCATTTTAATCTCCTCTTGCTATTTGTTTGGTATTCATAATTATTGCCTTGTTTTGTTATTCTTGTATTGAATTGTTCAATCATTTTAAATACATCGGAATTATATAATTTTTTCTCTTTTCTGAGAGATATCATTGCTTTGAAAAATTCTCTAAACCCTGGGAAAGTTTCTTTATTATAGCATGATTGATGAAAAATAAATGTAAAAAATCCACCTGTTTTTATTATTTCATTAATAGTGTTTTCAAAAGTATTTTGTTTCTTCATTTTTGCTATAAAAAAGGCACTATCCATACATATAACAGGGATTTCAGTAATATGTGTTGTTGGAATTTTATATGGTTTTGAAAAACCTTTCTTAAATCCACATCTATCAGTAAATCCAACTGATGAATCAATTAATATTCCCTTTTTCTCCATTTCTCTATAATCATTAATATCAGGTATATGTAAATAATGATATCTTGCTAATGTGCATTTTTTTGTTTGATGATTAAATACAGTAATTTCCTTTCTAATTTTATTTCTATCTATTCCACTTTCATAGGAAAGATGTATTCCTATTTGATGATCTTCTTTTAGTATTATTGATTCCCGTTTTATTAATTCCGGTTTGTATCTTCTTGCAAATCTGTCTTTTTTAATTGTTAGGAAAAAAAACAGTGTTCTCAGATTCTCACTTTTTAGAATTTCATTGATTTTAATTAAATTATTCCATGGATCTTGTTTATAAATCTTTTTTAATTCAAAGTATTTTCTTGTTAATCCCTTTTTCAAACCAATTATTTTCAGAAATATATAAAAAATTGTTTTTATTCCTGAATAATACTGTAATCTGTCCACATCAAATGAAGGTAAAAAATATCCATTAAAACCATTGGGAGCATCCGAAACCAATGTAATATCCAAATTCTTTTCTTTGGAATAAAATATATATGCCTTTTTAAATAAGGAAATCACATGTTCTGTGAAAGCAAAATCAAATATGTATTCTTTGATATAGTATAAATCCGAAAAAATAATTTCATTTATCTGATTTATTATATCAAATCCCAGAATATATGCATCATTTCTCTTATATAATATATTAACACCATCTACTGATAAAACAGAGGATGCTGAATCAATAGGATTAAAAATAAATGTATTATTTAGGTATTTTACTTGATTCTTGCTCGGTTTCTTTTTAATAATATTAAGATAGCCTTCTTCTGCTTCATCCTCATTATTAATATAATGTAAAATAGTATTATTATCAAAAATACAAATCCCTGAATGAATGAAAAGAATTTCTGCTAAATCGTTTATTCGCTTTGTATTTTCATTTGTTTTATTAATAATAAAATTCATATAAATCGTGATATTGCAAAATACTGCTTTAATTCAGGATTAAATAGTGCCTTATACTTTGCAATGCGTTTTGTATTTGCTCCCTGAAAATCAAATGTCATACCTTTATAGAATCCTTGTTCAAATACATCAAGTATCAATCTGCCTGAATCCCTTCCTGCTATTAGGAATTCATATACAATATTGTTATTAATATCTTTTAGAAAGCATACCTGAGCATTATCATTTGCAAAGCCATCAATTAACTGATTTTCATTAAGAGCTAAAATAAATCTATTGAATTCCAATTGCTTTAATGGCGGTTTGCCTTTATAAGCATTATAAATACCTGAAAACATATTTCTGCAATCAGTAATTTTTTTTGTATTCAATGATTCTTTGTTTCTTATTCTTCTATCAACCTGCTTTAATTCATTATCTTCTATCCTAAATAAATATGTAAATAGGATTCTCACTTTTGCTTTATCCCAAATGAATGGTCTTAGATCGGTAAGATAATAATGCTGGGGAATCAAGTAAAGAAGAAATGATTTTTTCAGAAAAGCCATATATGAAGAAATCACTCTATCAAGATAATCCATTTCTTTCCTTTCATTTCTCATTCTATTGTTTATTAAAAGATTAAAAAACTGTGTAAATGGTGGCTGAGGTGAGTATTTAACAAATATTTTTTTTCTTTCTAATACAGGAAAAATACCAGCAATCTCCTTTTTTGATTCAATTTTATAAAGCCCTACTTCACGAATTTCCTTTAGACATTTTAAATATTCGGGGGATACATAGATATTTTTACCTTTCATATTTACATAATGCTCTTTATATTCGCTTAAATCAATTTTCTGAATCTGCATTTTCAATATAAATATATTCCTTGATTTTGTTGAATTTCTTTTCTTTTATTCCTTTAATATTCATGATATCTTCTATTTTTTCAAATTCACCATTTTCAGTTCTATAAAAAATTATTTTCTCAGCTGTACTTTCTCCAATGCCTGGGATTTTTGATAATTTGTTTTTATTAGCAGTATTTATATTAATAAATATTATTTCCTTTTTTCTTTCTACTACTCTAATGTTGGATCTCACAACAAACCTGTTTATTGCAAAAACTGTTATTGCAATTGCTAATATTATAAGAGAAAAGTATAAATATTTTTTATCATTCATATATTATTTCCAATAATACATCTCCAACATCTTTTAAGCTTTTTGCTGAACACTTATCAGGAGTATCTTCAGGTGTATGCCAAAATTCATAATGCATATCAATAATGTCTATACATTTAATTCCAGCATTGTTGAGAGGAATATGATCATCCTGCACAAAATAACCTATCTCATTAATAAATACTGTTTTATTCATCTTATAGGCAATGTTAAAAACATGATCATTTAAATCAGCATTATACATCTGCGAAAACCCTTCCTTATAAATGTGTAGGTCTTTTTCTCCTATCATATCAATAAGTATACAAATATCGGGCTTACTCCCTTTATAATTTTTTGCATAATATTTTGAGCCAATAAACCATTCATCAAGATGATTATTTCTTCCTCCATCCTCTCCATCAAAGAAAACCATTTTTATCTGTTTATTAGGAATCTTACTATTGATTATTCGTGCAATCTCAAGGAGAACTGCAGTACCTGATGCTCCATCATTAGCTCCCGGTGTTGGTTTTCCTTTTACTGAAGAAAATGGTCTTGAATCATAATGTGTGCAAAGCATAATTTCATCATTCCCATCTGAATTGAATATTGCTACAATATTTTTAAAAATAATGCCTTTCTTATTATATGAAACGGGCTTCTTAAATTCTTGAATATATACGGTATCTGCATAGAGCTCCAGTTCGCTTACTAAATATTCTACACATTCCGTATGAGCATCACTTCCAGGCACCCTTGCTCCAAATTCACATTGCTTTTTAAGTATTGAGTAAGCATTATCACCAACAAATTCCATTTCATCGGCAGAACATGCTGTACTAATCAGAAGAATAGTGATTATTAAATAATTTTTCATACAATTCATAAGCATTTTCCTTTAAATCCTCAATTGAATTTTCATTATTTATAATTATATCAGATTTCATTTCTTTTTCATACCCCTTTAATTGATATGATTCAAGTATTAGGTATAATTCTCTGTCTGCATTTTTTCCTTTAGAAATACGCTTAAACCGTTTTTCAAAGTTCTCTGTTTTTATATATATTACCTTATCAAATATTCTTTCAATATCCCATTCAAAAATTAATGCAGCATCTACAATTACATTTTCTTCATTCTGGATTTTATTCTTAATAATACCAATTATATGTTTATACATCCATTTATTATACACTTCCAATATTTCTCTGCTATTTTTTATTGCATTTCTTAAAACCAATAAATAATCATTTTTTAATTTTAATCCAAGTAAATCAAATATTTCCTTTTTATTATCTTCAAGTATTTTTTTCCCTTCTTTATCACCTGAAATTAATAAAATTCTATCTTTTGATAAAAACTTAGAAAAAGCGGTTTTACCGCTTCCCGGAAGTCCTGTTACTCCTATCTTCATCAAAATACCTCCTTAAAATGTCGGCAATCTGTTCATGTTCATTTTTATTCCAATGTTTGTCAAATCTGAATGTTAATGTTTTCTCACAATTGAAATAAATGTGTTTATTAAATAGTTGTATATATTTCTTTTTTTCATTTACAGTTTCTTTTTAAAAACTGTTTGCCGGGAGAAAAAGACCTGAATGCCCCCATTATATTATCAAAAATAAAAACAGATAAAAGACGAATTAGTATCCCCATATATAAGAATAACTCAAGTGGTTTATTTTTAAAATTATATTTTTTAAAAAATTTATACATACTTATATTATGATACATTTGAGAAACATTGAATTTTTGTCTTACACTTCCACCATGATAGTGTTTGATTATTGCCTCTGGTAAATAATGTATTAAATATCCTTCTCTTCTCATTCTATAACATAAATCAGTATCCTCAACGAAAAGGAAGTATCGTTCATCAAATAATCCAATCTTTGTAAGAACATCCTTTTTTATCATCATTGCAGCACCCATAACCCAGTCAACTTCTTGTATTTTTGAATAATCCAAATTCTCCATCATATAGTCGCGACTAATAGGATTTCTCGGAAATAAATGTCTAAATATGGATTTTCTACCAAAAAATACATTGATCATATTAGGAAATTTTCTACAGGAAAGTTGAAATTTATCATCGTAATACTCAAGTCGTGCTCCTACACAACCACTCATTCTGTTTTTTTGAAGAAATTCTTTCATTACTGATAGTGCATCATTAACAAGATATGTATCTGGATTTAAAAACAGTAAATAATCACCATATGCTCTTTTTATGCCTTTGTTATTTGCAGCAGCAAATCCAATGTTTTTTGTATTTCTGATAATACGTACATCCGGGAATTCTTTATAGACAATTTTTACGGTTTTATCAGATGAATTATTGTCAATAAGCAGAATCTCAAATTCAGATCCACTTGTTTTACTATATATACTATCAATGCACTCTTTAATGAATTCCTCTGAATTAAATGTAACAATAATTATTGATATCATATCTTTTTAATTATTGATAGAAATCTCAATCTCCAAACTAACCAAAATGCTTCCCAAATAATCTTTCTATTCATTTTTGAGGTTCCTTCCACCCTGTCTCTGAATATAATCGGAATCTCTTTAACCCTGCCGCCTTTTCTATAAATTTTCACATCTATCTCAATTTGAAATCCATATCCATCCGATTTAATACTATCTAAATCAATCTTACTTAAAAAAGGAACTCTATAACATTTAAAGCCACCTGTTAAATCATCAACAGGTACACCAGTTATAGTTCTTGCATACATATTTGCAAAATATGAAAGCAGTAATCTCTTTATTGGCCAATTGACCACACTTACACCATCATGATATCTTGAACCAATGATAAGGTCATACTTTTTTATTTTCTCTAAAAACCTGTTAATATCTCCGGGATCATGAGAGAAATCGGCATCCATTTCAAAAACAAAATCATAATTATTTTTAATTGCATATTTAAAACCCCTAACATATGCTGAACCAAGTCCCATTTTTTTGGGTCTTTCAATAAGATTGATTTTATTGTTGCTTTTCAACATATTCTTTATAATATCTGCTGTACCATCAGGAGAACCATCATCAATGATTAATACATCTATACTTTCATTCTGAGATAATGCTGAGTTAATAATCTTTTCAGCATTCTCTCTTTCATTATATGTAGGTATTATAATTAATGTTTTCATAAATATCCTTATCTTAAAATAATACTATATCAAATTCATTGGAAAAAATCAATAATAATATAAAAATTTTTTAAAAAGAAATTATCTTTGCATTTACTTTCAATTCATTCAAGTGACCAAAAATAAAATATTCTCCTGCAAGTATATTATTAGTGGCAAGATTTAATGTGTGTTTACCAGATGACATTGATTTGTTTATAATATTTTTTATTTTTCTTCCTGATTTATCATATAATGATAAACAAACCTTTCCATGTTTATATAAATTGAAATATAATTCAATTTCCCCATTGTTGATTCTATTAATAAATAAATATGTAGGTGATTTACTGATTGTGCTTATTTCTTCAAGCCCAGTTAAAGAAGTAGAGTATATCCCAAGTCCATTAGTGCCAAGTGCTGCATAAATATAATCATCATCACTTACATGAATACCAATACTTCTATTGCTTATGAATCCAACAGAAATCGGATTTGCTTTACTAGAAATATCAAGAACTTCTATTGCTGAGAAAGAACTCATATATAGATAATTATTGAGTTTGAATACTCTATTATATGTATAACCACTATCTTTATATCTTATCACCAAAGATGGTATTGCGGGATTTATTATACTATAAATAACAAATCCTGAATCAGCATCTGTTGCGTAAAGATA
>JAUVJU010000056.1 GCA_030592285.1 Caldifarciminota bacterium
CACCGTTCCTAAATCTCTTACTTTTTTTTCATCTATCCTCCAATCTAACTTTTTTACTATTTTAATTCTTATATCTTGCTTTGTCAACAGATTAGTAATAACTGTTATTTTAACTTTAAAAGTAAACCCTTTTACTATGCTATCTATTGAATATTTTGATTTATAAAGTATAATAATTTAATGCGGAGTTTTTTTAAAATATATGCAAACATTATCAGAAAATATATAAACAAACCAAAATCTATAAGTAGTATGCATGATTCATTGAAAATGGGCTATAATGAGTATAATAAGCTAAAAAACTCCAATACAGTAACCTATGATGATCATACATTCAAGATCATTAAATTCAAAACCCCCATATTTGTTTCAGGTGATAATTTGGAACATTATATTAAAGAACACATTATTCCGCATACAAAAAACAATGATATAATAACTATTGCCGAATCTGTTCTTGCCATTACTCAGGGAAATGCATATAGATTGGATGAAATAATGCCATCAAAATATGCTTACTTATTATATCCATGGGTTTCAAATGTCACCTATGGAACAGGTCTTGGAATGGCTGAAACAATGCAATGTGCAATTGATATTATTGGATTAAGGACAATCTTGAAAGCAACTTTTATGGGAGCAATGGACAGGATTCAGAAAAAGCATGGCTCATTTTACAGGATTGCGGGACCCGAGGTTAAATCAATTGATTTTAAGAAGGAACATCCTGTTCCATTTAAGAACTCACATAATTATATTGTATTATCCCCAAATGATCCCTATGGATTCTGTAAAAATATATTTACTAAATTCAATCTTAGATGTGCTATTATGGATGCAAATAATGTTTCCGTTGATATATTGGGATACTATCCAAAAAATAATGAACTTAATAATATGCTTAAACATTTAATGAAGGGAAATCCGGCAGGACAGGAAGGAGAAAAAACATCAATCATTATTCTGAGGGAACAATGAAGAAAAGACCATTTCTTAAATCCATAATAACAACATCCTCATTTATCGGTATATCACGAATTTCTGGATTTTTAAGGGAACTTGTTTTCTCTTTCTTTATAGGCACTTCTGAAATAATGGATGCATTTGTCATTGCATATATGATTCCCAATTTCTTTCGCCGCATACTTGGAGAAAAGGCAGCTGAAAGTGTATTTATTCCAATGTATATCAGGCAAAAGGAAAGAGGAAAAGTGTACAGTGATGACTATATGTCAAAGGTATTTTCCGTTCTTGGAATTATACTTATTGTTTTGGTTGTATTATTCTATCCCATTGCTCCGGTATTTATTAGATTGGTTGCACCGGGATTTAATGCTTCAACATTTGATATTGCACTCAAAATGACATTTCTTATATTACCATACATGTTCTTTATAGGTATCTATGCATTTCTTGGAGCATTGCTTGAATCACATAAGAAATTTGCATTATATAATTTTTCTCCATTTGTTTTCAATATTACATTAATTCTATTTATTATATTTCTATATAACAAAATAAATATTCATGCAATTACTACCGGTGTTATTATTGGTGTAATTCTGCAAACCGCAGTATTATTTTTCTCTCTTACAAAACTCAATATAAAATTTGTTTTTAAACCAAATTTCAAGGATAAGGATATTAAGGATACAGGCAAATTATTAATTCCTATTACAATGGGTTCGGGCATTGAAAAGCTTTCCATTTATGTTGATAGGATCATGGCTTCTCTTCTTCCTATTGGTTCCATTTCATCACTCTATTTTGCATTCCGTCTAATTGATCTGCCATTTGCTGTTTTCTCTATTGCTATTGGTAAAGTGATCCATCCATATATTTCATCCAAATCTGTTTATGAAGATATGCGAAAATTTCGTTCATATATATTTAAAGGTGTTCTTTTAAATTTTGCAATTCTAATACCCATTTCAATTGTATTTGCATTTTTCGCAAAGATTATTGTGCAGCTTGTTTTCATGCGTGGCTCCTTTGATATGAATTCTGTTAATATGACATATCAGCCGCTTATCTATTACACAATTGGTCTTACACCAATGGGCATTGTTGCACTATTTTCAAGAGCATTCTATGCATTACTTGACACCAAAACACCATTAAAGGTTGCATTCTTCTCAGCAATAATTAATGTAATTCTCAATATTATTCTTATGCCGAAAATGGGAATTTCAGGTCTTGCACTTGGAACATCAATCTCAATCTGGTTTAATGCTATTTATCTATATATTCTGCTTGAACGAAAAATCAGGAGAAACAATGAAATGTGAAATAGGTATTGATATTATTGAAATTGGTAGAGTAGAAAAGAAATTTAAAAATAATCTGAGTTTTGAAAAATTGATCTTCACTGATAAAGAAATGAATCAGGTTAATAATAAATCCATTAAATACATTACCCTTGCCGGCAAATGGGCTTCAAAGGAAGCATTCTCAAAGGCACTTGGAACAGGTATTGGTAAAGAACTGCATTGGAAAGATATTGAAATAAGTAATGATATTGATGGAAAACCGGAAATAGCAATCAATCCTGATATAATTAAAAAATTTGGGATCAAGGATATCTCATTATCCATTTCACATACAAATGACTATGCCACCGCCGCTGTCATTATTTCCTTTAATTAATTATATATGCGGTTTGCGAACAGCCCCTACAATAATATTTCTTGAATGATTTTTTCTATTTCATTATATGAAATGGATAATTCTGTAAGAATCGTATATCTATCCCGTCTTATCTCTTTTGCTTTTAGTACAGATTTAATAATATTATCCATAGGAATATTCAATTCTCTAATTGATTCAATCAAATTAAATCTCTTATAACATGCATACATTCTTTCATATTCCTTTTTTGATCTGATAAATGATATAATAAGTGTTCCCAGTCCAACCTTTTCTCCATGTAATAATTTATTATCAGGATACAGCATGTCATATGCATGAGAAAAATTATGTTCAGCACCAGAAGCAGGTCTTGATGAACCCGCAATCTCCATTGCAATCCCTGAAAGAACCAATGAATTAATACTTAAATGAAGGAATTCCTTTGTTAATATATCATTATAAGGATAATTAAGTACATTATCAGCAGCAGAAGATGCAATTGCCTTTGCAAATCCATTAAATCTTACTTCATAACCCTTATTAAAAGCCAATTCCCAATCCATTAATGCAGAATGATTTGACAGTAGATCCATAATGCCGGAATGTATAAATCTCTTTGGTGCATCAACCATTACATCAAGGTCAACAATAATACCCATAGGCATTGCCGCACCCATACTTTTTCTTATATTACCATCACGAAGCGATGCAACAGGTGAAGATATTCCATCATGGGAAGGTAATGTAGGAATAGAAATAAAATAACTCCCGAATTTATAGGAAGCCATTTTTGAAATATCAAGTGCAAGTCCACCGCCAACACCAATAATGAAATCACACTTTTTCTTTCGTGCAATCTTTTCCACAATATCTACTTGTTCAATTGTATTATTCTCTACATAAACAACCATATCATCATCAATATCCATTTCCCTTTTTACAATCAAGGCATAGTCTGATGATTTGCCTTTGTCTGTTACTATTAATGGATTATTTATATAGATATTCAATCTTCTTAATGTTTCATTAATTAGATGAAGTCCATTTTCCTCAATTTCTATGAATAATGGTATTTCTATTGAATTATGCATTTAATCATCCAATTTTTTTCTTGTAATATTCCATATCACTATCAATCATCATATTAATTAATTCCTTAAATGAAATTGTTGGTTCCCATTTTAATATGCGTTTTGCTTTTGAAGCATCTCCAATAAGTTGATGCACTTCAGCAGGCCTAAATAATGATTTATCTACTTCCACATATTTTTTCCAATCCAGATCAACTCTATCAAATGACAATTCAACAAATTCTTTAACTGAATGGGTTTCTCCTGTTGCAATAACAAAATCATCCGGTTCATCCTGCTGCAGCATTGCCCACATTGCTCTAACATAATCACCTGCAAATCCCCAATCCCTCTTTGCATCCATGTTTCCAAGATACAATTTATCATCAAGTCCCAATTTTATTCTTGAAACTGTATCAGTAATTTTCCTTGTTACAAATTCTCTGCCCCTTCTTGGACTTTCATGATTAAAGAGAATACCTGAACATGCAAATATATCATAACTTTCTCTATAGTTTATTGTTATCCAATGTCCATAAACCTTTGCAACCCCATAGGGACTTCTTGGATAAAAAATTGTTGTTTCCTTTTGAGGTATTTCCTGTACCTTACCAAACATTTCGCTGCTTGATGCCTGATAAAATTTTATTTTTTTATCAATTAATTTTATTGCTTCAAGAATTCTTGTAACTCCCAGAGCAGTAAATTCCCCTGTTAAAACGGGCTGATTCCATGAAGTGGGAACAAATGACTGTGCGGCTAAATTATATATTTCAACTGGTCTAACTGTATCAACTAATTCAACAAGTGACATAAAGTCCAATAGATCACCCTGATGAATATGAATCTTACCTTTTAAATGCTCAATCCTTTCATCATTTTCAGTACTTGCTCTTCTAACCATACCATGTACTTCATATCCCTTTTCAAGCATAAAATCAGCTAAGTATGAACCATCCTGCCCTGTTATTCCTGTTATAAGAACCTTTTTCATTGTACAACTCCTAATTAAGGATTTATAAATGTATCAGCCATATCCCATATCTGGAACACTGTATAAAAAATAACAGCTACCTGATAAATAAATGATACACTTCTTGTAAAAGTGTACCAAAAATTATTTGGTATAATAACTGTATCTCCGGGTTTTAATATAGGATTATGTCTTCTATCCTCTTCCTTATGATATTTCCCAATACTGCATTTAACTTTACTGCCATCTGCATGTATTAACATAATAGATCTTGTATCCGAATCATCTCCAGGACCTCCTGCAAAGGAAATAGCCCCTATTAGATCAGTACCATCCGGCACCAAAACACTGCCTGGTTTAACTACATTGCCCCATATATTTACTCTTATAAGCATCATTTCCTGTTCTTCGGGAGAAAAGTAAAAAGTACCTGGCACTATCTGCGGAAATACATATGTTACAAAAAAGCAAAATAAAATTATTAATGATATCACTTTTTTCATTATTAACTCCTTATATTATTTTTCAAATTATACCCTCATTATAATATTTATCAAGCAATTACATGGAAATGAAAAATTCCCTATATGCTTTATATGTTTCATAAAGATCGGCTTTACTAACAATTTCAAATGGAGAATGCATACCAAGAAGTGCAGGTCCGCAATCAAGCACATCTATTCCATGCTGTGCCATAAACTTTGCAATGGTGCCGCCTCCACCTTGATCAACCTTTCCAAGTTCTGCACTCTGCCATACTACTCCGCTTTTGTTAAAAATATTACGGATCTTATTAACAAATTCAGCATTAGCATCATTTGTGCCTGCTTTTCCTCTACTGCCTGCAAATTTTACAATTGCTATTCCATTACCAATTATTGCTGCATTCTTTATGTCATGCACTTCGGGATAATCCGGATTAACACCGCAGCTAACATCTGCAGATAACATCTCACTATTATTCATTACTTTTCTTACATTAGCAAATGTTGGTTTAATATTACTTTTTTCTAATATCTCAATTATGACATCTTCAATAAATCTACCATTTGCTCCTGTTTTCCCATCTGAGCCGGTTTCCTCCTTATCAAACATCACAGAAACAGCAGTATACTTATTTTTACTATCAAAAAGTGCAGTTGCGGAAGCATAAGAACAAACCCTGTCATCATGCCCGTATCCTCCAATAAGTCCTCTGTCCATTCCAATATCTCTGACCTTATCAATAGGTACAACTTCAAGTTCTGCTGAAATAAAATCCTCTTCTATTATACCATATTTCTTATTAAGAATATTCAGGATATTTGCTTTAATACTATCTTTCTCTTTACCACTTAAAGGAATTGAGCCAAATATCACATTGAGTTTTTCTCCATCAAATGCTTTAGAAACAGTTTTTCCACCCTGATCTTTTGATAAATGTGGAAGTAGATCACTGATAACAAATACAGGGTCACTATCCTTTTCTCCTATTCTCACTTCAATCTTTTTTCCAGTCCTTGTTAATATTACGCCAAAAATACCTAATGGTCTATTAAACCATTGATATTTCTTAATACCGCCATAATAATGAGTTTTCAGTTGAGCAAGATCAAATTTCTCATATAATGGGTTTTGCTTAACATCAATTCTTGGTACATCAATATGAGAACCTACAAATTTAATTCCCTTTAATGGACTGATTGTTCCTAATGATACAAGGGCAACTGCCTTATTACTATTATTAATAACAAATTTTTTACCTTTCCCAAATGAATGTTTCTTTGATTCATTTTTCATATATTGAACAGTAATCCTTTCCGTTCTGCAAATTTGAAGAAATGCTTTATATTGTTCAGCATAATTCATTACTACTTTTTTCTCTTTTTCTGAATATCCTTTCCATGCATTTTCTTTTTTATAAAAAAGATTCTTAGTCATAATGACTCCTTATATTTCAGTTAGAATTTCAAATGTATTTTCCAAGATCAAAACAGTATTTTCATAATGGGCTGATAAACTATTATCAGCGGTTACTGCTGTCCATCCATCATCGCGGATTTTCACATTAAAATCACCAATTGTTACCATTGGTTCAATTGCTAAGGTCATTCCTTTTTTAAGAACAGGACCTGTACCCTGAGTTCCGAAATTTGTAAATGACGGATCTTCATGCAATTTTTTCCCTGTTCCATGACTAACAAAATCCCTTACAAGAAATAATCCTGCTTTTTCAATTGTATTTTGTATTGCATAGGAAATATCATATAGATGATTCCCCTGCACTGCCATTTTAGCTCCATTAATAAATGATTCTTTTGTTTTACTTATCAGATTTTCAGCCGCCTTATCAATATTTCCTACTGGAAATGTTCTTGCAGCATCAGTAATAAAACCCTTATATATCACACCCAGATCAACACTAACTATATCACCTTCACAGAGTTTTTTATTTGATGGTATCCCATGAACAATTTCTTCATTAACCGAAATGCATGAAGCAGCTGGATAGCCATGATAACCAAGAAATGGTGATTTCACTTTATTCCTTTTAAGCTGTTTTCTGATAAATATCTCAATATCTGATGTTGTGATCCCATCCTCTATAATATCTTTTAATGATAACAGGATCTGTCCAAGTATTTTACCAGACACACGCATCAATGCTATTTCTTTGTCTGTCTTAATTATAATATTCATAATGTTTTAAGTATTTCCGTTATTTGCTCAATTGATATATATTGATTATCTGGTTCAATCTCAACAATTGTATTATTATCAACACTATCAAGCATTGTCCTAAATATCTGTTCATCAAAATTGTGCTCGTCCTTTTTACCATTATTTGTATGAAAATGAATGATCTTCACATCATCTTTAATTGCATTATAAAATTTAGTAGGATCTCCCGATATAATATTGGCATGCCCATAGTCAAAACACAATGAGAATCCTTTTTCTGCAATATATTTCATTTCATCAATACTATGGCAAATCATATTCTCAATCGTATTTTCTACAAGTAGAGTAATATCATTTACATCTGCCATTATCTTTATTTCATCAAGTGATTTTATAGCATTTTCCAATAATTTTTTATTATCAGCATTATTCTCGATTTTTCCTGAACAATGTACAGTAACATAAGATGCTTGTAATCTATCTGCAATCAATATAGATTTTTCAATATTTCTTATTGATTTTTTTCTAAAATGTTCATCCTCTGATGAAATATCCTGATTTTTGAAAGGTGCATGAACAGATACAATATTCAATTTATATTTTTTCACTGCATTTTCATATTGTTCAAGCAAATCCAAATTATCATTATCAATAATATTATCTGTGCGACTGTCAATACCTGTTAGTCCCATTATATTACTAAGTACAGACAATTTATCGGGTTCATTAATACTGTTATCAATAATTCTATCAGAAATTGTTATTTTCATTTTTTTTCAGGAAACTCCTCAATGGTATTAATTATTTGTTTAAATATTGTGATATCATTCTCACTGCTGCTCCTTTGTACAAATGAAATACCATTATCAGTGGATTTCAGTATTTCCCTATCAAATGGAATTTTTGCAATTGTTTTTAATTTTTTCTTTTCAATAAATTCCTTGAATTTTTCTCTGCTGAATAGAGGAGATACTTTATTACAATCAGGGCATTTTGTTTCCACCATATTTTCAATAATACCAATAAGTGGTAAATGATACTGCTCAACAAATCTTAAAGTTCTTTTAAGTCCTGTTATTGAATGATTCTGTGGTTGCGTTACTACAATTACTCCATCAATATTTTCTATAAGTTTAATTGACTCCATTATCTCATCGGAAAATACAGAAGGTGTATCAAAAAACAGATAATCATAATCATCCCAATTCACATCATTAATGATTTGTGAAGCAATTATTTTGTACATATAATTTCTCATAATAATTGGTGCTTCCTTATCATCAAGGAAAAATTCATTTGAAACAATAAACAGATTGGGTAGAATTTTTACAGGGAATATCTGTTTCTTTTCAACTCCCATTTTTCTGTTCTCTACTCCCAATTGAGTTGGTAAATATGGTGCACAAAAATTCAGATCAATAAGTCCCACCTTTTTCTCAAACCCGGTTGCAAGCATATATCCAAGATTTGCAATGACAGTAGTTTTTCCAACTCCGCCTTTACTGCTTAAAAATAATAATTTTTTATTTTTTCTCAACTTAACTCCTTGTAAATAGAATGTGCATGATATGAAGATCTTACAAATACACCTGAAACAACTTTTCTAATGCCCTTCTTATATGCATAATCAGCCCAGTTATCAAACTCATCCTGAGAATAGTATTTCTCTACAGCAAAATTGTTTTTTCTTGGTTTAATGTATTGTCCAATTGTTAGAATATCAACATTTGCATTGCTAATATCAGAGATCACTTCCTGTATCTGATGTTCCGTTTCACCAAGCCCAAGCATAATTCCCGTTTTTGTAATAAAATTCCTATTCTTCGCTGCTTTTAATATCTCAAATGATATATTATAAGCCGCTTCAGGTCTTATAACAGAATAAAGTTCCTTTACTGTTTCAATATTATGATTTAATACATCAGTATATCTGTTTTCAATATATTTCAGATTGTCGGGGTTTTTCTTAAAATCCGGGATCAAAATCTCTATTTTAATATCTCTATTACTTTCTTTAATTGCTTTAACAGTATTATTGAAGTAGGATGCTCCACCATCATTTATATCATCCCTTGTTACAGAAGTAAGAACAACATACTTTAATTGCATCTCTTTTATAGCATTTACAATTTCATCAATCTCTTCTATTTCAGGCATTTGTGGATAGCCATGTTCTATTGCACAAAAAGCACAATTACGGGTACATATATTACCTAAGATCAAAAAAGTTGCTGTGCCTTCTTTAAAACACTCACCCCTATTGGGACACATTGCTTCTTCACATACTGTATGAATATTTGCCTGAGTCCTAAGTAATGTACCGATTTTTGAATCTACACTTTTAGGTTTCAGGAGTTCTCTATATTCCTTTGGTAAATTCATTCACTATCTCATTGTTTTCATTAAGAAGAATAATTTTCATCTTATAATGCTCCATTTCTTCTTCATTATAATTGCCAAATGAAAGAATAATACATCTGTCACCTTTCTCTACAAGACGTGCTGCTCCTCCATTTATTCCTATTTCCTTTAAACCTCTATCTGCCTGAATAACATAAGTGTCAAATCTATTTCCATTATCAATATCAATAACCAATACCTTTTCACCAACCAATATATCAGCTTTATCCATTAGATCTCTATCAATAGATATACTGCCTTCATAATTAATATCCCTTACTGTTATTACACCTCTATGAATTTTAGATTTTGCCATTATTCTTTCCATACCAAATCCTATGTTTTATATTATTTAATTATTATAATATTAATCTTTTTATTGTCAAGTAGTGATAATCCCCCATGCTTGCCCTCTTGTTTCTGGTCATCCTGAAAACTCTCCCCCGCTCCACCCGCCTGCCCTGAGTTTACCGAAGGGTGAAGGATCTCATATTTCTTTTTCATGGTGTCATCGCGAATCTGCTCTTGCAGATGTGGCAATCTCCTTACTGGCATCCATTTTTCCATTTCTTTGTCATTCCTGCGTCGGCAGGAATCCATCTTATCTGCTGTAGTGGCGGTTCGCGAACCGCCTTCTTTCTGTCCACCAATACATTATGTATTGTAATTTGAAGATATATTCTGAATAATTTGAAGAATATGTTTCGTGAGCCGCCTTTTTATCTTTTCCGTGTCATTCCTTCGAAAACAGGAATCCATCTTATCTGCCGTAAGGACAGCTTGGCTCAGAATAATGAATTCCTGAAATCATTTATGGCTTTTTTTAAACAATTGTTCTGCAGGAC
This sequence comes from Caldifarciminota bacterium, assembly GCA_030592285.1. Lineage (GTDB taxonomy): Bacteria > Hydrothermota > 32-111 > 32-111 > 32-111 > JAUVJU01. The sequence continues at coordinate 10,578 of JAUVJU010000056.1, forward strand.
AACCGATTTCTCTTTGTTTGCAGAATTTGCAAGCTAATGAACTGCGAACAAATCCATTTCCAACAGAAGATAATATTAATAATAAAATAATTAATACAAGTAATATCCAATCAAAATGTAATATTGATAATATAATACCAATTATTAATGGGATTACGGATACCAGTAAGTAAGGAAGAATATTCTTCCATGTGATTTTTTTATTTGCAAATTCATTCGTATTGCCTCTTTTGAAAAACCAGGAGCTTGTTTTACCCTTACCAAAAGCACAGTGTTTTCCATAATAATAGCAATTTGTGCAGCCCTGTTTTAAAAGTTTTATTTCCAAAAATATTATATATAGTAAATATATACCACCAAATATAAGACTAATTTGTGATATAATAAGTATCCCAATTAAATATATACTAATAGAAACAAAATTGGTAATAAATATTATCAAACATGAATAGTTTTCATAGGTTTTTGATTTCATTACTCCCCCTTAGTAAATTTATATTTATCAAAATCACATACATATTCATATCCGATTTTCTGATAAATACTATTTGAAATAGGATTACTCAAATCAGTGAAAAGAACACATGCCTTATACCCATCTTCAAGCAAATGTCTGCTTAATGAAGCAACAAGTGAGGTGGCATATCCCCTTTTCCTGTATTCCTTTGGAGTTAAAACACCTGAAACAGCAATATAATTCCTTGTTGGTCTTGTCTTCATTGCCATTGAAACAACTTCCTTATGTTCCCAGATATATAATAATTTAGCTGCTATTCTTTTCTTTGCTATGTCTTCAAAATTCTCTGTTCCTGTTCCAACTCCTGTTTCTATATTGAATTGCTCCGTCCAGTCCGTAATAATTTGTAAATCATTCATATTTGCATATCTAAAAATTCCATCCGAAAATTTAATCTTATTAACCTTAATCAATTTATATATTCTCATATTCATAAATATTGATGCTTTTTTATTAGTCATCTCCGAATACATCTCTGCAAACTCCCTGATTTCCTTATTTCTTCCTAATACATCATTTATTGTATATCCGTTTTCCATTATATCTTCAATAATGATCCTTAAAGAATTATTACAATCTTTTTCATTGCAATAAATAACAGGTCCAAATGGAGGAGTCATAACAATTACTGTAACAATATTTCCAGAGTCCTCTATATATGCAAAATATATATCTCTATCAACATAATTTCCTCTTATAGCTCCCAATATTATCCCAATCATAAGACTATTAACTGCTTCTCGTTCTTCAAGGATCGGTAAAACCTTATCTGCAAAAAGTTTGAGATCCTTTTCTCTAACAAGTTTCATTTTTTCTCCAATTTATTTACATTTATTATAACCCAATTCATACAATTTATAAAGGATTTTTTTTCGAAATTGCATATTGATTATTTTCTTCTCCACCCATCTTATCTACCGTAGTGGCTCTACGGGTAGAGCCTTCTTGGTTTTCCTCAAAGGATCATTCTGAAAATCCTCCTCGCTCTGGTGTGTCATTCTTGCATCG
>JAUVJU010000080.1 GCA_030592285.1 Caldifarciminota bacterium
ATATGTGAAGTCTATTTTATTTTTAAAATAAAATAAAGACAATAAAGATATCATTTTAAATTGAAATACAAGTGAGCGTAAATATGGATTATTTGTACATTTAATTGAAATTATATTCATTTCATTTGATATTATACAAGATTCGGGAGTAGGTACAATTATAGTGATTTTATGTTTTAGTTTTACAAACCCTTTTGCCAGACCCAAAAAATGTTCTGTTTCCCCTGTTGATTTTGAAATGTCGATTTTTGAAATCATTAATATATTCATAATAAAAACTATGTTTCTACAATTTATATCAGAATCTAAATATAAATCAAGATTAAAAATTATTTATCGTATATATTGAAATATATTTGATATCATGATATAGTCGATTTATGAAAATCATAGCTATATTATTGTCAGGTTCAATAAAAAACGATTCTCGTGTGTCTAAAATTATAAATACATTAGTAAACAAGTATACTGTAATAGTTTTTTCTAAAGATAAGAGTGTAAAATTGAAGTATTACCGAATACTTATGTTACACAATAGATATAACGAGATAGATAAGAAATACTTTAATCCTGATATTTTTTTTATAAAAAAGATAATAAGAAAAGCATTATATTATATGATTACTGAGTATATAAAATTTAGAAATTGTAGTAAACTATCACCTGATATCTATTACTGTAATGATTTTAATGCATTGATAGCTGGATATCTTGCTTCTAAGAAAAATAAAGCAAAGGTAGTTTATGATTCACATGAATTATGGTCAGAAAGAGCATGTAGAAATAAAACGATCTTAAATAGGTTTAAAAGAATACTTGAATCCTATATCGAGAAATACATAATTAAAAGATGTAATGCTGTCATAACCGTTTCGGAAGGAATAGCAGAGGAATTATCAAGAAGATATAAGATAAAAAAGCCATATGTAATACGAAATCTTGATGAGATAAAGGAAATACCTTCATATAGAAATAGAATATTATTGAGGGATAAATTGAATATTCCAAGAAATGCAATATTATTGGTTTATCAAGGTAGTCTTGCAGATGTAAGAGGAATTCCCGAGCTTATAGAAGCAATGGATAAATTACCAAATAACATTCATTTATTGCTTATGGGGAAATATTTACCTGATTGTAGTAGGATAATGTTGAAAAGAAACAATAGGATACATTATATAGGAATGATTTCTGAGAAAGATTTATTTAATTATACTACGATTGGTGATATTGGTATTGCTCCAATAAGGACGGTAAATATACTTAGTTACAAATTAGCATTCCCGAATAAATTCTCTCAATATATGAATGCAGGACTTACACTTGCTCTTTATAAGACAGGAGAAAGTGAAAAGTTAGTAAGACGATGTAAATGTGGGGTTGTATTTAAATCAGGTAATAGTAGAAGCATTTTGAGTGCTATAGAGAATATAATAGATTCGGGAAACATAAAGAGGTATAAGAAACAATCACGAAAAGCTTTTTTGAAATATTACAATTGGGAATTGGAAAAACACAAATTAAAAAAAATAATTAATGATTTATGAGAAAAAAACGGATTTGTTCAGTTGTTTTAAATACACTTAATAATGATATAAGGGTATTGAAAATTGGCAAAACGCTTTCTGATAAATCTAATATTGTTTCATTCATAGCAATTTCTAATAAGAAAATGAATGGTTTATATTATAAATCCTCTTTAAATAGCAATATCGTTTATAGAATCTATTGTAAGGATATAGCAAATATCAAGAATAGTATCAAACGGTATTTTGAATGGCAGTTTCTAATGAGATTCAGACTGTATAATGTAATGAAAATATTATTAAAAAGAGAGAAATTTGATATATTATATTGTAATGATATTGATACATTGATTGTGACATATTTATTTAGAAAAAGGTATAAGTTTAGAATTGTTTACGACTCACACGAGTTATGGACTGAAAGAAAAGGATCAAAGAAAACGGTAATTCACAGATTTGTTAATATTATTGAATACTACATAGAGAAATATATGGTCAGAAGATGTGATGCTGTCATAACCGTTTCGGAAGGAATAGCAGAAGAATTATCAAGAAGATATAAGATAAAAAAGCCATATGTAATACGAAACCTTGATGAGATAAAGGAAATACCCTCATATAAAAATAGAATGTTATTGCGGGATAAATTGGGTATTCCAAGAAGTGCAATATTATTGGTTTATCACGGTATTCTTGCTGATGAAAGAGGGATTCCTGAACTCATAGATGCAATGGATGAATTACCTGAAAATATTCATTTATTACTTATGGGGAAATATTTACCTGATCATAGTAGAAAAGCATTAAAGTATAAAGGAAGGATACATTATATAGGTATGATTCCACAAGATGAATTACATATATATACGAGTATAGCTGATATCGGAATTCATCCGATGAGAACAAAAAATATTTTAAACCATTATTTAACATTTCCAAACAAATTAACTCAATATACAAATATGGGGTTAGCAATTGCCGTTTATAAAGGACCGGAAACAAGAAGGATTATAAAGCAATGTAGATGTGGAATAATATTTGAATCGGGCAATAGTGGCAATATAGTAAAAGGAATAAGAAAAATAATTGAATCTGGAAAATTGAGTGAATATAAAATATTATCTAGAAAAACATTTTTACAATATTATAATTGGCAAATAGATAAACAAAAATTAATTAAAATAATTAAAGAACTATAGAATAAATATAGAAATTTATATAATATAATTAATAATTATTATATTTTACATTAGAATTTAGATGAATACTCTATTCAATAATTTTCGTATATACTTTTTCCCAATGATTCCAATTAATTTTTTCAAAACTTGAATTATGAAAAACAAAAGTTATTGGCATTTTATATTTTTTTGATATAGATTTATAGTAGTTAACAGTATCCAAAGCTTCTATATAATTCATTTTCCTATATCTCTTTAGTGTTGTATCCATTAATATTAAAGGTCGTTCTTTTAAATTCAATTGTTTTCTTGTTAAAATATTGAATACATTAAATTCATTACCTGTTCCGCATCTAAAACCCTCATGTTTGGGATAACTCATTGATGAATCGATCAGCATTTTATTGTTTTCCCATATTTGCCATGTGTTAGGCACTTCAAATCTAATGTAATGTTGTCTTCCTTCAAGTATATTACTATCAATAATCGTATCCATGCTTTCCTTTTCTCTTTTCCATAATTTTTCATTATTATAAGTACTGTAGCTAGGGTGAAATCCGATAATATTTCCGGTCTCTTTAATTAATTTAATAATACTTTCTATATATTTTGAGTTTAAATTGTATTGGCAATCGTAATTTGTTTTTCCACCAGCCATAAAATAGAATCTTGAGGATATATTCATTTTCATATTATATTGTATTATTTTACTAAATGAATTAAAAGGGTTTGTATACCTATATAATAATCTATAATAAGCAGAATGTATATCTCTTCTATTAATAATATCTCCAATAATTGTCTTTAACCTATTATCTTTAAAGATTATATGGTCAATATCATGTGTAGAAATTACTTCGTAATTATTAATAACTCTTTCTTGGGAAATACCTAAACATTTTAACATATTCCATAACATTTCTATATATTCATTGACAATTGGTCTGTTCAGAAATTTGTTTTTATATGATAAACTGGCAATAGCAGGAAAACGGTTATGTTTATCTCTTGTACTATTAGCATATTCTTCCCATCTTGTTAACATGAAAAATATGGATGAAAATATATCAATATTACAGATGATTTCATTATTTCTTACTGTAACTAAATCATTACCGTAAATAATTGGAATGTTTTTTTCTACAATAAAGCCATTATTAGCATATTTTATTGATTTAGGTAAGTATTTTTCATCTAAGTATTTTAAATTGTCATTAAAGTTTCGAAAAAAATAATCTTTAACAATTATTTTAGCATTATTATTCAAATATATTATATAATTACTATTATCACTTATAATAATATTGTATTTAATTCCAAGATAATTATTGAATACTATATCAATGATATATTTTTTTTCAGCTAAATAGTTCTTATTTATTTCTATATTAATCATTTAGTAATCTTATTTTTATGATTAACCCAAATTCACTTTCAAAGTGCTTGATAATTTTCATATAAACTAATATTGAGATTATTTTTGTAAATAATGCATCTATCTTATTTTTAAATATTGTTTTAATATTTTTTTTATTGTTAATAATCTTCCGGATTTTGAAAAAAGTAGGATAAGTAGAATATTCATGATTCATAAATACGCAAAATAATTTTCTATATAATTCATATGAATATATATAATTCGAGATGCTAACACTGAATTTTTTATTTATAAGATATTTAAAAGAATCTTTGCTGTATATGTAAATAAGATCAGGAGGTGGGGTACTTACCCATATATCATTTAACATTTTCAAACTATTGACATTCGGGGCATTAAGTATCATAGTTCCCTTATAATTTAATAATTTTAAATAATTGTTGAAAAATTGTTTTGGTTCATCTATACATCCGATTAATCCTGTATGGAAAATAATATCAAATTTTTTATTATCTTCTATTTCTAAAAAATACCCATTACCAAATGATGTTTTTGCTGTTTGTATTGCTTTTCTTGATATATCTATTCCTATTATTTTAAAACCCTTAGCTTTAAGAAAAGCAGTTAAAAATCCGGTAGAACAACCAATTTCCAGTATTTGTCCATTGTATGGAGCTGTTTCAAGCTGTTCATTTTGTAAATTATTAAAATAATCTATTATTATTGCATATTTATAACTTGCTTTTCTTAAATAAATCTCGCATTTATTTAACATATTATTTTTGATAAAAAAACTTACTTTTTTGGCGATTTTATAATGATAAGAATAACTGCTGTTTTGAGAAGTATGCAATAATTCATAATAATTTATTCGTCTATCCTTTATTGCAAATCTTGAATGACACTTTAAGCAATCATATATTGGGAATTCCCAATCCTTATCAATATAAGGTTTGAATTGGGATATGAATTTTAAATTTTTTGAACCACAAATTTTACATTTTTTCATACATTTCTGTAAATAATTTCAAGTTCTCATCAATCTTTTTATTCAATATTACCTGTCTTTTAATCAATATATTTTTTAATGCTATATAGTTATTTTCAATATTTTTAATCATATCTATAACAATATCTATATTATTTGTATTAAATACAAATTCACCTACATTATACATATTCATTATATCCTTATATTTATCGTGCCATGAGATGGAAATACAGGGAACTCCCGTTGATAATGCTGCAACCACAGAGTGGTATCTGGCTCCAATATGGATATATGCCTTTGAAATTATTCCCTTTAAATTGTAAACATCCAAATCTTCACTGATAATTATAACCTTGTTGGATAATAAACTATTTATATATTCACAGATTTTCAAATCACAATTATTCAAATTTGGGTTTACTTTTCTTAAATTGTGAGGAACTAATAATATTTGATACCTTTTCTGTATGGTTTCGATTAATTTTACTATTTCATTTATATGTTGTTTCCCCTTTATTGAGTAAATTACACTGGAAGGAGATATTGTTATATATCTTTTAGATATATTTAAAATTTTTAAATAATCTTGTTTTAATGGTAAAGTAATCGCTATATCAGGGAATGAATAAATATTTTTATATGGGAAAATTCCTTTCATATATTTATATGAAATTTTACCTCGTGTAAATATAATTTCTTGTGATTTTAAATCCTTTTTCACAATTTGTTTAGTAATATGATAAAGAAACGGTCCATATGATTGTGTCCAACGGATAAACTTTACTCCCTTTTTTTTAGATAAATACCTATTTAAATAATTGCTTAAATTCCATTGCAAATTATCTAAGAAAGATTTATTTGGAAAATCCATATAACTTAATGCAGTTAAATCAACAACTAAATCTATTTTATCTAATATGTTTAAGAATATTTTTACTCTATTTCTATTCTTTGCCTTAAAATAGTAGGGAGGTAACATTTGATAAATACCAATTCTACCGAATACCTTATCGATATTATATATTCTTGCCCATTTTTCTTCTTCTTTTATAGAATTGTTTATACTGGGGACAGCCATATAATATTTAGCATTAATGAAATATCTATTCAGCAAGTTTATTAAAGATAAAGCTAATGCAGGTCCGCCTTTATTATTATGTAATGTTAAACCTGTAATTAAAATATTCATACCTAATTATATAATAACTGCTTGATAAATAATACCAGATACTTTTTATAATGTAAAATTACATATAATATTTTGCCAATAGTAAAATGCTTTTGTATTAATAAATGTTTTACAAATTTAATTTTAATAATTTCTCTATTGCTGAATTTATAATATTCTATTTCTTCCTTATTGTGTATCCTGATATGATTCGGATAAAAGTATTTATTAAGTTTTAAAGATTTTATACCTTCTCCAATTGATCCTCTGGCATATTTATTGCTTTGTGACTCAATTAAGTCACAAATAGCTCCTTTTTCAAAATAAAAATGTTTCATATTTTTAACAATATCTTCCCCCTTTTTTGTTCTGGTAATTATTAAATTTGCTCCCTGAAAATCATTATTATATCTTTTTAGCCATGCATCACCGACTGAAATATCAGAGCAATATCCAATATGATCTACACAATAAAGGCATCCATTTTGACAAAGAAATTTATCTGACATCATATCGTTATTTATTTTCTCATTAATATTTTTTGGATTTATAATATCAAATAGCTTAAAATCCCTTTTGTTAGATATGATTGTTTTTCTATATTTACCTCCATTTCTAAAGGATATTTGCTTTAATTTAAAGTTACTATTATAGGCAAATGAATAAGCATTTATACGATCAAAATTGTATCCGCAAAATAAAGAAACTTTGGCATAAATCCTTTTTTTAAGATAGGAATATCTCTTTTGGTTTATTAATAGCTGTAATGAAGTTATTTGACATGGTAAACCTATGATTAGAAATTGCTCATCATTATTTTTTATCAATTCAAATGCCTTTGAGTAATTAATATTATAATATATGGAGTTTGGCATTTCTTTAATATTTTTCACTATTCGGGGAGAATACTCCATATCTGTAATTTGAGATATTGATATGATACTTATTTTTCTTAATTTGATTAACGAATAGAATAATTCTCTTACAAATCCACCTGAACTGGAATTATGTCTTATTTCTGGGTTTTTAGAATAACCTGTATATATTTTAATTATTTCTCCTAGAAGATTGTTTTTTTGACTATTAGCCAAATTTATGTAATTTAGATTGTATGATGGGCAAACAGAAAGACAATTATCTTTGATATTGCATTTAGTACATATCACATTGTCAATAATGGTAGCTTCCCATTTGAATTTTCTTGAAATATATTTCATTTCTATATTATTAAAAGGACACATATAAATACATGCACCACAACTAATACAACAATCGTTATCAGATATAATTTTAATATTAATTCTTTTCATTATTTCCTCATTATTATACCGATATAAATAGTATTTATTATTAGAATAATTACCGTTGTTAAAATCCAATTGTGAAATAATATATTCACTAAAAAAAATATAATTAGAAAGGGAGATATATTCAGTATTTTTTTGAAGTAGAAAAATGAAAAATAAGGTATTGATTGTCCCAATTGTTTATAATTCCATGATCCTAAAATAATAAACAATATACATTGCATTATTGATATTCCAACAATTGCCCAAAACATATTTCTAAAAATAAATCCGATTGTAATAAGAACAGAAAGTTTTAAAAAGGCAAGAAAAATATTAAATTTCATTTCAGCATCAGGTCTGTTTATAATTAGAAATAAGCTAAAACTTGAAACAATCAGATTTATATGACTTGATATAATTAAAGGATAGAAATAGATAGTTCCTCCTTTCCATTTATTACTAAATATGAATACGAACAGATTGGCTATTACAAATAGAGACGAATAGAAAGGCAAAGTGGTTATATTGGCTAATTTATTCTGATAATATTCTAATGATTTTAATATTTCGGATTTTGATTTCCTACTATTTTCTCCAATAAATGTTTTCCATAAAGATGTTGATAACATTGAGGTCGGAATTGTGATCAATCTGTTTACAAAATAGTACAAGCCAATTTCTTTTTGTAGAAAATAGATGGGGAATATAATATATTCTAATTTATATGATAATGTATTTAAAAAAGCACCTAAAGCACTTTTTTTAGGATAATTAATATACTCTTTCCCGATAGATTTAATGCTGTTTATTGCTATTGTACCTATATTAATATGATCATTTTTAAAAATTATAAATGCAAATATAATTAAAATTATAATTTGTGAAAAAATGTAACTATAAATTAATCCAAAGTTTTTAAAACTGCTAAAGCCAAAATAAAATCTAAGAAGAACAACGATAATTGCAAGCAATATATGTATACCAGATAATAATTTATACAATTTGTTTCTGTTTGCCCAGTAATAGAGTATTTGGTAGACACCGGAGAGAAAAATAGATATTGGTATTAAGTATAGTACTGAATCTAATTGGAAAAACTTCAATTTAAACAGATGGTTTGTTTTTAACAATACTACAATTAGCAACATAATACAACAGAGCACTAATGATGTTAAAAAAGATAGAATCAAAAGACTAACAGCATCCCTCTCCTTTTTAGGTATCATTAAAGCTAGTTCATACCTGCCAGTTATAATAACAGAAAATATGGAAACTATTGCTATATATATACTTAGCAAACCATAATTTTCAGGAGAATAAATTCTTGCAAAAATTGGAGACATTAATAAAGATATTGCCTGGGCAATAAATGTACCCGAAAGTAAAACCAATGCATTTTTAGCAAAACTTGTTTTAGGTTGAAAATTGATTAACATATTATAATAATACTAAACCTTCAAATGAAATATTTTTTTAAATAATCTAATCATTTTCCAATAGATTTAGAAACTCCTTTCCCTTTTCAAAATTCGGTTCATATTCGATTGCTTTTTCTATTATGCTTTTAGCTGAATCAGGACACTCTTTTATTATTAGTTTAGCATATTCCAATCTATAAACAGGATTATAAGGATTGAATTTTATATTGTCCTCTAACAATCTCATTATTAATTTATCCTTATTGCTAATATTTACATTTCCAACAGTGAGATAATTTATAGTAAGATCCCTATAAAAATTCTTAGTAGGAGCTAATTTCATTGCTATACTCATATATACGGACATCGGATAGAGGTCTGTCATATCCCTTGTTTTCTTATAGCTCAAAACCCAGTATTTCGCATATAGTGCGGCATATTGAGGATTGAAAGGCGAAAAGGAGTATGCTATAAGATATGATTTCTGGGCTTTTAACGGAGTGATTTTCATCTGATCCTCTGCCTTATTCGCATAATAAAGGGAAACAAACGGATGAAGTGTAATAA
>JAUVJU010000155.1 GCA_030592285.1 Caldifarciminota bacterium
AAGGAAAAGGAATGAAGAAAAGATTAATTATATTATTAGAATATTAAATAAATATTTTGAAAACGGAACAATATATTTTGATAATATATACTTATTAGGTCCAGATTCTGAAAATACTTTATATAAAATAATAAAAAACACCCCACTTGTAAATTCTGTATTATCTTCTAGAACAACTCCATCATCTCAGATTAAAGATATAATTTATGATAAAGATAGTATTATTATTAGTGAAAAAGAATTGAATTTTAGCATTAAAGATATTAAAAATATATTAAAGATATTAAAAATAAATAAAAGATATGCTAAATTTATTTTTGAACAAGCAGAAGGATATCCTCTCGCATCTAAATTAATGATATATAATTACAAACAAAATAAGGACATTAAGTTTAAAATAGGTATAAAGATTGAAATTCTTTTTGATTTAATTTTAAATAAATTTGATCCTAATATAAGAAAGATAATTATAATGTCTGCAATACTCCCCGATTCTATTTTTTTTAATGTGGTTAAATATATAGCAGAATTCCCGACAGTTAGAGATTTAAGAAATAAAGGTGTGCCAATTGCTATTTTTAGAGATTCATTCAAGTATCATATATCATTTAACAACTTCCTAAAAAGAAAAGCACAAGAAATAAAAGAATCTGATTTAAATGATTTTTTAATTAAGATAGTTAGTAAAGTAAAAAATAAGTATGATAAACTTGTATTGTATTTTATTATGAAGAATTATGAAAAACTCGAGAAGGATATATCCACAATTGAATTTTCAAAATTATATAAAAGTTCATTTGGAGATCTATATGTAATTGACACAGGGAATCTTGATAAAAACATTTTTTTAAATGATATTATAAAATTCCCTTATCTTCTTGTGTTTTTCACATTTTTATTCATACAAGAGGTTAATCAAACAACAATATCAAATATAACCATCAGAATTGTATTAGAATCTTTAAAGAAAAATTATAAAAACTACAAAGATGATTGGCTACCAATAATTTTAACACTAATTATTGCCTTTGAATGGGTTGAGAACAATTTTGAATCTGTAATGAAATATGGTACTATGTTGGAAAAAACGAAGCACAATCGTGATATTGCTGCTATTGGAATTGCAAATTCCGGACAAGCTTTTGCTCAATCAGGACAAATCCAAAAAGCAGAAAGGATGTGGACATTATCAAGAGAATGGGGAGAAAAATATAATTCTCCTTTTGCTATAATAAATTCCTTATCTTTTCATAGTGAGTTTTTGATGTATTGTAAAGAAGATTATGAAAGTGCTTATTTATTAGTTACAGAAGGAATAGACTATTCATTAAAGATAAATGCACCGAATGCAATATTCTATTTCTATAACCTTGCAATTAAATATCATAATTATAAAAATGAATTAAAGAAATCACTATATTATGCAGATCAATCTCTTGAAATTGCTGAATATCACCAGATAGATGAGTGGAAAAAGATTGTATATACATCTTTCTTTGAAATTTATAAGCATTTGAGTGATTTTAAAAAGATGAAATGGGCTTATAATAATATCTTTAAGTATTGCAACAGCAATGAGGACAGAGGAAATATCAATTTTCCGACTCTTAGAATGTATAATTCCGAAATATATTATAAAAAAGGTGATTTAAAATCAGCTTATAAACTAATTGAAGAAGCTAAGGAATATTGCAGAAATAATCCAGTTAACGATAAATTATTGGCTGATATTCTTTTAGATGAATCAAAAATTCTTATTGATCTAAAGAAAATTTCTAAAGCACAGAAATCCTTATCTAAGATGATAGAAATAGAAACTAAATTGACAAATTGGAGAAAAGTAATTTTAGGAGAATATCTTCTGACAACAATTTCTAAAAACAAAAATGAACATTTAAAACATATATTTAGTATTATAAACAAGGAAGCTCTCTGGTATATTCTTGATAATGAATATATTAATCTTTTATATGATGCTTATTCCGCTAATATTGAAATAAAAAGAATAGGAGATATTTTAAAAAGAATGAATAAGTTTAAAAGCGTTTTACTTTTAGGAAATGCAAAATTAATTATTGCAGGAAATGAAACAAATATAAATAATAAAATACCTATGGAATTACTTGTTCTGCTTATTCGAAATTACAAGAAGATTGTTACAAGAGATCAGCTCATAGAATGGTTATATCCGGATTATGTTAACAATTGCGGATTAGAAAAAGCAAAAATTAATCTTAGAAAGACAGTTTCAAGACTAAATAAATTGTTTGGTAAAAAATATATCTCTTCTATTCCTTCTCATGATGGAGGATATATCATTGATTTGGAGGAAGATTTCACTGTGGATTTGATTGATTATAAAAATTTAGTTTCTGAAGGATTAAAAAATAATGATAAATCAATACTTAAAAAAGCCATTAATATGTATAGAGGTCCTCTTCTTGAAAATTTCAGATATGTTAATGATGAAATACAAGACTATAGAATAGATCTACATGATAAAATGATAAGTATATGCAATAAACTAATGGAATATTATATATTAAAAAATAATAAAGCCTCGATTTATGAATTGGAAGAAAAGATAGAAAGTATTAAAAATACCATCTAATTTCACACTTATTTCACAATTATATAATAAACTTCATTAATTATCAATAGAAAGATAATTAGTTGCTAATTTATTTATTTTTAGAATTATTGTCTAATCTAATGCAAAAGGTAATTTATGGAAGGATCGAATACAATATTATTGCTGGGCTACACTAAAATTATAAGGAATGAGAAAGAGCTTTTTATTAATAGTAAAAAGCTTATGGAATTACTTGTTTTGCTATTAATTAACTATAAGAAGTTAGTAGTTAGGGATCAACTTATAGAATGGCTATATCCAGATTATGAATGTAAAAAGGGACTTGATAAGGCAAAAAATAATCTCAGAAAAACAGTTTCGAGGTTAAATAAAATATTTGGAAAGAGATATATATTTTCTATTCCCATTTCTGATGGAGGTTATATTCTTGATTTTAAAGAGGAATATAAAGTTGATATACTTGATTTCAATAAGTATATAAGTGAGGGATTGAAAAACAACAATAAGAAATCTTTTGAAAAGGCAATTGATTTATATAGAGGTGATTTACTTGAAAATTTCAGATATGTTGTTGATGAAGTACAAAACATTAGATTGATGTTAAATAATGAAGTAAAGGAAATCTATAACATTTTGAAGAAAGATTATGAATTAAGGAATGATAAGGTATCCATATTCGAATTAAATGAAAAATTGAATATTAAAAATAAATTTCCATAATCATTTATAATTTCACACCTATTTCACAACTGAATTGTATCATAATAATAACATTGTTATCAATAATATCTTAAAGGAGGTATTTTATGAGAAATTTCCTAATTATTATCCTGCTGATTTTGGGATTAGCATCGTGCTCTCCAAATATCGGACCAGCTGAAGCTCCCAATTCTCCTTCTCCATCAAATGGGGCGACCGGTATTTCTGTAACAGGGATTAATCTATCCTGGAATTCAATCTATTTAAAAGGGGATCAATCTATCAACTCAAATTGTGACATCTATTTTGGGAGTAATTCGGCAAACATTCCTCAATTGGCATCAGGTGTAATTTCCCCTTATCAAATTTCAACTACACTGGATTCAGGGAAAACTTATTACTGGTATGTAATTGCCTATAATGAAAATAATGACACGACAGTAGGACCTTCCTGGCATTTTACAACAGTAGAACAGGAAACTAACTCAGCACCAAATACACCTTCTAATCCCTCTCCTTCAAATGGAGCGTCAAATCAATCTATCGATGTATCCTTGAGTTGGACAGGGGGTGATCCTGACCCTGGTGATACTGTTAAATATTATGTATATTTTGGAACAAGTTCTAATCCTCCACTTGTATCTTCTAATTTAGCAAACACTTCCTATAATCCTGGGGCATTAAATTATAGTGTAACCTATTATTGGAAAATATCTGCAAAGGATAATCATGGAAGCACTACAGATGGAGCTATATGGTCTTTTACAACTGG
>JAUVJU010000092.1 GCA_030592285.1 Caldifarciminota bacterium
ATTATCATATCCTGAAAATTCATTAGGTCTCCTTATTTTACAAAGATTTATTATATTATATATATAGTCATAGTCAATAGAAATATGGGAAGTCGCCTATAATTCCTATTTAAAACAATTTACTTAATCTATTAATCATATTATTGATATTTTCTTCTATTTATTTGGATTATTATTAATATACTTCACGATTTTATCCAATTGAATATCATTTTTTATTATTTTATCATAAAATGATCTTTGCCATTGGAAACGGGTGGGTTTAGAACCCACATATTCCTCAAATTATTCGGAATATGCCCCTACATTCCTTTTTATATTTATTCTTTTTGATGAAAATGTTTTAAATTGACGAATGATTTCAATTAATCCATTATGTTTTGTAGGGGAGGGTCTAAACCCTCCCTGTCATTATCATTTGATTCATTAATCATAATTATACCATGAACATGGTCAGGCATTATTATATATTCATTTAGGGTTATATTATCATTGTGGTTAGGCAAATCCTTCCATGTGTAATCAGTAATTTTCCCAATTTCGTTTAACACCATTATTTCATTCTCAATCTCTCCAAATATATTTCCTTTATCTTTTGTACAAATTGTTACAAAATATCTTCCTGGTCTTGAATAATCATATCCTTTTAATCTATTATTTTTCCTTTCCATTTTGTTTTATTTGGAGAGGTTTAGAACCTTCTCCTACATTCCTTTTTTTTGTTATAATATGTATTCCCTGTTTGAGAATAAACAATAATTCCAATATTCATTATAGATTCCTCCTTTTAATAAATCTTTCGCATCTGCTCTAAACACAATGAAGTGTCATGCAATTTGCCAAAATTATCTTGTGATTGAATTTAGCAATTTATCTTTTCTTTGGGTGCAATAGATTTTTTCAGAATATTATTATCTTCCTTGATGTTGTGTTGGTTTCTGTTTTTAGATTGATAAAGTATATACCTTTAGGATATTCTGACAAATTGAGTTTACATGTTCCCTGTTTGGTGTGGGTTTTATTTGTTATTTTTCTGCCTGTTATATCATAAATAATTAAACTTGTTTGGTCATTATTTGGTATTGAATAACATAAATCCATTGTTGATAAATCATAATTAATAGTCAAATTGGTTTGGAGTTTAGAGTTTAAGGTTTGAGGTTCATCAATACCTGTTGGATCAAATGTGCCTGTTATTACTATTGGTTTTTTAAGATATGAATAATTTCTTTCATCCTCTATACTTACTGAATCAGGATATATTGTATCTCCTACTGCTATTGTTGGAAGGGATGTATCTGTTGATAGAAATATTAGCATTTCATTATTATTGTTTACATAACTTATATATTTAATGTTTCCTGTTCCATCATACCAAGTATGACTATTGCTTAGTTTTAATACTGCATCCAAATCAATTGTACTTGTGTCCACTGGTTCAATAGGATAATTGAAGTATAGCCGTACGAAATCATCATAATCAATACCTATTTCTGCGTTTCTACCATCGCACGCTACTGCACTATCTATTTCAATCTGCACTTCTATTCCTGCTTGTAGTTCAATTGTATCAATTTCTCCATACCAGTCATTGGAGTAAATAAGCATTGTGTCACAATAATAACCAATAGTTCCTGAACTAAACTCCACATATACATTATTACTGTCAAGGGAAGGGATTGAACAGGGATATATTATTGGATTAGTTATATCAAATTCAATATCATTCTTCAATTTCATTGAATCAATGATTACTGCTAATTCATCAAGTGAATATAACCATAATTCCTTATTTAATAATGTATCATTAATCGGAGTATTGCCCAAGTCCACTTTATGTTTATTTATTCCCAGTTTTGACAATGGTCTGCATTCAAATATAAATGTATTCTCATCTCCTACATTAACACCAGAACCCGAATATATTATTTCATCTATGCCATTCTTATTAAAGTCATGACATCTTAAATGGGAGCCCAATGTTGTATATGTTGGGTTTGTCCATTCAAATATCTTTTCATAAGTATTATTACCCGTACTTTTCCATACTTCAAAATGTCGTCCTCCGCATATTATTATTTCATTATTACCATCTCCATCAATATCTCCATAATCCATACTTCCTCCAAGTGAACCTAAATCATCCTGCCAAGGAACATTAGGATTTGTTCCCACCTCAAAGTCCGTTGCCCATATACTGTCCAAGGAGCCATCTCCATTATCATCCTCATATAAATCAAATCCAAATGATGCAATACGCCATATCCTATCATACCAATTATTTTTTTGATGTAGTAATTCCCTTTTCCCATCTCCATCCGTATCCTCCATTATATATATCTGACCAGATCGCTCTACCATTGTAGTGTCAATAAGGATAAATGAATCAGCATTACTGTCTGTCGATTCATATCTTTCTACTACATTGCCAATCTTAAGTAAAATGAATATATCTACTTTTCCATTATTATCTATATCTCCTATATCAAAACCATTTAATGTTTCCAATGAGTCCTCAAATGTTTGTATTGCATAATTATTATCACCTATACATTCATAATAATAAAAGCCCTTGCCATATACTGTTGTACTTATTCCCGGAATACCAAGCCCTGCTATCCTATCTATTGAGTCCGCCTTTAATTTGTTTGTGCTCATTAAAAATTTATTGGTATTATATATTGTATCGCTATGCCATGTAATACTATCAGGTAAATCAAATGAATCACTTTGCTCCATTGTGTATATATAACTGCTATCTGCTATTCCTCCAAGGATCTCGTATAATCCATCATTGTCAAAATCACCTATGTCTGCCATCCAGATATGACTGGAATAATAATTGGTCTTAATCAAATCAAATGAATAATCATCTTTGTATTCGTAGAAATACAGAAATGACTCTCCTACAAATGAACCTCCCATAAAACTCCACATTATTAATTCATCTTCACCATTTTTATTAAAATCATGCTTCTGGGGTCCAAGATCTCGTCTTTTTCCCACTGTCCCATGCTCTAATTCAGTTAAAAATACAAATTCACGACTAAATATTAATATTGATATTAATATTAGTATTATAGTAATAAACTTTTTCATAATAAAAAAAGATAGGGGAAAACCCCTATCTTATGTTAATGATTTTTGCCTTATATGTCTGTCCTTCTGCTTCCATTACTGCAAAATACACACCTGCTCTTTTATTCTTTAATGCATATGAATATTGTCCCTTTGTCTGCATTCCATTATACACCTGTTCAACTACCCTGCCCGTTATATCAAAGATGTTGATTTTTATATGAATATCTTTGGGAATGGAATAGAACAAGTCAATAGTTGATGATTGATAGTCAATGGACAATTTAACTGATGGCTGGTGGCTGATAGCTGGCGGCTGATTAAATGCAATTTTATTAAGTGAGGCAATCTCTGTTTCTTCTCCGCCTGTTTCATATTCATATAATTCTATATATGCCTGCCTATTTGGATTATCCTTCTTCCTATCTATGCTTATTGTTGTTTCATTATCTGCATACATTTCCTTTGGTACTATTATCTCTGTGATTTGTTCATTATTGCTTCCATATACTACTGCTGCTACTTCTCCATCTATCATTATTACCTCCGGAATTGCAGGATTCTTATCATCTGTTGTTACCTTAAAAATATATTGCATTTCATTATCAAGTGCTGTTGCTGTATAACTTAATCTCTCTACCGGAAAACTGCCATTCACATAATCATATATTGGTGAATTAATTACTTTGAGATTGGTATCAGTTGGTTCTGTTACAAAATATGGCTGTATTAAATTATCATATACCTTGACTTTTGTTTTTAATCTGTAATCATTGTTATTACCTTCAAACCAGCCATACAACATTTTCGTATTTAATTGCCCATGAAATAAATATTTCTTTGCATTTACATCCATACATTGTATTGAATCAATGCCTTCATATATTTCATAAGTCCTCGGAAAATATGGGTCTGAATACCCATCTCTGAATCCAATTATCTTAATGTAATTATTTAAATATGATGTCTGTACTTCATCCCTGCTTATTGGATATGTGTTTATTCCATCTGTGCAGCTGATTTTCCCATATTCAATGGAGCCCGCTCTCCATATATCAGTACTGCCATCAAGATTGTCAACTTCCCATACAAATGTTGTTGTCTGGTTTGCATAATCAACTGATGGATTCATTGCTTTTTGTCCTGCTTCGCTGACACGCTGATGATTGCTCCACTCAGGAAAAGTAGGATCCCACAATTTTGCTATTAATTCCCAATCAGTGCTTATACAGCCGACTAGATAACTCTCAACAATATCTTTCATATATGGACTCACAAGAGGTGATGCCATTGGGATTATGCCTTCTACACTGCCATCAAATACCGTATCAAGTTCCAAATTTACAAGAGCATCATCAAGCCATTTACCGAATATCAAATCACCTTTATGGCTAGGCAAATGTCTATATCCAATATATGCTCCATATTTATATTGACTGCTTTTTGCTCCTGTTAATGTTGGCTCTGAACTCCAACATACAGGAAGACTAACAGTATCTATTGGTGTCCAGGGTGAACTTAATATTGAATACTCTATATTGGTACTATAATTCCACATTGCTATTAATCCAGTTTCTGTTTTTACTATTGTTGGATTTATTCCTCTTCCTATTTTCTCTAAATACCAATATTTCCCAAAATCATCACTACATCCATACACAATACTGTCTCCATCACTATATACTATGTACATTGAGTCGGTATTGGTTTTTCTTAATATACTGTTCTGATTGTTCTTGCCAAATGCATCAGGAGTATATGACCACATATAGGGATCTGATTCTTTAACTGTTTCTCTGTAACCATCCTTATCTACAATCACTGCCAAATCCTTTGTATTTTCTGCATAGATATTGAAACTCACTTTGCCATCTGTTCCTGTATATCCTTCTTCATATATATATCCAAAATCACTGGGATCACTCATTGAATTTGTTAAAATAACATGTGCATTTGTTAATGGATAAATAATTTCTTCTTCATATACAAACACTTCATAATTAAAATATGTTAGTACAGGAACATCTTCAGGACAATCCACTTCCAGTACCTTTGGAACTGCAATTGTATCTGCTTCCGCTAATACCTCAATAATGTCTTTTCTCAGCATAATTGCTTCAATTATTAGTGTATTTGTTTCTTTTGGTGGTTCAGGAAATAATTCACCATATATACTGTCTCCCTCTGATAATATATATTTTTCTTCATAATAATATAAATTTATATCAGATGGGTCATATATCCTTATAATTACTGTATCCTGTTTTAAATTATAATTAACTAAACTCTTTATTGAAATATCAATTGCCATTTCACCAGGATATGGATATACAAATGTATGACTAACATCTAATGGATTATATAAATGCTTGAAATACCTCAAATCAGTACAAGATGGATTCAGATTATGGATTACTTCATATACAAGTGGATTTATGATTGATAATTCCAAATATCTATACATAACCGCTTTTGCAAAAGTATAATTATCTGTTTTAATATAAGGATTAGGGTCATGATATCCATCCACAAATTTATAAAAGAAAAATCCATTATGTATAGTGTCTACTAATGTATCTGCTACAATGGTTTTTAACAATGTATTTGTAAATCTGTTCATATCTATACTATCAAATACATTATCCCCAATTAATTTATATGCTTCTGTTATTGTATTAACTGAGAATCCGCCATGAGATATATCATCTCCTCCGTCCTCAACATAATCATCAGGATATGACCAATAATAACAGTCTTTTTCAAAATCAAGGAAAAGATTGGATTGAAAGTGTTTAAATGCCCCTGTCATTTTGTCTAAATACTCTTCTTTACCTGTTGCTGCATATAAATATAATGCTCCTCTTGCCGAAGACATTATCATATTATTAGGAATCATGAAATTATAATGATCATATGGATATTGTGGGTAAAATATATCTGCATACATTGTCCCTGATAAATCATCCTGAAACCATAACCATCTCCCTGTTTCTCCTTCTTCATAAAATACATTATTATACTCTGCAAAACTTTCTTCACATAATGTAATCAATGAATCCCTTGTAAAATATGGATTAACAGTATCCCATTTATCTAATGAATCAATTGTAAATACAAAATGAATAATAGATGCTATTACATTCCCTGTATGGGATGCATATGCATAATTGAAATACTCCTGTTTTAATATTGGGTCTTCACAGTATGAATATGGGTATAACCAAACTCCATAACTTATTTCTACAGGGCGAGTTATGTCTCCATCATAAAATATTCCATCAATTTTTATTCTTGAATATCTTGGAGAACTCCATGTTTTTAAGGTACATGGCTGTAAATCATTTCTATAATAACTTATTCTTTTCTTAATATCATCCCTTTCATTGATAATATATTGTATTATACTAATATTCGTTGTTAGAAGTGTTTCATTATATGAATACAGCATACTGATATCATTTTTATATATCACAGGACACTTTGTATAAACAAAATGTGGAGGATAATCTGCCCATAAAAATATAAAATTTGCTAAAATAGAAAATAAAACCAATAAAATTGTTATAGATTTTTTCATAAAAACCTCCTGATAATATTTAATGAAAACTTATATCTTTTTCACATTTGTTAAATATTAGTTGTATGTAAACTATTATCATATATAAGCAATTGCACTTTTCTATTACTTTATTATCAATATCTTAAATGATATTTCAATTTCTCCCATCTTACCTTTAACAAAGTATTCTCCTGTTGGATAATCATTTTTGTTAATGGATATTTTTGTATAGCCAGATTCAACAATATTATTACTTATTGTATTGAGTTTTCTACCTGATTTATCATATAGATTTAATATTAGTTCTCCTCTTTCCTTTAATCCAAAATACATATCTATTGTAGCATTATTGTACTTAATATGATAATTATTGTTAGATACTTTATCATGCAATTTGTGGTTTTCTATTCCTAAACCATCCATAGGATATTTTATTATACATAATCCTGCATCACCATTTGCCACATAAGCAAATGTGTCAATTACAAATACATCAAATGCACCGCCACTTAGACCTTTTATAAAATAATATCCTATTTCTATTGGTACTGCTGGATCTGCTATATTTATTATTTGTAATCCAATCCATCCATTTGTAATATATGCAAATGTATCAATTACATAAACACCTAGTGTATTATAATAAAATTCGTAATAAAATCCTGTTTCTACCGGATTTGCCGGGTCAGACACATTAATTATTCTGAGCCCCGTATCACCATCTGCTACATATGCTAATGTGTCAATTACATAAACACTATATGCTAAACCATCTGTATCATAAAATCCTGTTTCTACAGGTACTGTTGGATCCGACACATTGATTATTCTAAGCCCAGAACTATAATCTGCTACATAAGCAAAAGTGTCAACTACATATACATCACATGCCCAGCCACCTGTATCATAAAAACCTATTTCTAATGGTAAACTGGGATCTGATACATTGATTATTTTGAGTCCTGCGTTTTCATCTGCTACAAATGCTAATGTGTCAGTTACATATACACCTCTGGCATATCCATCTGTATCATAAAAACCTGTTTCTATCGGTGTTGTTGGATCTAATACATTGATTATTCTGAGCCCTTCATCACCATCTGCAATATATGCAAATGTATCAATTACATATACTGCCCTTGCAGAACCACTTGTATTACAAATACCAGTTTCTACAGAATTAACTGGATTCGCTACATTTATTATTCTTAATCCACTCCATCCATCTGCTATATAAGCAAATGTATCTTTTACATGTACATCATAGGCTATGCTGCCTGTATCATAGAAGCCCGTTTCTATAGGGCTTGCTTTGTTTGAGACATTGATTATTATTAGTCCTGCATTTCCATCTGCCACATAAGCAAAAGTGTCAATTACA
>JAUVJU010000034.1 GCA_030592285.1 Caldifarciminota bacterium
ATATTCCGAATAATTTGAGGATATATTCCGAATAATTTGAGGATATATTCCGAATAATTTGAGGATATATTCCGAATAATTTGAGGATATATTCCGAATAATTTGAGGAATATGTTGAAGGGTTGACCTGTCCACAATTATAAAAACAATGAAATTTATTATGTTTGTAAGAATATATTCTGAGTAATCCGAGGAATATATTGGTTCTAAACCCGCCCACCATTTTATTTACTTATGTGACATAGCAGAAAAGATAAAAAGAAAAGAAAGAAAAGAAATAAAAGTTTTTCGTATAACATATTCATTGAATTATTAGGAATGTATCCACTACTACACATGGTTTTATTTGACTTTTCTAATATTTAATGTTATTATAAAAAATATGAAAAATTTGTATCTTATAGAAGATGATGAAGATATTCTTGAATTAATGTTTATAATATTAGAAAGTAAATATAATTATGAATTCACAAAATCAATAAAATACATAATTGATAATCCTAATGTTATTGAAAAGGCAGATCTTATTGTTACTGATTTTCTATCTGAAGATCTTACCTGCGAAATTCTTATTAATACATTCCCACATAAAAAATATCTTATTGTTACAGCATATCCCAAAGATAATCTAACAATATCAAAACTGATTACTAATAAAAATGTGAAATTCCTTCAAAAGCCTTTTAATATTTCTGATTTTGAAAATTACATTGAATTAATGCTTTAATTTATCCAGTAAAGAAAGGACTTCCTTATATTCATTCCCTTTTATCATTGATCTTAAATGATTTAATGAAATAATAAAATACATTAATCCCATAACCGTTGCAATGCCTATAATTAATTTTGAATAACCCAGCATATATGAAAATACTGGAATAATGGTCATTAAAATCAACCCAAGTAATGATGGTCTTTTAATAATTGGAGTTACAATTAGAAAAATAGCAGTATAACTGATTATTATACTTGGCATTAAAGCAAGTAATGCTCCCATTGCAGTTGCAAGTCCTGTTCCACCTTTAAAGCCGATAAATATTGGAAATACATGACCAACAATTGCCATTACTCCGCCAAATATAATTATAATCTCATTGCCACCTGTTAAATAATTGATTATCAATACAGGGATTGTTCCTTTGGCAATATCAAGTATTAATGTAATAATACCGGGAACAACACCTCCAACCAAAAATACATTTGTTGCACCTGTGTTTTTCCTTAATCCCTCTTTTCTAATATCTCTGCCTGTTTTTATTTTATAAACCAAATATCCAGAAGGAAAAGAACCAACAAAATATGATCCTATGATCATTATGAGATAAATAATATGTGTTTTCATAATCTAAATTTAAAGGGGGCATTGCCCCCCTTATAATCAGTCAATATCCCTAACAATATGTGGAGAAATGAAAATTAATACTTCTTTAGATGTTTTTATAGATTCATCACTCTTAAACAAGTGTCCAATAATTGGAATAGATTTAAGGAATGGGAATCCTGTTTCTGTTCTGGTTTCCTGTTCAAGTACAAATCCACCCATTACTACTGTTTCTCCATCCTGTACCATTTGAACTGTCTTTGCTTCAGTTGTATTGATAGTTGGGCTGGCACTTGTAGGATTATCAACAGTTGATAATTCTGCCTCAATATCAAGAGTTATATCTCTCATTGAATTAACATGTGGAGTTACATTAAGTATTGTACCAACAGTATATGGTGTGCTTGAAACTGTACCATTTGCATCTATGCTCTGAACAAAGAATTGCTGTCCACCAAGAATATTTGCTTCCGTATTATTTGTTGCAGTAATACGAGGGTTTGATAATGTTTTGGATTTACCGGAAACTTCTAATGTTTGTAATAAAACATCAATCTGTGCAAAATTTCTTATAGTACTGATTGAAACACCAGTTCCACTAGTAATTGCCATTGGTGAGGTGAAATCCACTCCACCAACCACATTTGCCTGTGTAAATCCAACATTATTTATTGACCAGTCAATTCCAAGATTTTTAGAAAGATTCCTATTGACTTCCACTACCTTAACAATAATTTCAACTTGTAAATTCTTCCTATCAATCTCTTGAATAATTGTTTGAACCTTTTTATGCACATCAGAAATATCTTTTAAAACCAATGCATTTGTTCTTTCATCAGTTGTTATGATACCTCTTTTAGAAAGTACAGATTTAAGTGCCCTTGCCATATCAGATGGTGTAGCAAATTCTAATGAATATACCTTTGTTATTAATGGAAGTGATTCCTGCATTGCTGTCTGCTCTGTAGCAAATTCCTTATATGTACCAATTCTTATCATATTTGGATACTCTTCATAAGTCAAACCTGCAAGACGGGTTACCATATCAAATAGGTCTTTCCATGGAACATCCTTTACATGAACAGTAACATTGCCCTTAACACTATTTGACATAACTAAATTGATCCCAATATAGTCTGCAATTCCTCTAAGAAGAGTTACAACATCAGCATTCTCAATATCCATGCTTATAGTGAAATCCGTTTTTAGAGAGCCAATATCCTGCTTAACTTCTCTGAAGTCCTCTTGTTTTATTGATGCTTTCCATATATCAAATGTTTCAGAAATATCATTATTTAATCTTATTATAATATTATTCCCTTCATATGCTTTGTTATAACTACATCGATCTACTGTTTCAATCATAATTCTAAGGAAATTTGATTCATTGTCTTTCATAATCTCAATGGACTTAATACCTGTTGATTCACTAAGTTCGTAATAACTTCCCCTTATTCCATTATCCACTGCAATTAAATCAAATACAATAATATCAGGAGCAGTTATTGAAAAATCAGTGAAATTTACAACCTTATCCATTATTAAAGTAATTTCAGTTTGACCTTCAACAGTTTCTATCTGAATATCCTGTAAAAGCCCCAATGCGGAAACACTAATAAATACAATCCCCATTAGAAGGACAAAAATTGATTTCTTAATCATTTATAACCTCACTTTTAATTATTTCTTAGATGATGAAATCTGCAATTGAATAACTTTATTTCTAACAGTTCCATATTCCTGCAATTTGAAAATCACAGAATCCTGAGCAATTCTTAGTAAAACACCATTCTTGATTTTCTGACCTTCATAAAATACATAGCCCATTCCTGTTGCATCTTTAAATAGAGCCATTTTGCCATTCTTTCCTTGAATCATACCAAAATAACTTGCCGTTTCTATTTCAATTTCATTTAATCCTTCTCTCTGAAGCTCAAGTACTGATACAAAAGGATCCCTTCTATATTTTGACTTGTAAGTGTATGATTCATTCTTAAATACAGTATCAGCAATAGTTTCGCGATCAATTTCTGTATCTAACTCTTCTATTTCTGTTTCTTCTTCATTTTCAGCATCATTCTGAGCAATCAATGTCATTGATGCTGTTGCTGTATTGTTATTAGATGTTTCATTTTTAACAAGAATAGATGTGGTATTCTCTATCATAGCATTCACAGGGTCATTACTACAAGAAAAAAACAGAAACACACTAATAAATATGAAAATGAATATCATTAGTTTCCCTCTCATTTTTCACCACCTTTTTTAGTAGTTTTTGTACCTGTTCCCTGGAAAAATGTTGTAATTGTTAATTGTGATTCAATTGAAAAATCTCCTTCATCACTTTTAATTGGTTTAATCTTCAAGTCCCTGATTTTAAAAATTCTTGTTTGATTTCCAAGGGCAGTTAAATACATTGCAAGAGTATTATATGACCCAAAAATAGAAATGTTAAATGATCTTGAAGAGGATTCTGCTCCAATAGAGGCAGGTAATGGTGTCATTTTTTTTATCTTTATTCCACTTCTTTCTGAAAGTATTGTAATTGTATCAATAATCAATTCAAAATTCTGTGAATCAGGAAGCATTTTATTAGCAATTTTTAATGTTGCTTCAAGTATTTTCAATTTTTCAATTGTTTCCTGCATTCTTGCTGCAACTCTTCTTGCTTCAGCTACTTGAGTATTTAATTTATTATATTCAGTATTGAGTGTGCTTATTTTCCCGGCATTTTTGGAATAGTCAAATTTCCAATAAAGGAATCCTATACCCACAATAATAACTACCGCAATAATAATATTTCTAATCAGACTTCTATCCATTATAACCCCCGTTATTTCAAGAATTTGCAGGATATTTGAAAACTGATGATATCATGTGCATCTACCCTGGTATTCACTAATTCTTTAAGGCTAATTGAGTTCCCATCAATAAATTCACTCATCTTTTTCAAATTTGTTAAAAAATCAGTTATCATCAGATTTGAAAATGTTTTCCCGGAAATTATTATTGAACTTCCACTAATGGTCATGTTCTCAAGCCAAAGATAATCAGGCATATTTCTACTCAATTCATCAAGAAACTTTGGATAGGTAAATCTATTAACTGCAAGTTTTTTTATTGTTTCTATTTTTTTGTTTATTGTTATTTGTTTTGCCTTCATATTTTCCACTTTCTTCTTTTCTTCCTGTAATTTTTTTAATTCGGTTCTTTTATCATCAATTTTTTCATTAAGCCGTTTAATTGAACCTACTTGAGAAAAATGTACAATAATCATAATAATTATCAAAACCACAAATCCACCTATTCCTGCATAAAACATCATATTGCCAGGAACATTAAATGACAGTGATGGCATTGATAACTCTTTTTTTCGTTTTCTTTTTTCTTCGGGTAACAAATTTATTTCAATCATTTTTACCTCTTTTTTATGATCTGAAGCTGAGTCCCAATGAAGGGACTAGAAGGGGTGCTACTTTTTCTATTTCATCTAAAGCAAACAATCCTTCTTTAATTTTAATATTTTTAAATGCATCCATTTTCTCAACATCGGTCTCAAATCTATCTTTAAAGAATTCTATAATGCCATTAGCATTAGAGCCACCGCCGGAAATAATGATTTTATCAATTTTCTCCTGATTTGTAAAGGGTAATGCTCGTTCTACATTAACTGCCAATTCATCAAAAAATGACATCAAACCCTCTGTAATTATTTCCTCTGCAAGCTCATCCACAGTTTCCCCCTTAAAAATATTATCAATCTGTTCCTTTGTTGCACCGGGAATCTTTTGAAGTGTGGATTTAATTGCTACCGTAACATCCCTTGTGAAAATATTTTGAGTTCCCTGAATAAAACTCAGAATTGTTGTCTCATAACCAATATGAAGCAATGCAACCATTTTGTCTGCTTCCGGTTCATAATTCATTTCATAGCAATTTTGAATTGTAAATGCAGGAACATCAACAACAGCAGGAATAAGGTCAATCTCTTCAATAAGATCAATGTAAGGCATAAGAATTTCCTTTTTCGCTGCTACAAGCAAAACATCTATTTTCCCTTCTTCATCCGAAGGACCAAGCACTTTGTAATCAATCTGAACATCCTCAATACCATAAGGAATATTGTTTTCTGCTTCCTGTTTTACAAGAACATTCAATTCAGAATCCTTCATCTTGTCCATTTTGATCTTTTTCACAATTACTCCTCTTCCAAGAAGAGTAGTACTTGTTTCTTTGACTTTAACTTCTTTTGACTGTAACAGATTCTTCACAGTATCTACTAGAGCAAGTCTATCCATGATCTCTCCATCAGCAATAGATCCATCTGATAATTCTGTTATGCCGTAATCCTTTAACATTGGTTCATTCCCTGAAAGATCAAGTATAGCATACTTTATGTATGAGCTTCCAATGTCAAGTCCGAGAATTGTTTTTTTTCTTTTTTTGAACGCCATATAACCGTCCTTTTAACTTTCTATGAATTTTTTAATTTCTTTTCCCTGAATATGCCATCGTCTTCCAATCTTTTTTCCCATCATCATTTTCGTTCTTAAATGTCTTCTAACTGTCTGTGAAGATACATTCAGTATCACAGACACCTCATCAACATTATAAAACTTCAAAGGGTCAATCTTACTTAAAGATATAGCCATATTGTGTCCTTGTGTAGTTTAAGTGATAATAATATATATTTAATCATAACTATATATACTTATATATCATTATACATATTTTGTCAAGGGCATATTCCGAATAATTTGAGGAATATGTTTCGCAAAACTTTTATTTATTTTTTTTCCTATCTTTTTATCTTTTCTTTCCCACTCCATCACACAATTAAACGTATTGATAGGTGGGTTTTGAACAAATACATTTCTTGCCCTTTTGTTTTGGTTCTACCTGCCCTGAGCTAACCTGCCATGAGCCGAGTCGAATGGTCGAAAGGTCATCCCAAACTTGATTTGGGATCCATCTTGCCTGCCGTAGGTATATTCCGAGTAATTCGAAAAATATGTTTCGCAAAACTTTTATTTATTTTTTTTTCTTCTTTTCCTGGCATGCCTATGGCATGCTACCTCACACAAATCATATCATTAACAATTTAAAATCACTAATTTGTATTTGATGAATTATTCATGTGGCACTATAAAACTAAATAATACATACATACAAAATAATCCAACTGGAACAAATACTATCAATTTACCAAATAAATAGCTCAATGCTAATGTCTTGGCTCTGGAATTTCTTATCTTATTTGAATATTTCGCAGGAATCTTGATTCTCAAAGATTTGAATTTTTCATACAAAGTAATACTAATTGGTCCATATAATATTAAGATATACACTGCTACCATAGAGAGAGAAAAATTTTGAATTTTACTTATAAATAAAAATATTGTCAGTAAATCCACAAAAGCCATCAAGAATCCTGATATTACATAATTCCTTATAGTCTCACTATTTACCCGTTCTTTCATTAATACATATTTAAAATAACTATTTATTGACATTGATTTCATTGCTATTTTAATATTATCAAAATCATTATCATTATATCTTAAAGCATTAATCTTATCCTTATTGATTGTCTCATTCTGTTCAGGTAATCCAGATGCATATAGCAAACTAATATTACATACTATCAGAATTATACATATTATTTTTTTCATTTTCATTTTGCTTTATTTTCTCTTTTCCATCTTATTTCCTTTCTTATCTTCACTAGCAACTGGTTTCTGAGTAATCAGAAACCAGTTCTTTTCTTCTATTATACTATCAATCTAAATATTTCAAGAAGCATTTCAATGTTTGTATATGGCAGATCATCAATTACCCTATGTCTTTTAAGCACCTTGCCTTCGGCATTGACATAATGTCCTTCATTTGCATATGGAGAATTTGTTCTTATAAATGTTCCTGATTCAATATTATTCTCAAAATCAAAATAGTAGAAATCCTTTGCTGTAAAATCCTGTGGTCCATTCCCATATAGTATTGATTTATTATAATTCCTGAAATCATTATACTTTATATCGGATAAACAGACACCTGCAGAATTGGCTGATTCACCAAAGAATAATACTTTAGCAAAATTCTTTTCTGCAAATCTCTCAATGATCCTATCTGTATCATTATCAATACTTTTAAATGTTGTAATAATTGCAATCTTTCCTGAAACACTCAATTCTGAAAGTGCTTTTTCTATATTATCCGAATTTATTGATACATCTGCAATTCTATTAATATCAGAATCTTTTTTACCAATATACATAAGCTGAGCACCCTTTTTCTTTGCTTTCATTATTTCAGGCATGATCATAGGGATATCAATAAATGGATTGATTTCAGCAAGAATAATTATATCAAACAAATAAAGGTTTCTATACCTAATGTCGGTCTTTAATACTGATTTCCTTCTAACCTTGGATATACCTGTTTTGGCTGCCTTTGCAATTTCTTTCAACATCATGATCTCTTCAAGCGAAACACTTTCACCTACAAAGATCTCCGGTTTTGATTGTTTGATAAAATCAGCAATTTCCTTTGCCTTTATTTTCATTGTTTCAATGTCCGCTTTTTCACGCATTAATATGGATTGATCAATAAAACCCAATCTACCTAATTTGCATATATTTCCATACTGATTTACTGCAGAATCCTTATTGCCTTTAACAGAAATAATCTTATTGCCTATTTTCTTCACTTCAAGTTCACATCCAAATGAACAGAATGAACAGATTGTCTCTCTTGATTCTATATTAAATGGTCCCGGTTTAAATGTATTGGGTTTAATTGTTATTGCTCCTGTGGGGCATGCATCTGCACATAAACCACATGATATACAGGATGTTTCCTGTAATGATTTTCCTAATGGCGGTGCAACAGTTGTTTTATAACCCCTATTTACAAGACCTAATACTGATAATCCCATAACTTCCTTACATATTCTCACACATCTTGCACAGGTTATACATTTATTGGGGTCAAGCGTAATATATGGATGTCTCTCATCAATAGGTAAATTCTTGAATTCGCCAAGGAAATGTTTTTGGTAAATATTATAATTTGTTGAATTATCCTTTAACTCACAATTAAACACCTCTTTACAACCACATTCCAAACATCTTTCGGTTTCCTTTTTTGCAGCCTCATCAGTTAATCCTAATTCAACTTCATTAAAATTGGAAATTCTCTCTTCTGCATTTAATTTAGGCATTTCACTCTTATCAATCTTAGGGAAATGCTGATAATTTTCCTTAACCTGCTTTTCAAGATTATCTTTCTTTGAATAAAATTCTTCAGGATATGGAAGGATCTCATTGTTCTTAATATATTTATCAATGACCCATGCTGCTTTTTTACCATCAGAAATACCGCCAATAACCGTATCTGCACCTCTTCTCAGATCACCGCCTGCAAATACACCTTCTACATCTGTCATAAATGTTTTTTCATTGGTTTCTACTGTTTTCCATGCTGTAAATTTTAGATCTTTATTTATAGCACCATCTTTTTCAGTTATACATTTTATATCTGATTTTTGACCAATTGCAAATATAACAGCAGAAGCATTTATCTTGAATTCACTGCCTTCCTTAGGAACCGGTCTCCTTCTACCACTTGCATCCGGCTCTCCAAGTTCCATTTTCACACATTCAACGCCATTAACTTTATTTTCTTCATCAGTCACTACCTTCAAAGGATTTGTTAAAAATTCAATCTTAATGCCTTCTTCTAATGCATCTTCTATCTCTGCTTCATGAGCAGGCATCTCTTTTACAGTTCTTCTATAAACCATTGTTACATTAGCTCCCAGTCTTCTTGATATTCTGGCAGCATCTACTGCTGTGTTTCCTCCACCAACTACAATAACATCCTTTCCAATATCAGGATTTTTATTTGCGGCTACATCATGAAGAAATTCAATTCCGCCCAAAACACCCTTTGCAGATTCTCCATCAATGCCCATATATTGACATTCATGCGCACCTAATGCAATAAATATTGCTTTATATCCCTTTTCCTTTAATTCATCAAGGGAAAAATCCTTTCCAAGTGTTTGATCATAATGTATCTTTGGTCCAATATCTGTTATCTGTTTTATTTCAACATCAAGTACATCATTGGGCAATCTGTATTCAGGAATTCCATATCTAAGCATTCCTCCTGCTTTTTCAAATTGCTCAAAAACATCAATATCATAGCCATCAATTGCTAAATAATATGCAGCAGATAATCCAGATGGTCCTGCTCCAATAACAGCAATCTTATTTCCATTCTTTTCCTTAATTTCAGGTACAAATGAAAATTTATTAGCAAGGTCTTTATCAGAAGCATATCTTTTTAGAAAATCAATGCCAACCTTTGAATCAACAAGATTTCTTCTGCACACATCTTCACATGGTCTTGTACATACCCTGCCGCATACTGCTGGAAATGGATTATCCCGTTTTATGATCTTTATTGCTTCACTATAATCCTCTTCTGCAATTGCTGCAATATATCCCTGTACATCAACATTTGATGGACATTCATTATAACATGGTCCCCTGCAATCAGCATAATGATTGGATAATAATAATTCAAGGGCTGTTTTCCTCTGTTTCCATATATCTTTTGTATCGGTTTTGATCTTCATTCCTTCATATATCTCTGTTCCACATGAAAGAGAGAATTTCTTTTTCCCGCCTTCAATCTCAACAGTACAAAGAAAACAGGATCCATATGGCTCCAACTGTTCATGATAGCAGAGTGTTGGGATATCAATATGATTTTCCCTGCATACCTGAAGTACTGTTTTACCTTTTTCTACTAAATACTCTGTTCCATTTATATATAATTTTACTTTATTCATAATAGTGCCTCCTACCTTACCTCTACTGCATCAAATGGACAAACCCTAAGGCAATTACCACATTTAATACATTTTTCCTGTTCAATTATATACGGGGTATTCTTATCACCTTTGATCACATCAACAGGGCAGTTCTTTGCACAAATCCCGCATTTTTTACATTTATCAGCATCAATAATGAATTTTATAAGTTCCTTACACTGTTTTGCAGGACAGACCTTATCATTCACATGAGCCATATATTCATCCTTAAAATATTTAAGTGTTGTAAGAACAGGATTTGGTGCTGTCTGACCCAATCCGCATAATGATGATTCTTGCACCATATATGCCAATTCTTCAAGTTTTTCCATATCATGTTTTTCTGCTTTACCTTCAACTATTCTTTTAAGGATTTCATGCATTCTTTTTGTTCCAACTCTGCAGAATGTACATTTACCGCATGATTCATTCTGAGTAAAATTAAGAAAATAGGTTGCAACACTAACCATACAGGAATCCTCATCCATAATAACCATTCCACCTGAACCCATAATAGCACCTGTTGCATTTAATGAATCATAATCAACAGAAGTATCCAATAATTGTTCAGGAATACAGCCGCCTGATGGTCCTCCCACCTGAACTGCCTTGAATTTCTTATTATTTATTATACCGCCTGCAAGTTCAAAAATGATCTCTCTTAGGGATATTCCCATTTGAACTTCCACAAGACCTGTATTATTTATTTTTCCGGATAATGAAAACACCTTAGTACCTTTACTCTTTTCTGTTCCCAGTGCAGCATATTTATCAGACCCATTTCTGATTATCCATGCAATATTTGCTAGTGTTTCCACATTATTAATATTTGTCGGTTTGCCCCAAATACCCTTTTGAGCAGGAAATGGAGGTCTTATTTTCGGCATTCCCCTTTTGCCTTCTATTGATGACATAAGAGCTGTTTCTTCACCGCATACAAATGCTCCAGCACCTTCTTTAACTTTTAAGTGAAAAGAAAAATCGGTATTTAAAATATTCTTTCCCAAAAATCCATTCTCTTCTGCCTGTTTTATTGCAATATCAAGCCTCTTTAATGCAAGTGGATATTCGGCTCTGCAATATACATATCCCTCTGTAGCACCAACAGCATAAGCAGCAATAACCATTCCTTCAATAACATTATGAGGATCACCTTCAAGAATAGATCTATCCATAAATGCTCCGGGATCTCCCTCGTCTGCATTACATACAATATACTTTACATCACTTTTCTCTTTTGATGCAAATTCCCATTTAAGTCCGGTAGGAAAGCCTGCGCCCCCTCTGCCCCTTAAGCCACTGCCTTTAATTTCATTAATAACATCCATAGGTGTCATTCCAGCAATGATCTTTTTCAGTGCATCATAACCCTCTGTATTAATATAATCATCAAATGATTCAGGGTTTATTACACCTGTTCTTTTAAGAACAATTCTATACTGCTTTTCAAAAAATTTCTCTTCACTACCCTTGCCATCACTTGATTTAACAATCCATTTTTCTATAGGAGTATTATTAATAATATGTTCATTAAATAATTTTTCTGCTTTTTTTGCATTGATCTCACCATATAATACTTTATGTTTAGTATCAATATTTTCAATCTCTACAAGCGGTTCTTTGTAGCACATGCCTACACATCCTGTATCTTCAAGGAGAATATCTTTGATCTTTGATTTCTTAACTACTTCATTAAGCTTATCAAATACAGGCTTTGCTCCTGCAGCAATTCCACATGAGCCCATACCAACTGTTATTCTATATTTACTCATTGTGTCCTCCGCTTAATATGCTTTTAGAATTTTCCTGATCTTATCAGGAGTTAATTTTCCAAACACCTCTCCATCAATCATAACAACCGGTGCAAGTGAGCAGCATCCAAGACAGGCAACCTCTTCAATTGTAAATTTACCATCCGGGGTATTACCATAATCTTTCATATTCAATTCTTCAAATATAACATTAAGAATATTGTCAGCACCAATAACATGACATGCTGTACCCTGACACATTTTTATATTATGCTTTCCTGGTTTTTCATCCTTAAACTGTGCATAAAATGTTGTTACACCAAAAATATCACTTTCGGCATATTCTGTGTGTTTTGCAATTTCCTCAATAGATGCATTGGAAATATAACCATAAGTTTTCTGTACATCCTGTAAAATAGGTATAAGAGCACCCTTTTTCCCCTGATATTTATTAACAATATCAAGAATAGTAATTTCTTTAGTCCCGCTCATATAATTGCTCCTTCTTTAATTTAATATAATAAAGAACTTATTAAAAAATTCAGATTAACATAACAATATGCCTTTGTCAATAAGAGCAAATGTATTGCAAAAATAAATGAAAATTGGTTGTAGGGACAGGGCTTGACCTGTCCACCAATACATTGCTTGCCCTCTTGTTCAAATGAAATAATTGCATATTTGCATCCTCCGTCCCCTGTTTCATCCTGAGCGGAGTCGAAGGGTCTCCCCCTACCAGCATACTTCTCCAAACTACGATCTTGCGAAAAAATCAATGAGCATCCATTAATGCTATAATAATTTTATTGTTTTTGCATACTCGTATGAAATCAATTCCCCAGTCTTTGTATTCAAATATCCATCCTCTTGATGGGATAAATCAGATATTTCCTTTGATGACTTATTTTTCATTATCTTAACAACTTTTTTCAATATCTTTTTTTCATTGTCATTGAATATTTTCATATTTGGTTTCTTCTTAGTTTTAAAATATGTTCCTAATGCTCCACTTGGATATTCTATCTCAATTTCATATAATATATGGTCTTCTATCATCAAACCAATTATTATGTCATATTTATTAGGTACTGGACCATAAGGAAGATGAACATATTCAAGCCCAGTTATTGATTGCTCTTGTTTTTTAAAAGATGAAAAATCAGCATAAAATAAAAACTTATTTAATTTCGTTTTAAATAGTTCATCAATACTCTTTGTAAAATACAGAACAACATTAAATAATTTGTTATAATCAAATGGTTGATTACCATTAAAAATATGAGGAGTATTTAAAAAGCAAGATAAAATACCTATTTTCATTTCTCTTTCACTATCGCATTGAGCATTAATTGCACTTTCAATTCTTTTTCTTTCAGAATCATTTAAAGACAATTTATTTTGATTAAATATATCACGGAAGTTAAATGGTCTCTTTATTAAAATAAATAGTTCATTATGTGATCTATTAGGAATATCTCCATTCTCATATCGTGTTATTGTTTTTGCACCCCATCCCAATGCCTTAGCCATATCACTTTGACTAATACCATATTGTTCTCTTATTGCTTTTATTTCATCTACAAAAAGAATATTGTTTTTTTCTCTATATACATTATAAGCATTATCAAGATTCTTTTCTTCATATTTTTCTATAAATACCTCCTCACCGCATATAGTACATACAGGAACATTTGATTCACTATGAATCTCTTGTCCTTTTACATCACCTACTTCTTCTTTTTTTATAATATTAATAAGAGTAATCTTATTACATTTAGGACAATAATCCTTAATAGATTTATTTTTCATTCTTACCTCCTACTTATAGGGAAATTTCATTTCAAACTCTGCTTTGTGGAATGAAATACACTTTGCTCTGTGTTTTAAATCATCACTAAGTTTGATGTATAATAATTTCCCGTTAAATTCATATCCGAAAACCCATAAAGTGTTTTCAGGATACTCAGAATCTTTTTTCGGACCATTACAATAATGCGTTAATTTCAATGAATTTATTATTCCCTTTACAGTAATTACTCTAATTCCCAGACTTTTAAGTTCATTAATATTCCTTTCTCTTGTGATCATAATAAATCCGTTTTTCTCTTTCATTTTCTGTTTAAAGTCACTCAGAAAAGATTCTACCTGCTCCTTATCACAGATCATTCAATTCTCCTTTTCATATGTTGCTATCCATATAGTATCATATGATACCATTTTGTCAAGACCTATTTTTACTTTTTTCTTCAATATCTACTCCCACGATATTTCATATCTAAAATAATAATACTTTTCTAAAATTTGTAAAGTAGATAACAATCTCTATATATGATATGCAGTCGGGGGTTGACATTTTGACATTTTTTCAGCTCCTTTTGTACCATCATTGTATACCTCATTGGGTATATTGGGGACGGTGGTTGAAAAAGTAGAAAAAGTTGGATCAGCCAAAGGATTCAACCTGTTGAAACCCATACAACAGGTAAGATGGATTCCTGCCTGTGCAGGAATGACCAGAGAAAGGAAAGGGAAATAAGAAAATCAATACATTCCGTATCAAATACGGAATGACAGAATCAAAGTAGATTCATAATATTATTTGTTTCTATTGGGGATTATTAGATCTGAGCATTTGCCAATAAGAATATATAGAGCAATGCAGGAAAAGCCCAAAATAAGAAAAATAATCGGATTTATCGGCTCAAGGATTGTGAGTTTTCTTAGAATAATCCCACCTAATGCCGATACTATCATTGATAACAAAATATCATAAAGATAATATTCTTTTTCCTCCTTAAAGGCTATAATAAGGCGGGGTAACAGTATTAATGGAATTAGTATAAAGAAAAATCCATGCATATAAGCAAAAAAGAAAATAAGAAATCGTTCAATAAATTCAAATGTTTCATGTATTTTATTTTCTGTTAATGGTATATTAAAAAAATAACAAACATTTTTGAAAAAATATTGATAAAAAAGAATTATTATCAATATTCCATTTAGTGTAAAAATATATTTGCTTATATTACTAAATAGATTTATTGTAGTAAATCTGCTGTTTAATAAAATTGCAATTACTAATATAACTCCTATATGAAGTGCCTGATCCAAAATAAATAAAAAAGGATTTCTTTCCTTGATTTTAAGTTTTATATAATCAATTATGAAATGAGTGATAAAAACAATTAATGCTGAGATTATTGCCGGCAGTAAATTAAAATAAGCAATAAACACAAAAAGAAAAACAGATATAAAATTCATTACTGCATGTAAAAATTGTCCCTTTAATGAAACTATTTTAAGTGCATATATCCTATCTGTCTGTAAAACAAAATCTCCTGTCAGATGAGCCAACAGGAGAATAGAAAAAAGAATATTTCCATTAAGGAAATCACTCATCCTTCACTACCCATACTTTGATCTGGGTAATAATGTCCGTATGAAGCTTTACAGGTACATCATATACTCCAAGCCTCTTAATATGCTCTTCTAAAAGAACAGCTGATTTATCAATAGGATAATTTAATTTCACTAATTCAGTTGCAATTAAAGCAGATGTTACTGAGCCATACAATTCATCATTATCATGTGCTTTCTGCTTAAGAGTAATAGATACTTCTTTGAGTTTTTCTGCCATTTCTTTAGCAATGCCTAAATCCTTGATCTCCTGCTTTTTGATTTTCTGCTTTTCTTCATCAAATCTTTTCATATTGCCATCAGAATATTCAAATGCAAAACCCTTAGGAACAAGAAAATTTCGGGCATAACCGGTTTTTACATTCAGTATTTTACCTCTCTCTCCAAGTCCTTCTACATTCTGTCTAAGTATTACCTTCATTCTTACTCCTATTTAATATAATCATTAACATAAGGCAGAAGAGCAATATTTCTTGCTGCTTTTATTGCTTTTGCAACCATTCGCTGATGTTTTGCACAATGTCTTGTTGCTTTTCTTGGTACAATTTTCCCCTGTTCATCAATAAAATTTCTGAGAAGATTTGTATCCTTATAATCAATTGCCTTTACTTTTTCCACGCATAATCTACATTTTCGTCCATGTCCGACATGAGCTTCTCGTGGTTTTTTAGAACGGTATGTCATCATTACCTCCAATGTTTTCATTGTCCGCTATTTCATCAAATTCCTTATCAATTTCATCTATTGTATTATCAATAGAACTATCACTTTTTGTAAATTCATAATCCGAGTTTCTTATAAGTACATGTATTCTAAATGCTTTGATCTGATAATTACTTCTCTTCTCGCCTGTATTCTTATCTTCCCATGTATTCAGCTGAAGAGAACCCTCAATTATTACTGGTGAACCTGTTTTCAATCTTTCTTTCAATTTCTCATTATAATCCTTTCCCCAATGAATAACATTTACAAAAAGAGTATTTTCCTTCCATTCACCATCACTACCTTTATACCTTCTTGATGAAGCAATTCTAAATGATAGTATGCTGTCATTACTATTAGTATATCTAAGTTCACTATCCTTTGTTAATCTGCCTGAAACAGTGATATTATTAATACTGGGTACACTTACTTTTTCATTCATAATAATTCTCCATTTAAATTCTCTTTACGAAAATTCTCCAAATTGATTCTTCAAGTTTTATTTCTTTTTTAAATGTATCAATCTTGCATGGGTCTAATTCAAATTTAATTTCTACTCTATGTCCCTGTCTTGATTTCTTAATTTCATAAGCAAGTTTCTCAATGCCATTATCCTTCACTTCTGTAACAGCACCTTCAAATTTCTCAATCCATTTCTTAATCTTTTCTGCTTTTTCATTTACAATTGAATCTGCTAATCCCGGATCAAAGATAAGAAGTAATTCATATTTATTCAATTCATCCTCCGTTTTTTAATGTTTAATCACTGAAAACTGGCTAATTATTGGTGCAATTACCAGAGCAATGATTGACATAAGTTTTATAAGTATATTAATTGACGGTCCTATTGTGTCCTTTAATGGATCTCCAACAGTATCTCCAACAATGGCTGCCTTGTGGGCATCAGTGCCTTTACCGCCTACATGTCCTTCTTCAATATATTTTTTTGCATTATCCATTGCGGCACCGGAATTCGCTGTCTGTATTCCAAGCTGTACGCCTGTTATAAGAGAGCCAATTAATAGTCCCGCTAATGTGAATGGTCCAAAAACAAAGCCAACAATTATAGGTGCAAAGACCGCCAAAAGTCCCGGCACTATCATATATCTAATAGCCCCATCTGCTGCTATTTCCACACATTTATCTGTTTCAGGTTCTGCCTTACCTTCCATAAGTCCTGTGATTTCTTTAAATTGTCTTCTCACCTCATCAATTATTTTATTGGCAACAATACCCACTCCCTGAGCAAGAAGTGCAGAAAGAAAATAGGGTATCATTCCACCTATTAATAATCCGCCAATAAAATATGGATCCTGAATTATACCTGTCATTTTTGCTGCAATATCTGTTCCATTTGCACTTATAAGTATTGTTGCAATATATGCTGTTATCAAACTCAATGCTGCAAATGCTGCAGAACCAATAGCAAAGCCCTTTCCAATAGCTGCTGTTGTATTACCAACAGAATCCAGTTCATCTGTGATTTTTCTCACTTCCTTAGGCAATTTTGCCATTTCAGCAATACCGCCTGCATTATCAACAACAGGTCCGTATGAATCAACAGCCAAGGTTATTCCAAGTGTTGACAGCATACCAAGAGCTGCCAGTGCAATGCCATACATTCCTGCAACCTCAAAGCCAACAACCATTGCAACAACTATTGCAATAACAGGAACCATTGTTGATTTCATTCCAATTGCAAGTCCATTTATCACAACAATAGCCGGTCCGCTTTTTGCTGATTCAGCAAGAGTTTTTACCGGTTTATATTTACTTGATGAGTAATATTCACTAACAAATGCAATTATAAGACCTGCGAAAAGTCCTGATACAATTGCATAAAATGGTCCATATTTTACAAAATTTAGTTCAGCATAATTAAAGTCCATAAAGTGTACAACAATAAATGATCCCACAATCATCAAAAATGATGAAAGATAAACCCCTGAATTCAGTAAATTCTGTGGATTCTTGATCTTTCCCCATAATACCCAGAGTATGCCCAAAATTGATGCAATAAGTCCAACACTTGCCAAGTATAGAGGTAATGCAAATAGTTTATCCAATCCTGATACTGATAATACATTTGCCAGTCCTGCTCCAATTGCCATTGTAGCAATTATTGATTCAACATATGATTCCATTAGATCAGCACCAAGTCCGGCAGTATCACCAACATTATCTCCAACATTATCAGCAATCACTGCTGCATTTCTTGGATCATCTTCAGGAATACCTGCTTCCAATTTTCCTACAAGGTCAGCACCCATATCGGCTGCCTTTGTGTAAATCCCGCCGCC
>JAUVJU010000082.1 GCA_030592285.1 Caldifarciminota bacterium
ACTTTCATTATAGTCCTCCTTGTTATGTTATTATTGGAAGCTTAGACAGCCGCATATAAAGCGGGATTCCACAATAGGTTTTAGAGTCTGTGACTTCCTTATTTTTAAGGGCAGGGTGACATGCGTCACAAGCCATTTTCTGGCACGGAGTATAGAGTCTGCACCTGCCCCATTATGTTTATTCTACAATTTATTGCTCTCATATCAATAGTAATAACATATGCGGAGGATGCAAATATGCAATTAATTCATTTGAAGAAGAGGGTAAGCAAGATGGATCCCAAATCAAGTTTGGGATGACAGAGAAAAGAAGAGGGCACGGCACTAATGACGCACATATTCCTCGAATTACTCGGAATATGCCTACGGCATATAAGATGGATTCTTGTCTATATGGAAAAAAATTCGGAGAAAAAATGACAAATGGTTTTATTAAGAACTATGACCTCTTACGAGAAAATTGCAGAAGTACATTGCAGAAGTATCTGGTACGCTAGTTTCTTGTACGCTGTAGAATATGGGGATATATCCAATATCACAAATGGATTTAAAGACAAATTAAAATCTAATAATAAATAATCAATTATTCCTCTTATCGCCAAATTCAGCAGTAAAGAAGAAGATTAAGTCGGGGGTGTTGTTACTATGTCAATATGTTAACTTTTACTAAATGAAAATGTTAACTTTAAGCTTTAAGCATATTGATATTTTCTTTGGTTTAAAAGAGCATTTCTTTTTTTAGTTTTTCTATATTTTTTATTATTTTTTGATATTTTGGTTTTTAATATTATAATACCTTTATATGTAATAGAGATTGTATTATTTTCAAGAAGATGAACATAAACAGTACGCTTTGCGAATGATAATTTACATTCAGTAGGTTTTAACTGAATGATTTTGCCTTGAAAAGAGATTGTATTATCATTATTTACTTTTCTAGCATATTTCTTACAAAATACCAGATCCAAATTGACATTCTCAGGTAATGGCATATAAACATTATCAACATCTTTATGTTTAGCAAACTTGCTATTATAATAATTGATAAAATAGTTATCTATGAAATCATTGGCTTTTTTATAAGAATTAATTTTATATAATCTCATTTCATTAATTAATCTATCTTGAAGTGTTCTATATGATCTTTCTATCCTTCCTTTAGCTTGGGCTGAATTGGCAGGAATAAGCCTAATATCAAGCTCTCCTAAAGCTCTTTCAATTTGTGTGTCTTCTTGCTCAACAGATACATTGTAATGCAATCCTCCAAGTCTGGTTGTTTTAAAATGAGATGCTTTATCTACATATAATGCATAGAATACACCATTCTTCTCAATTATTTTTCTAATTATTTCCATATTATTATAAACGCCATCATGTTTATAAAATTTCATAAATAATATTTTACTTGTTGCATCATCTACTGTACTCGTTAACCACCATGTTCTTTCTATTTTAGGTATCCATTTGTGGTCTGATGAATCCATTTGTATTAACATTCCTTCTTTAGGCATTCTCTTTCTTCTTTTACGATGTACTCTTCTTCTATGTTTGGGTACATGAACACTCCGTTCAATTAGGATTTTCCTCACTGATTCATAACATAATTCAATATCTTCATTCTCATTAAGCTTCTCCATAAAATGAAACATATTAAATCCTTGATATTTTCCTGTAAATAATTTCTCTACTCTGCTTTTTAGGTTTTCTTTAATCTTATTGGGTGATTCCCCTGGCTTTCTTATCATGCCTTCTTTACCCTTTTCTATGTAAATTTTCTTTAACCTTGATATGTGTACCTTATGATATCCCAATATCTTAGCTGCTTCTGTTCCTCTAATCTCTTTCCTTGCAACTCTATCGATGATTGTTATCTTTTTTAATTCTTTCGTTGTTACTCCTATTTTCAGAATACCTCCTTATTATATGAAGGTATATTATAATACTTTTCTTCAATTCTTCATATCTTAAAAAGTTAACATTTTCACATAGTAATAAGTGTTAACATTTTCATATAGTAATCACATGACATTAATAATTGTGTTGGTTAAACTTTAAAAGTGAACCATTTAGCCCAATTTAAACTTTAAAAGTGAACTCTTGGAAAAGTTAAAAAAGGGACAGATTTAAGGTATTATTATTAGCCTTTTGAACATCAATAAGTTTATTATTAGACCAAAATCTTAATTCAGAAACATCATGATTTAATGGGTAAATATGTATATCAACAATATCATGAGGAATAGAATTTTTTATATTAAATTTCACATTATTAAATGAGATACTTCTATAAGCATTAATAGTTCTTTGAACTCTTAAACAGAAGATATCCTTAGTTGACTTAAAAGGTGGCATAAGAGTAAACTTTCTAAATAATGATTGATTTTCTTTTATAGCTTTTTGGAATCTGATATAAGGTATTTCCTTAGTAGTAGAATGAATCCATTCATAGTTATATTTATGAGTAAGATTATTCAATATCAATTGAGCGTGGTTAATATCAGACACATTTTCTCTGAAACAAGATCGTATCATTCTGTCCTGAATCCATCTATATGGTCGTTCTATTTTTCCTTTTGCTTCGGGAGATAAAGCATAAATTACATTTACCCTGCAATCTTTTTGAACTTGTTTCCATTGAGGGTCAACATCATCAGTAAGTTTATAGTGGTTTCTCCATATACTATCTCTTTTTTGAACAAATCTGAATATAGAATGACTATCAACATAATATGAAAAAGGAATACCATATTTAAGGATTACTTGTTCTAATGCTGTAATATGTGCCCAGGAAGTTTCTCTTGGTATTAAAACAGCATAAAAAAGATATCTGCTAAAATCATCTAAAGAAGTAATTAGATACCATTTATTAGAAGCATGTGGAGAAAAATAATGATGAGAAGAATCATGCTGAACAAGTTCACCGATATGATCAGTTAATACTTCACGATCATGGGTATCCTTTTTAGATTTCTTAAAATAAAATCCATTGTTTTTAGCTCTTTTGATGATTGTTGGGACAGATACAATTTGGTTGTAGTTATCTTTTAAATAATCTCTTATATAAGAATAATTATAACATTTTAATGTTACTTTCTTATGCTGAAACATTCTTTTTTCAATCTTTAATTGTTTTATAATATTTTTCTCTATTTCTTTTGATAGTTTTCGTGTTGGTTTTGTTCGTCTATATTGTACAGTAAAATTATCAGGGTCATTCTTTAATCGTTTCACCAAAGCAAAAAACCTTGTCTTTTTTATTCCTAATATTTTTTGTATGTATTTCCTTTCAATTTCCTTCTTCAAATAACGCCTGATTATTTCTTTGACTTGTAAATCAGTGAACTTTGTATGTAGTTGTTTCATAATACAGAACCTCCTTTTAATTATTCCATATTATATCATTTAATCTATTTTAAGAGTTCACTTTTATAATTTAAATCATTGAATAAAGAGTTCACTTTTAAAGTTTAAATAACATGACATTAATAATTG
This sequence comes from Caldifarciminota bacterium, assembly GCA_030592285.1. Classification (GTDB taxonomy): domain Bacteria; phylum Hydrothermota; class 32-111; order 32-111; family 32-111; genus JAUVJU01. Next base: position 3,493 of record JAUVJU010000082.1, read on the forward strand.
TTGACAATACAGTCAAACTCTGATACTCTATATCCAATATTATACTAAGGAGGACGAATGAAGAAATTTTCTATTATTCTTTTAACAATCATTATTGGTTTATTTGTATTTGCCGATATTGATTTTAATGATCCGGAGGGATTTGACAGAGATCTGCCAAATGCCGAATATCTTCTTGAAAAATCACCCCCTGAATTCAAATGGGGAGATGATACTCAGGTCTATTCAGGAGGAGTAGCCGGAGTTGCATTTGATGTTGATTACCGTACAGGATTTCTTTATGCTGTTGTATTAACAAGGAATGGAGCATTGGCTGATTCAATTATGTTATACAATTCATATAATAATGGAAATACCTGGAATAGTAAGGGATTGATAATTCTTAATGGTGATGGTGAATTAGAAAATCCTGAAATCATTGTAACTGATGATGGAAGAGTTAGCTGTTTTGCCCTTTATGTAGAAAGTGATGGCAGAAGGAATCTCTATATGAAAGAATTTGCTGATACTTCTACAACAAGCGGCTCACATTGGGAGCAAATTGATAGAGGTAATACTGATACTGTTTATGCCTATGATGTTGATTATCAGGATGGTTTTTATTATGCTGCATGGAATGCAATATATCCTACTCATAATACTAATTTAACATTATATGGAGCATCCTTGGATGAAAATCTTTCATCATGGATAAATCAAATAAATCTTTTTTATGATTTGCAATCAACCGAAGATCCCAAGATTGCAGCAGGAGCTAATGGCAATGCTTATGTAGGTTTTATTGAAAAAAGGGTAGATGCAGGAATAAATAATATTAGAGTTAAGAAAACATATGATTATGGAGCATCTTGGGCAAGTTCCCAGGCAGTTTCTTCATTAAGCACACAAATAATTTCCAATCTTGATGTAGCTGCTTCAACTAACCCTGATTATCAATCTGTTTGGTTTACTGTTCAATATGATAATCTTAATAATTTCGGTTATTATTACAGTACTGATTCCTGTGTAACAAATCAATATGGTACAATAATTATATCCCCAAAAACAGGAACATGGGTTGAAAGACTTGGAACCATTAGTTTTAATGAAACCGCCGATTTCGCAACAATAGCCTTTAAAGCAGATTCAGGTGCTTCTCATGATGTAGGAATTACTTATGCTACAGCTAATAATCCAACTGGTATGTTTGCAGTAGAAATTATAAATGATCATGCTGCTACAGGTACATTTGCTCCCTATGCTGGCAATCTTCTTGCTAATTCTGCTATTATATATGCCGGATGGGGACCAACAAATCTCTATTTTGACTCTTGGATAAAGACGGGTATTGAGGATGAAATGGTTACATTATCAACACCAAATGTCTATACATCTACACCTATTTTTAGGGATAATATTTCAATATTCTTCAATCTTGATAATGAAACATTTGTAAATCTTAGTATTATTGATGCAACAGGAAGAATTATTAAAGATTTCAATGCCTATTATCAGAAAGGTAATAATAATATTATGTGGAATGGTAATGACAATAGAGGAAATACAGTTTCTAATGGTACATATTTTTACAGAGTATCATTTGGTTCAGAAATATATTCCGGTAAAATTACTTATTTGAAATAATTGATTACATAAAGGGCACGGCACGCCGTGCCCCTACAATTTCTTTTTGTTTTTTTTCTTTTTTTCACCAGAAACTAGCATACCAGCTACTAGACACTCTTTCTATCCATTCACATATTGTCCGCAATTGGATTTAACCTCATTCTCTCTAAAATCACCTACTGATTCAATGATCTCATATCCCACATTATTACATTGTTTCAAAATTGTTTTGTATTTCTGCCATACGCTGCTATTCTCTGTTATTGATATTTCACTCTTTAATGCATTTAAAGTAGGATTAACAGGCGTGAATTTTAATATAAAAGCATCCGGTGAGAAATGTTCAAGTAATGTATCAGTATCAATGATCACACCATCAAATAATGCAAAATTCAATGTGATCTTCTTATTAATGTTTTTATTTATTTCCAATCCCATTTGAGATATCCTTTTCAATTCCATTTTTTTTATAGGGATCAGATAGTCTCTTTGCTTTTTATCCGTTGAATGAATGGAAAATTGTATTTGAAATTCATTCCTTTTACCATATATTTTTGTAATTTTATTTAATTTGTCAAAGAAATTATCGGTACCAAATGGTGCAATTGAAGATACTGATAAAACCGGATTCAATTCATTATAGTTTTTTAGTATATATTCAATTGCTCTATTTACATTATCATTATAAGCCGGTTCCCCCATTCTGGAAAACTGAATCTTAAATTTCTTAACTGATCTTAATTTCTCAGCAGATATTTCATTAATTAGATAATCCAATTGAAACATCATATCTTTAAATGATATTTTACCATTATACTGTAAAGATGCATCACAGATAAGGCATTTTACAGGACAGCCATAAAGAGTAGAAACAACAAAAACAATCTTGTTTTCTCTTGGTCTTGAAACAACTGCCTCAAAACTACCTTTTTCATTATACATCCCAAATACAGAAGCAATTTTATTACTACTTAATAATTTAACATCCATTATTTTCCCTTTGCGAAATTTCCATTATTGCTTTTATACCATCAGAAGACGCACAAACAAGCTGTCTAAAATCATTATTGGCATCACCAATTCTAAATAATTTTCTATTATCAATCATACTATTAATCAATTCATTATTGGGTTTTCTCCCAATTGCAATCACAAGATAATTTGTTTTAATACTGATACCATTTTTAAATGATATATCAATCATTTCCTTTTTAAAAGACAATTTGGATATCTCGGATAATTCATTATACTTTATATCCTTCTCCACAACCTCATTTATTAATGATCTATTTGCTTTTATTTTATTCCTACAGTAAATTGAAATATTATTAATTGTTTTTCTTAATGTTAAGGCATAATCAAATGCAATATCCCCTCCACCATATACAATTACCTTGTTATCTATATTATCCACATCTAAATCAGGATAATAAAATATTTTGTTTTCACATTCCTTTGGTATAAAAAAATCCGGATTTACAGGGATACTGCCTGTAGCCCATATCAAATATTTACTAATAAAAATTTCACCCGATAGTAGAGATATGTAAAAGCTATTCTCTTTGAATTTTACATCAATCACTTTATTATAGACAATATTTTTTTCTAAATCTTTCATTCGTTTTTTCAATAATGTAGTAATATCATTTCCATTAATTCCTTTATCAATAAATGGCACATTATTAATACTATTTGCATACTTTATCATTCCTCCTAAATGCAATTTTTCAATAAGAGTATAATCAATATGTTCAATTTCACATTGAAGAGCTGCTGAAATCCCTGAAACACCTCCTCCAATAATTGACACAGTTTTTTTAATCAATGATATCTCCTGATTGAATAATGTCTGACACACTATTAGCCACACTAATGATTGATGATATATAAACCTGTTCATAGTATGTTGCTATTGCATTAATGGGAATAAATACATTATAACCCCTAACAAATGCCTGTCTTGCAGTTGTTTCTACACATCTCTCTGCCATTACTCCCACAATAACAATGCTGTCAATATGTTCTGACCCTAAAATATTTTCCAATTCTGTTTTATAAAATGCATCAAATTGTGATTTTGTAAGTAAAATACTATTTGTCTGATCTATACTATTTGATATTCTTGATAGGGGATCATTTTCATTGATCAATTTTTTGAATCTTTGTTTCATCATTCCTGCATTTTTTTCAGTATTAATATGCTTTGTGAAAATCACAGATTTATTATATTTATAAAAATATGAGATTAGCTTATTAATTGGTTTTATGATTTCCTCTGATGATGGAATATATGCCTGTGATTTTTTATTTAGAAAATATTCCTGCATATCAGTAACAATTAGACAACTATTATTAATATTAAATATTGATTTATTATAAGAAAATGTTTGTATTTCCTTTATCAACTTTTCATGATCAAAATGTTTTAAGAAATTTTTTCTTTCCATAATAATAAAAACCCATCCATTTAGGTCCGGATAGATTTCACCTGACATTACCTTTATTAATTAATACTATTTTAAATTATTATATGCAAATTTAAATAATTTGCAATATTACTTCTATCTTATTATAGTAATTGTGTGAACCTTTTCATCATGATTATATTATTCTTTTCTTTTTTCTTTTCCTGACTATCAACTATTGACCATCAACCGTTGACTCCCCGCTTTCCGCTTCTGCATATTCTTTCATCAATAATTCAATAAGTTCCTTAACTGTCATAATTTTATCTACTCTAAATGCATTCTTACCTGCAAAAGCAAAACCCTCTTTCAATAATCCTATTTTTGCATTAGCTAATGCTCTTCCAATACAATACTGTGCTTTACTCATACGACATGTTCTAAGACATTTCCATGTACAAAAAGTATCTCCTCCGGTTCCATCAGAAACAGATTTTAGGAATTCATTTTTGATAGCTCTTCCGGGAAGTCCCACAGGACTTTTAATAATAACAATATCTTCTTCCTTTGCATCAATATATGCCTGCTTGAATTCATCTGATGCATCACATTCTTTAGTTGCAACAAAACGGGTTGCCATCTGAACTCCATTTGCACCATTTTTCATTGCATCAAAAATATCTTTACCAGAGAATATTCCTCCTGCTGCAATAACAGGAATACTGCTTCGCATCCGTTTAGCAAAGTCCTCTACAGTTTCCTTTACCTGATTTACAATATCCATCAAATTAATTGAGCCATCTATTATATCATGTTCAGTGAAACCCAAATGCCCTCCGGCTTCAGTTCCTTCTACTACAACTGCATCTGGCAATTTTTTGTAATTTTTTTCCCAGTATGTGAATAATGTTTTTACTGTATTTGCCGATGATACAATAGGAATTATTTTTGTTTTCATTTTCTTAAATTCAGATAGATCCAATCTACCTGGAATTCTTAATGGTAAGCCAGCTCCAATAAATACTGCATCTACCTTTTCTTTAATAGATACTTTAACAAGATTATCATAATCAGTTAATGCTTTCATTACATTAACACCTATTAGCCCATCAGTCATTTCTCTTGCTTTTCTTATTTCATTTTTCAAAGCATCCATATTTGACTGAAAAGGATGCTGATCAAAGCCATTTTCAAGAAAACCAATGCCGGCAGCCCCTATTACTCCTATACCGCCTTCATTTGCAACTGCAGCTGCAAGCCCTGATAAAGATATTCCTACGCTCATACCACCCTGAACAATAGGAAGTTTTGCAATTAATTCTCCAATTTGTAAATTTGGCATCTGAGGCATTATTCAACTCCTAATTTTTTAGTATAAATTTCTATTATATTATAACTTGTAGATTAGGTATGTCAACAGATACAAAAAATATTTGTTATTACCATAAAAAAATGTCCCCTCTATTGCACATAA
>JAUVJU010000201.1 GCA_030592285.1 Caldifarciminota bacterium
AACAATAATGAAATAGTTATTATTTTACCATTTGATTATAGAAGTGATAGAAATGGTAATATGCCGAATATTAATGCATATACAACATATCAGATAGCAGAGAAAATGGAAAAAACAACATTTATATTTGATTATAAGGGATTTAATAAGCCAAATATAAATGATATAAGAAGATCATTAAAGCAAATAGATGAATATTTTAAGAAACATTATAAGAATGTATCATACATTGCCTTTAATGATATGGTTCCTATGCTTGTATTAACTATTAATGATGCTAAAATTATCGGCATAAATCCTCCATTAAATAATTATTATGATTATCAGGAAATGATATTTAAAAAATTAAATATTTATAATAATTACATATATACAAATCTTAATACATTTATTAGATATAATCCCTTAGATAGTGCTTTAAAACAGATAAATTTCTGTGAATTATATAGGAAATCAAATAATTTATATTTAATATTCTCAAAGGAAGTAATGACGGATGATGAATTAATATCTGCAAGATCATTAAACACAAGGGGTGCATTTATAAACAATATTGACAGAAGGTTAAATTCATATATTATAAAAAAGGATTTATGGTCTTTTAGAAAGATTCCGCGAATTCATTCACGAATAATTAATTATATTAACACAATAGTTAATAAACAAGGAGCTAATAATGATTAATAAAGTTTTCACAAATGATCCTATTCGTCTATATAAGACAAAAGTTGAACAGGAAGCAATGAAGGCTGCTATTAGTGCGGTTGAAAAGGAGCTTGGCAAGGACTATCCAATAGTGATTAATGGCGAAGAAATTATGAATGATGCAAAGATAAAATCTATTTATCCATGTCAAAAGGATATGGTTGTTGGATATGTGAGTAAGGCAAATAAGGAGCAGGTAATAAAAGCAATTGAGATTGCTAATGAGAAATTTGATATGTGGAAAAATGAGGCACAGGAAAAGAGAAGTGGAATTTTAATGAAGGCAGCCCAGATAATGAAAGATAGACGCTATGAACTGAATGCATGGTTATCACTTGAAGTAGGAAAAAATTATGTTGAAGGTGATGCAGGTATTGCAGAAGGTATAGATTTTCTTGAGTTTTATGCAAGAGAGGGTTTAAGATATGCCGAGAATCAACCTGTAACAAAATGGCCCGGCGAACAGAATATATATAAATATATCCCGCTTGGAGTCTGTGCAGTAATTCCACCTTGGAATTTTGCATTTGCTATCACATTAGGAATGACTGCTGCTGCAATTGTTACTGGAAATACCGTTGTTTTAAAACCAGCCTCAGATGCACCTGTTATTGCTTATAAGATCTATGAAATATTTAAGGATGCAGGCTTACCTGATGGTGTACTTAATTTTATTCCCGGCAGCGGTTCAGAAGTAGGGGATACAATTGTTGATCATCATCTTACAAGATTTATCTGTTTTACTGGCTCCAGAGAAATAGGAACAAGGATATATGAAAGAGCTGCAAAGGTAAATAAGGGACAAAAATGGCTAAAAAGGGTTGTTGCAGAAATGGGTGGAAAGGATTATATTATTGTAGATAATAATGCAATACTTGAAGATGCAGCAAATGATATTGTTAAAAGTACATTTGGCTTCCAGGGACAGAAATGCTCTGCATGCTCAAGAGCAATTATTCATAGTGATGTTTATGATGAACTTAATGAATTAATTGTGGAAAAAACAAAGAAAATAAAAATGATTGATATCAGAGAATTTGATTCAGATATTCATTATTATAATATGGGTGCCGTAATTAATGAAGCAGCTCAGAAAAAGATCATGGATTATATTGAAATTGGTAAGAAAGAAGGAACTCTTATTCTTGGTGGAAATAAGGGTCCAGAAAATGGATTCTATATTGAGCCAACAATAATTAAAGATATAAACCCAGGCGATAGAATTGAGCAGGAAGAGATATTTGGTCCCGTATTAGCAATTATTAAAGCGGATTCATTTGATCATGCTATTGAAATTGCCAATGATACGGATTATGGATTAACAGGTGCAGTTCATTCATCATGCAGAACACATCTTGAAAAGGCAAAAAAGGAACTAATGACTGGTAATTTGTATTTGAATAGACCATGTACAGCAGCATTTGTTGGAGTGCATCCATTTGGCGGATTTAATATGAGCGGCACTGATTCAAAGGCAGGCAGCGGCGATTATCTTGCATTATTTTTGCAGGGTAAACTAATGTCAGAGAAAGTATATTAAATTAATTGTAAATCGTAAAAAAAAGAAAGAATAAGAAAAAGAATAATATAATTATGATGTAAAGGTTCAATATATTCCTCGAATTACTTGGAATATACAATTACTCTGGGGAACTCCGAGAGAAAATCGGGTTGTATCTATGCTCCCCAGAGTAAACAGTCCTCACCTTTCCAACAGAATCAGAGCGGAGGAAGACAAGCAATATAATGACAAATATTCTTATTTGTAGGGACAGGGCTTGTCCGGTGGTTGATTATAATAACAATGCAATCTATTATGTTTTGTTGGGGCGGGTTCTTATCCGGCCGACCCATTTCTTTGATT
>JAUVJU010000117.1 GCA_030592285.1 Caldifarciminota bacterium
CAAACACTTTACATCCTCCATAGGAATATTAAATTTCAATGCCCAATATTTAGCTGCCTTTGGTAAAATATTCCTTTTTGTTTTTATTACTTCCACTATTTTGGAATCACTATATATATTTCTCAACACTTTTATATCATCATAAGTGCCAAGATTAAGAATACGGCATATTATGTATGATGCATTTAATTCAATATATATGTTTTCTGCATCCCAGAATAGTGGTGTATTCAATATGTTCTTCATTGCTGTAATGTCTTCTTTTTTCTTGTTCATATAGTTAAATTATACCTCTTTATCAGATAATAAAATCAGTGAAATTATCTTTATTTATAATCCTGAATTCCGAATTTGGATAATAATGCAAAAATTTTTTGTTTACTTTCCTTGAGGGATTATATTTCATTTCATATGCATATAAATTTCCATTTCTTTCTTCAACTAAATTAACTTCTTTACCTCTAACAATTCTCCAGAAATATATATTTGAGTGTATCTTCTTATAATTATTCCTTTTTATCCTTTCATTCATAATAAAATTTTCAAAAAGTGCTCCTATATCATTTCTTTTTTCTATTGGATTGAGATTAGAAATTATAGCATTTCTTAAACCAATATCATAGAAAAAGTATTTAGACTTTTTTGCAATTTCTTTGCGTAAATTTGTACTATATGGTCTTAAATTATAAATAATATATGCTTTTTCAAGAAGATCAATGTATCGTGATACTGTCTTGTGGTCTATTTTAAGTATGATGCTAAGTTCATTCATTGAGACCTCATTTCCTATTTGATATGCAATCAATTTCAACAAATCAAAAAGTAATTTGGAATTTTTTACTCTTTCAAATTCAAGTATATCCTTTAATAAGTATGTATTAACAATTTGATAAAGTAATTCTCTTTTTCTTGATAGTCTTTTTTCTTCCAATATCTCCGGATAAGATCCATATACAAGAACATTTCGTAATAAACAATTTTTCATATCAAATGTTGAATAAATCTCTTTCAATTCCAAGAATGCGATTGGATATAAAAATATATCAATTTTTCTTCCTGTTAGCGGTTCTCCAATTTGACCGCTTAATTCAAATGAAGATGATGATGATATTATTAACTGAATATTCGGGATATTATCTTTTATCAATTTTAAATTATTACCTATGTTAGGTATTTTTGATGCTTCATCAATTACAATAACTTTATAATCATCACAGAAGTCTCTGAGAATATCAAGATTATTTGAGGAAAGGGCATCCCTTATTCTAATGTCATCACCAGTTATATATAAATGTTTTAATGTAGTTTTTTTTAGATACTCTTTTAATAAAGTTGTTTTCCCTACTTGTCTTGGTCCTAATATTACAAGAACCTTATCTTTATAAAATAAATTTGCTAAATCATTGTAATATCTTATTATCATTACTTAATTATACTTTTTAAACAATGCTCGTCAAGCACTTATTGGTATTTTGTTTCCCCGTTTATGCACACTTATTGGGAATGTCATTGCCAATATAGCGGTCTTTTGTTAAATCTATAAGTTCAATCAAAATCATTACAATGCCAAATTTCTTCTTTTAGATATTCATAGACATTAAATACGATTGGGCAAATAGAACAATTATCCATTATATTCCAGAGGGGAGGAGTTTGAATTGTAGAGATTATCTTAATTCTCAAACACCGAAATATCTATTTTTTTACTTTCTCCCGTTTTATCCTGAATAACAAATTTCATTTCTCCGGGCTGAGCAATTATTTTTTTAATTTCTCCTGAAATGGTTGGTCCAATATACTTTCCATTTAAGAACCAATATATCTCACCCTGTCCTGATGAAGTATATGCCTGAAGCATAACATAGGATGCATCCTTAATGCCGCTGGGAATCATGATTACAGAATTATGAATAGGACTTATTACCTGTAATGATTTTGATTCTATTGAAATAGCACATTTGGGAGAAAAAGATGGAATTTTACCTTTATTGCCCATAATTCTCTGCACTGATGGCGGATAGATAATAAGGATCCTTTCTTCAACTTCTCCTTCTTTATAATCCTCCCATGGAGAAGCCCTATAGCCCGTCTCTTTTTCAATGAGAAATTTTTTATGGAATGGACATTTTTCCGAAGGATTAGCATTTTTTAATACATAGACATATTCCTTGTCTATGCAGTTCATTCCCGCCTTATATCCGGAATATGAACAAAGCTCTGTAAGTTCAATATCATCTAATGCATCATATTTCCAATCAAATTCTTCTTTATCCATTTCACTTTCAATTGCTCTTATAATATCAAACATAATAGGTGATGCTGCTATTCCACCCACAATGCCCTCTGCTCCCTCACCGCTGAAATTCCCCACCCATACACCAACAGAATACTTTTTTTGAAAACCAATGCTCCATGCATCCCTTCTTTCCCATGATGTTCCTGTTTTCCAATATACATTTGTTTTGGGAAAATTAAAATTCTCAATTTTGGGTGCATCGGGTCTGCCCTTTTTTGCAAGTGCCTTTAATGTGAGAAATACAGCTCCCGTTCTAAATAATAGGGTATCGGGAAATACTGATTCATTTTCTAAAATGCTCCATGATTTATATTTGCCGCCATTTGCTAAACAAGAATAAAAATTCACTAAATCCAAAAGTTTTACTTCCATTCCACCTGTAATAACTGTAAGCCCATAATCATCAAATCCCCTTTGTCCTCTCAGTCCGCCTGCATATAATTTTTCCATAAAATCTTTATATCCCGTTCTTTGCAGCATTATTACAAATGGCATATTCAATGATTGCGATAAAGCATTTTCAGCACTTATTAATCCATCCCATTTTTCCGAAAAATTTATTGGAGCAAAAGAACCAAATGAATGAGGGGCATCTTCAATCAGCATTTCAGTGGATATGATACCCTTTTCAAGAGCAAGTGCATATAAAAATGGTTTTAGTGCAGACCCGGGCGACCTATATGCATAAAAGCCCCTTACCTGTCCATCATTATCATTATTATAATAATTTATGGAACCAATAAGCGATTTAACTTTCCCCGTTTTATTTTCTATTATTACCACACTTATATTTGTTGCCCCAAGTTCTTCAATTCTTTTTTGATATGATTTAACAATGTTCTCTGTCTTTTTTTGTATGTCCTCATCAATTGAAATTATTATATCATTTTCATAAGGATAATGCAGCATAGTAAAATCCGCAGCATGTTGTGATTCCATTGGAAATGGCATAAAACCCATTGGTACAGGAGCATTTTCTGCTCTTTTATAGTCATTCTGTGAGATCAATCCATTCTTAAACATTATTTTCAGAACTTTATCTCTTGCTTTTATACCCTCTTCAATATTACCCGGTTTTCGTATTACAGGTGATTGAGGAATGGATACCAAAAATGCCGCTTCTTCAGGTAATAGATTCTCGGGCAAATGACCAAAATATGCAAGGCAGGCAGCCCCAACTCCCTCTACATTCCCACCATAGGGAGCAAGATTTATATATGTTTCTAAAATTCTCTTTTTCCCTAATCGTAGTTCAAATTGTATTGCCCTGAACATTTCAATGATTTTTGATCTAACTGTACGGGGCTTTGGTTCAACCAATCTTGCAAGCTGCATTGATATTGTAGAACCTCCTGATACAATTTCCCCTGCCTTAATATTTAAATAAAAAGCCCTTAATAATGCTATAACATTTATTCCTGGATGCAGCCAAAAATATTTGTCTTCATACATTATTGTTGACTTTCTGAATAATTCATCGGTATTATCAATAGGAACATATATTCTCCATTTCTCATCAGATGAAAGATATACCCTCATCACCTTTCCACTACTGTATCTTATAACCTTTGATAAGGGCTTATTTAAAGCCCTTGGTAAAGGAACTATAAAAATTAATAATACAACTATTATTAAAACAAGTATTATGCCTGCAAAAGTCCGCTGTTTTTTATTTTTTAAATACATTAAAAGTATCAACAGCCGTATTTACATTTATTTCCGGATTATACATAACAATACCCTTTGACTGAGGATATAAAAACTGTCCAGGGGTTACTGCTCTTAAAAGAATATAGTAATAATTTTTTCTATTCAAATTTCCAAAAATCATTATTTTTTCATCTTTTATATCCAGATAATCAGGATTCCATATCTTTTTATTTTTTCCCTTTTGTGTCCATGCCGGCAATGCTGCACCTGTTAATCTTGGGTTCTCAATTTCAATACCTGCGGGAATAAGAATTTCAAAAGCAACATTTTTCAAATATTTATTTCTTGTTGGTTCAAAAAATACTTGCATAACCAAAAGGTCTCCCTGTTTTGCCGATGAAACGGGTTCTCCATTATATGAATATATTTTTCTCTGCATATTCATTCCATTATTAATAGGAACAAATTTCTTATTATTCTTTGAAAATCCTGTATTAACAATATCAAGATATAATGGGTATGTATTGGTTTTAAGTTTAATATTCTTTTTACTTGGAGCATTATTAAAAAATAGAGTTAATAATCCCTTTGATTTCTTTATTTCGGCTTTTTTCCCATTAATAATAACATCGCAATCAATATCTTCTTTTAATGAATGTTTTTCTATATATAATCCAATAGCTAATGTTGACCATGCAATTTCTTGTGTTGTATAGTATCTTCTTCTTTTATTTGAAAGAAAACTGGATAATTCATTTAATAATTCATCTGCTTCAGGAATATCGGGTGATATCTGCTCAATCATGTATAAAGATAATGCCTTACCTTTTATTTCACTATAAAAACTGCCTGACATTATTCTTCCCTTCTCAATATTCATTTCTAATGCTTTGTATAATGCCTCAGATGCCTCCTTGCTTTTACCACATTCAAATAATGTACCCGCTATCCAGAGAAGTTGTACCCTATTGTATTTTCTATGTTTATAATTCCTTGCCAATTCCTCAATTTTACTTGAATAGCCCTTAAATTTTTCGCCCTTTGCTAATACATAATATGCAAAAACATTTTTACTGCTAATTGATGAAATATATGTTAATGCAGCATTTAAACATGTTTCCGATACAACAAAGCCCGCATCCTTTGCCTCCAAAAGAACAAAGGTAGCATAGATTGAACTCCATTCATCTGATCTTATTGAGCCGGGCCAATAAGAAAATCCCCCTGAAATATTTTGCATTGATATTATTTTACTTATACCCCTTCTAACCATATCCCTATATTTTTCCATTGTTATATTGGGAGCAATAATTGGAAGCAGTTTTGATGTTCTTAATAAAAGAATAGTTGCCGTTGATGTTTGTTCAATACATCCATAGGGATAATGAATGCCATATCTGGCATAGTGAAGTTTGTTTAGACCGGGTATAGTGGATATATATATCTGTGCTGAATGAGCAATATCAAACCAATCTGAAAAATATTTTTTTAGGTCTGCTTCATTATTATTTTCAATTTTAATACTTGTTACTTCGGTTATAAATGGACTATCAGGATATAATGGTATTTCAAATGTATCCTTATACATTTCATTTCCTGTTTTTGCTGAAATAACAAATTTTGCTCTGTGTGAATCTTCTTTAACCTTTCCCTTAATATATACAACCTCTGTTCCTTCTCGTTTAATTGTTATTTTCTTTTTCCATGATGTAGGAGAAATTGAAGAGAATGAAGCATTTAAAGAAACTGTTTTTGATGATTTTGTTGTATTCACTAAACTAATGGGTATCTGGAATTCATCATTATAGTATAAGAATCTTGGAATTGTTGGTGAAATCACAACATCGCTTTTAACAATAATATCCTTTTCTGAACTGCCCATTTTTTTATTATTAATGCCTATTGCCATTATGCGTAATTTCCCGGAAAATTGAGGTAATTTTATTTCAAATTCTGCTTTACCATGTTTATTGGAATGAATAATTCCACTCCAATATGATACAAGCCGTGTAAATCTTGCTTCCTGATAGGAACTCTCTTTGCTTGCATAGCCACCTCCTGTTCTGGAAAGATATTTTCTTACAATCCATCCAAAACCTTCAGCCATATCTATTGTTAATCTTCTATCGCGAAGAATCTTGTTATATGGATCCGGAGTAATGAAATTCGTTAATTGAAGAATACCTTCATCAACAATTGCTATTGTTGCATCAAATTGTTCTGATGATTTTAATTTGATTTTTATTTTTTCACCCGGTTTTGCATATTCAGGTGCTGTAATTTCTATTGGTAATTCCATTTTTGATGGTCTTATTCTTAATCGTTCAATACCAAATGCCCTTGATACAAGATAGTTCTCATTTGATCTTACC
>JAUVJU010000179.1 GCA_030592285.1 Caldifarciminota bacterium
AATTGTCAACCCCCGACTTAATCTTCTTCTTTACTACTGAATTGGGCGATAAGAGGAATAATTGATTATTTATTAATAGATTGCAATTTATCCTTAAATCCATTTGTGATATTGGAAATATCTCCACATTCTACAGCGTACAAGAAACTAGCTTACCAGTTACAAGATACTAACATACTTCTGCTATCCCTGCAATGTTTTCTTCACTGATAACACTTGAAAAATCTATCAGTTAAATTTCTATAAATTTAGAATACCTTTTAATTTTCCTATCATGTCTTTTCTTTTCTCTTTATTCATCTTTTTTATATTTTTTAATTTCCATTGAAATGCTGGGAAATCTTTTATCAAATTACCTATATCAATTAAATCATATTCTGGTTTTGTTTCTTTTACAGAAAGAATAAACTCCTTCTCTCTTTTATTCAATATGAGAATTATTTTATCAAACAATTTTTCTCTAATTTGATACAATTCTTCTAATGTAACACTATCCTTGGTCATCCCTAAAAAATCATTATTATATAATTTTTCAATATCCAGTTTATTGGGTTTTAATAATTCACCTATAGGACGATTATGACAAAGTAGATATAGAATGAATGCCTTCTTAATACCTTCAGTAATCCCTTCATTCTCAAACAATAATTTAACATCAAATAAATCTCTTGGATGTTGTCTATCTAAAGCTGCACAAATTTTACTTCCATATAACTCAGAAAAGGATATTATTTTATTGTATGTCTTTACATTAAATTCACCAGAAATTGTTTGATTCGTTTCCCATTCCTCAACAGGATTAAGAACACCTCTCATTACAGTATTTATTTCAATTTTTACAGTATAGTAATTCTCATTTATTACTAATTTATTTATGTTTTTTGTTATAACTAAATTTTTATTGTGTTTTTTTATTCTTTTAGATAATAGATTAAATGTTTCTCTTATTGATTTTAATGTTTTTTCTCGCGATTCAATTTTTGTATATACCAAATCAATATCTACTGATAATCGTGGTAAATCCCTAACAAAAAAATTGATTGCTGTTCCGCCCTTTATTGCATAATTATCCATTTCTTCAATATACGGCAATAATTTTAAAAGCAGTTTCACTTGTTCATAATATTTATCATTATATGTCATATTACAATATCATATTTTTTTATGTATCTACCATTTTTCACTACCTGTCTTTTCCCGGATCCCAGAGTTATTTTTTGTCGGTTTATTTTTCTATTCCATTTATAATCAAATTTATCTGCAAAATATAAAAATACTCTTTTGGTTTTTATTGATCTACAATTTTCTAATAGCTCCTGGATAATTTTAGGGCGAAGCATTGTTAAGTTTTCAAAAACTTGTTCAATTTCTTCAGGAGTATATTTTACAACAATATCATTTATCATTTCCATTATTGCCTGCTCTGGAACTGCGGTTCGTATATCATAATTTTTATAATTTATGATTTTCAGATGATTTTTGCTAAAAATATTTTTATACGATATTTGAATGTCCATTTTCCATTTATATTGTGAAAACCATTTTGGAACTGTATCATTTTTCCTATATACTACAACTGTATTTATGTCTTTCCCAACAAAATGAGTTATCCCAAACATATTTAACGCTGTTTTAGATCCAATATGCAAATTCTTGTTTAATTGAAATTGTATAGCATTAATAGCTGAATACCAATATACTCTATCATTATATAACTTATAAGCACCTTTTCCTATACTACTAATTATATTGCTTTTTTTGTATTTATTTAATAATACCCTACTATAATGATTATTACTCAAATAACTTGCTATTTTTATTTCTCCTCTTTGCCATTGTAATAGAAGATCGTTTAATTTTTTTCTTGTATGTTTACCCATAGTTAACATTCTACCTGTAATCTAAACTATGTCAAGAACTCATTATTCATCAATTTTAATAAAGCTGATAGAATCAACCAGCATCCATGCAATTTTCTCGTAAGAGGTCATAGTTCTTAATAAAACCATTTGTCATTATTTCCTCCAGATATAATTTTCAACAGTATTTTACAATAAAAGAATATCCTTCCTCAATTTATTACCAAGCAAGTAATATATATTTATATATACAAATACTTTATTTCTATGATCCTGCGAAAAAATTAAGTAGTATCTGTATAATCAGAATATTAATATTTTCTGTCTTTCAATAATCTTATTATTAATTTCTTTTGTAATATAATACTGTCCCGCTATTGATATCTTATCCAATTTTCTGCCATCAATTGTATATATTGTTAATCCCTTCATCTGTATATTTTCATTTAGTAATTTTATATCTTTATAAATACTGCAATCCAGTAATTGATTATTATTATCTATTGATATTCTCTTTTCATCTATACCTGTGCTTCCTCCATAATACACAAATGTTCTTCCTTCATTGTTTTCTCCATTATCATAACTACACACTCCAATAATAATATCATTATATCCATCATCATTAACATCACCTGCAGAGGAAACACAATATCCATAATCAGCACTTGCCTGATTGCCTTCTCCCATCCAGTCCGCTGTTAATGAAGGCCCACTGCTGCTTCCATAATAAACAAAAGCAGCACCTTCATTGTTTTCAATATTATCATATAAACATGCTCCAACAATTATGTCGCTATATCCATCATTATTAACATCTCCTGCTGAAGAAACACTATATCCATAATAAGCACTTGCCTGATCACTTTCTCCCATCCAGTCTGCTGAATCAGAGGGTCCGCTAATGCTGCCATAATATAAGAACGCAGTTCCTTCTCCAATTTCTCCATTATCATATCCATAGGCACCAACAATTATATCACTATATGCATCTCCATTTACATTGCCTGCTGAAGAAACGCTATATCCATAATAAGCATTTGCCTGATTGCTTTCTCCCATCCAATCCGCTGTTGCAGAAAGCCCTGAAATACTGCCATAATAAACAAAAGCAGCACCTTCATTGTTTTCTCCATTATCATAATAATGTGCACCAATAATAATATCACTATATGCATTTCCATTTACATCACCTGCTGAGGAAACACTATATCCATAATGAGCACTTGCCTGATTGCTTTCTCCCATCCAGTTTACTGAATCAGAAAGTCCTCCGCTGCTGCCATAATATACAAAGGCAGCCCCTTCATCTGTTTCTCCATTATCATATTCGTAGGCACCAACAATGATATCACTATATCCATCACCATTAACATCACCTGCTGATGATACACTGATTCCA
>JAUVJU010000142.1 GCA_030592285.1 Caldifarciminota bacterium
AAAGAGATTGATGCTGAAAGTATATGTTCATTAGAGAAAATGGAACAGCAAATGATAAGAAAGGCATTAAGCAGCGTAAATGGAGATAAGAAAAAGGCGGCAGAAATACTTGGTGTTAATGTTTCAACCCTTTATAGGAAAATGAAAAAATATGAAGAGTAGGATTAAGAATAATATTGTTTATATTTTATTATTTATAATAATATTAATCCCATCAATATTTGATTGTGAAGAATTTATGTTTATTAGGGCTTTTGCTCTTTTTATTAATATTATTTTATTGATTTTCATAATCAGGCAAAGGAATATATCATTTAGGATCATTCCTCTTCTGATTCTTGGAATATATATTTTATCTTCATTATATCATTATCTTTTCTCGGTAAATGCATATAATATACGACTTCATTTTAATGAATATTCAATATATTTTCTTATTCCCGTTATTATTTCATTATTAAAGTTTAACAAAGATAAATATATAAAATATGTATTTCATGCCATTATTATTGGCGGAATTATACAGATTTTATTTTCATTACCGCAATTATTTGCTGGAGCAAATAGAATAGAAGGATTAACTCCGTATCCTAATTTCCTATCATTCTATCTGGTTCTTGCTTTTTCTGCCTGTCTTTATTTTGCATTGAGAATGTTAGTTGAAAAGAAAAAGATGGGAATAATATATATTGTTTTAGGTATTTTTATTCTATTTATGACATTTAAGACAGGAAGTAGAAATATATTTATATTATTACCTGCAGGTATATTATTAATATCCTTTATTTTTAATAAAAAAATTGCAATAACAATGTTTATTTTAAGTATAATAATAATTCTAATATTACCAAGCAATGCAAAAAACAGATTGTTTAACGAAGCAGAAATTAATCCTTATGGTGTACAGAGAGAAAACATATATAAACAGGTATTAAAAATAGGGGTAAGAAATCTTCCAATGGGTATTGGCTATAATAATCTCAATTATTATGCTCTAAAGGATAATTTTCCCGTTGAGGGGAGAGTAGGAAGATATGCTGCTTCTGCAAAGATTGCCCATAATGAATATCTTGAATGGTTTGCAAATGCTGGTGTATTGGGGATACTTATTCTGCTATTACTATTATATGCTGTGATTTGGTTTATACGAAATAGAGGTAAATCTAAAGAAAATAAATTGATAATATCATTTATTATTTTATTTTCTATATTTTCTCTTATTGATAATGCCCTATATTTACCAATGTGTGCAACTATTTTTGTGATTATGCTTGCCTATCTATTTAATAAACAGATGACAGTTAAATATAGAATTATTCAAATAATAGTAATAATAATAATTGTGTTTAATATTTTTGTTTCAATTAGTGATATTGTTTTGTTTAAATATTATTATAATGTGTTAGAAAAGATAAAGGGGAATTATCAGGAAATGAGTATGGATGAATTGAGATCATTATCAGCAGGTATTCATACAATTTTTAATATTGATGGAAAGCCAGATAGAATAGAAAAAAAGTTGATTGTGGATAAGTATATTTTCACAGAATCTGGTTATGTTGATGATTTTTACAGCATAATAAGTGATTATAGTACATTAATAAAATATGACAAAATGAATTATGGGTATTATTTAGGTACTGCCCAATTGTTTGTTAAATATAAGTCAACAATACTGAGAAGAAATAGTGGTAATGATTCTATAATTAATGATAATTATTTAAAGGCAATTGAATTAAACCCTTATAATCCATTTTTACGACATGAATATGCTGATTATCTTCTAAGTATTAATGACACTACTTTAGCAGAGAATCAATTAGTAGTGGCAATCTTTGATGAACCATATTTTCTTAATGGGTATAGGAAATTATATGAATTAACTAATGATGAAAAATATATGGAAAAGATAATATCATTAGAGAAAAAATCAGAACAATTAAGTAAAATAGCAAAAATTGAATATGAAAAGAATCTTTTGAAATAATAATATATGCAACTTAAAGGAAATTCTGTTGAATAAAAATATTGTAACCTATGAACCAAATAATTCATTAAAAAAGGGATATTTCTCCATTTTTGGTGAGATATTCAATGAACTCATAAAAAATAGATGGCTTACATATCAATTATTTAAAAGAGATCTTTTTGCAATATATAAGCAATCATTCATTGGCTTTTTCTGGGTATTTATTATACCAATTATTAGTGTTGGAACATTTATTGTTTTAAATCGTGCTGGTATATTTATCATAGGAGATATAAATGTTCCATACCCAATTTATGCAATACTTGGATTAGCGTTTTGGCAATTATTTTCAACGGGTTTAGTCGCGAGTTCAAATTCATTAGTGAAAGCAGGACCCATGATAACAAAAATTAATTTCTCTAAAAAATCACTTGTGTTTGCATCCACGGGGCAATCAATTGTATCATTTCTAATCCAATTTATTTTGGTGCTCATACTATTTATATTTTATGGATTTAAACCGAATATTATGATTCTACTAATACCATTATTTATAATCCCATTATTTCTATTTACACTTGGATTTGGATTCATTTTATCAATCTTGAATGGTATTATGAGGGATATTGGAAATATACTTGCCATACTAATGACATTTTTAATGTTCTTAACGCCTATTTTGTATGCAAAACCAACAAATGGATTACTTGCTTCAATCACAAATTATAATCCAATATATTATTTAATTTCAGTACCAAGAGAAATTATTTTAATGGGAACGATTTCTGAGTGGAAGGGCTATATAATTTCAGGCATAAGATCAATAATTGTTTTCATAGTGTGTTTAATAATATTTCATTTAACTGAAACAAGAATTACAGAGAGAATATAGAATGGATGATAAAATTGCAATAAAAGTAGAGCATATAAATAAAAAGTACTGCAAATCATTAAAACGCTCTATGATATATGGTATTGAAGATATTGGGAAAAATATGGTTGGACTTAATGCAAATTCAGGTAAATTAAGAAAAAATGAGTTTTGGGCAATTGATGATGTTTCTTTTGAGGTGAAGAAAGGAGAAACATTAGGGATTATTGGTGCTAATGGTTCAGGAAAAACAACTCTTTTAAAGATGTTAAATGGTATCTTTTGGCCTGATAAAGGGAAAATCACAATAAGGGGTAAAGTTGGAGCTCTTATACAAATAGGTGCGGGTTTTCATCCATTACTGACAGGTAGAGAGAATATTTATATTAATGCTGCAATATTGGGAATGACGAAAAAGGAAGTAGATAAAAGATTTGATGATATTATTGAATTCGCAGATATTGGTGATTTTTTAGATACACCAGTGAAATTTTATTCAAGTGGAATGTTTGTAAGATTGGGATTTGCTGTTGCAGTACATTGTGATCCTGATATCTTGCTTGTAGATGAGGTCTTGGCAGTGGGAGACGAAGGATTTCAAAACAAATGCTTTAATAAAATTGGCGAACTCAAAAAAAATGGTACAACAACTATATTAGTATCTCATAATATGCATATAATTTCTACTTTTACAGAGAAAATAATTTTTTTGAATAATGGTAATGCTAAATATTTCATAAGTGTTGCAGAAGGGATCAAGGAATATACAAAATTGTTTAATGAAAAAAAGGATTTAGGTATAGAAAAAATTTGTACTGGGAATGACAAAATAAAATTCCACGATATTAATATAAATAATAGGATTTTTTTTCCAGGAGATTTTTTTTCAATATCTATGGAATATGATTCTATAATAGATTATGATGAAGCCGATATTGATATTGCAATTCTAAGCAGTAATGAACTCGCAATTTATTTTCAGGCAACCAATAGAGCATATAATAAGATAATAAATTTGAAAAATGGTAAACATATTTTAGATGTAAAGATTGAAGATATAAGAATTAATAATGCAACTGTAAAAATTGCAATAGCAATATGGGCAAAAAATAGAAGTGAACTCTTGTTTTGGTGGAGAATCCCCGTAGAATTTAATGGAGTAGCTTATTCAACAGGGAAAAACTTTTTAAAGGTATTATATAAGGTGAAGTAAATGCTGAAAAGTATGTATGCTAAGTGTAAGAGTATATTAAAACATATTATCAATAAACTGAATTATAAAAATCATAAAATTAACATTAATTCTGTATGTATAAAAACATATTCAAAAAGTAAATTCAAAAATTTGAACAATCAATATGTGGTTTTTAAATATAGTAAAGATACAATGATAGACCCTGAAGTAATTATTGAATCACCAGAAAAAATAAAAATTGGCAGGAATTGTATTATAAGAAAAGGAGTAGTACTTAGACCTGAAGGAGGCGAAATTGTAATATGCGATGATTGTATAATAAACAACGATTGTGTTTTTCACGGAAAGGGAGGAATATACGTAGGAGATGGAACAGTAGTGGAACATCATTGTGAACTTTATGCTCAGAATCGTACCTATCATAGACTTAATACACAAATTACTAAGCAAGCACATATCGAGAAAGGTGTATATTTAATGGGTGATAACCAGATTGGAAGTTATTCGACAATATGTGATGATGTTACACTAGGAAGAGGGGTTATTATAGGAGCAAATAGCACAGTTGTTAAATCAATTCCAATGGCTTTCATTGCTGTTGGATCACCGGCAAAGATAATAAAAAAAATATATAATGGGCATTGGGATTTCAGTAAAGCAGAGCGAGCTGCTATTAATGGGATGCCAATTAATATTCAAAAACATGTTATTAAAAGAGGAGAATTATTAAGAGATT
>JAUVJU010000121.1 GCA_030592285.1 Caldifarciminota bacterium
AAATTAATGTCAGGGTTTACAAGGGATTCATATTTCTTCTCTCCATTAATATTCACAATAATGGGTTGATTAAGATTCACATATCTTGGATCAATATATATGCTAATTGTTTTTACATTAATAGTATTAATATAAAATTCATTTGCAATAAATAATGCTTCTACAAATGCAGTTGTATTATCCCTTGTAAATAATGGGAAATACTGTATAGGAGGAAATGCACCCTGAAGAGTTAGGGTGTCGGCATCTCTGATTATTATTATCTCAGTACTATCTCCTCTCTGTTTTGTTGATTTATATTTATTCATATCATCCATTGTTTTTATATCAAAGGTATCCAATTTGATAAATATATCATGAGCTAACATTCTCATTTGTTCGCAGAAGGTACTATCTCCTGCTATCTTGTCAATCTTTACTCCAATTCCTTCATATTCATAATCAGGATAAAAACCAAATGTGATCTTATCATCAGCAAGTTTCATATTATAGTCTTTAATATCATCATTTGAAACAATCTTGTTTTCATCTTTTTCAATTTCTGTAATTTCCAGCCAATCTATTCTATTTCTTGTTTTATCATTATCTGTGTACCATATAAGTCTATTTGAAAAATTATTTCTTATTGTATTATTAATAAATCCTTCAATTACCGGCATTTCCTCTCCAGCATAGAGAAAGTCATGACCTATACCTGTATATATCCTGTATGTTACATTCCCGCCTGCTTTTATTGCAAGCCGCATCATTTCTCTCATTGTTTTGTCAGGATAAAGTCCATCCTCATCAGTATTAATCACATGAAGTGGTCTATTACAAAGATTTTGGAAATATGTTTGTATATGTCCATCAAGATTTGCAACCCCAGCATGCCCATTTAATGGAATGAAGCCCGCAAATGAAGTAGGATAACATAATGCAAAGTAGAATGCACCAGAAGCACCATCAGAAAATCCTGTTATGAATACTGCATTATCATTAATATTATATTGCGTTTTTGTCCACAATATCTGATCAAATATATTATCAGTACCAACAGAATCCCACCACATTGACTCATTGTTTGCCATGGGAAATAGTACAATATAATTCTCTTTATCTGCAAGTTTTCTAAACTCATTTCCATTAACAAATTCCTCTATTTCTTCATTATTCAAGACTTCACTTCGCCCTACTCCTCCATGCAAATAAATAATTAATGTATGTTCGTTTTTATTATTATATTTTTTGGGCACATATAAAGCATAAGGTCGATTAATGCCATCATTACATTCATTTTCAAAAATCATCAAACCAATTAAACCCTGAGGAAATGAAATATCCTCAATACCATTTATGATTTCATTCATTTTCTCAATTGAATTATTCTCTGTTTTATCAAATTCCCCTTTGAAATAGGCATCATTAATATTGCTTGCATTAATTATTAAACATAATATTCCAATCATAATAATAAAAAATGATTTTTTCATTCTTTCTCCTTTATTGTTGCCCATTTTCAAATTTTACATAAATGTATGGAAAAATCAACTCAAAATTTTACTTCCTTGGGCCAAGCATACTTTTTTCCTGCTGACCATATTGTGTTTATTGCACTTAATGAAAACATATTCTGAATAAAATGAACCCACAGGCAGCCCTTTCTTGTTAATCTATATTCATTCTTTCCTTTTTCCATCCATTTTAAAAGAAGAAAGATTTTGATCATTATGTGTATATGTGTATTTTTTTCTACCGAATATGAAGAAAATTCCAGATTACGCTTTTTGGGAATTACTGTATCATATAGTCGCCAATAAAAATCATAAAATATGGATAAGCGTTTGGTAAAATTCATTGTTAAGCTTACGGCATTGCCCTTTGAGTTGATTGATGAAATATATTCAGGTACGGAAAAGGTGTTAAGCGTAAAATGCGTTTCATAATACGAACCCGAGCTTGCCCCAAACCCCAAATACCTTTCTCTTGTAACAGAAGAATATTTTTTCTCATCATTATCCTTTTTAAATGACCATACCGAGCATTTGGAGTATCCATTGCTTTTAAAGGTGTCATATAATTGATAATACATTTTTCTTCTTTTGAAAATTGATGGGGATTTAACATATTTTATCTGTTTATATTCAGATATTTCCGAATATGGGAATGTAAACAACGGATAATATGTTACCTGATCAGGACAATATTCAAGCACTCTTTTTATGTCCATTGCCAAGTCATCTTTCTTTTGTCCCGGAAGGGCAAACAATAAATCTATATTAATGGTGTCAAAATGATTGTTTTTAGCAAGCATAATTGCATTATGAATATCATTTATACTATATGTGCGACCTATACTTTGTAACAATGTTTCATTAAAACTCTGCACTCCAATGCTTATTGAGTTAAAACCACAATCATTTAAAACAGTTATTGTTTTTTCGGATATATCATTAGGATTTGTTTCAATACAAAAATCACCAACAGTGTTAAAGTTTTTTCTTATTGCATTTGTAATACGGGTAAGTTCATCACCTATAATTGTTGGAGTTCCTCCCCCAAAATATACAGATGTAATTTTTGTTTTTCCATAAACCTTGCCATAGCCCTCAATTTCCTTTATTAATGCATCTACATATGGTTTTATTAATTTAGTATCATATGGAATTCTATTATATGGACAGTATGGGCATAAATTTTTACAGAATGGTATATGAACATATATGCTTGTTTCGCTAAGTGTAGGCATTTTAATATGTTTTGCAGGTGTGAATTTAAATTCAACATCTTTTCCCGCCAATACTTTGCGGAATAATTTTACTGAGTGCTCAAATGCTTTTTTTATTATCATTTAGTTAATATATTGTAATTGGTTAGTTTTTTCAAGTACTTTTTTTATCCATTAATGATTTATTTAACAAATTTATTAGTAAGTTTATTTATTGAAAAGCCCAATATACTTCCAAGAATAAAAGTCATAATAGATATGGGAATCAAAGACATTGGTTCACTCCATGCAATAATTATTCCGACTGGAAGTAAACATAAAAATGATATAATGATTCCTTTAATAATACCATTTAATTTCAAACTACTTGTTGATACAAAAAATCCAACAATAACCCACATTGTAAATGCGGAAATATTTGCATCCCATGTTAGATTTTGAATAATCATTGGAATAACATCAATAATTCCAATGATTGCTCCAATTCCTAAACCAATCAATATTCTTTTCATAAAGTACCTCTTTGAACAATTTTATTTTATTTATATATCAGTATTTATTATATCATACATTATATATTTTTTCTTATATTTTCATCACCTCTTTTTTGTGTGATGTCATTCCTGCGAAGGCAGGAATCCATCTTTTTTCTATTCTCTCATTTCTGAAATTTGCATTAACTATTACCATTAGCGTTACTAAAGAATTTACTCAATCATATTGCATATAATACTATAATAAGAACTGTTATAAAAATTATTCCTAAATTCCAATATAAAGGTTTATCACATTTCATCTTCTTTGATTGTCTTCTTGAAATAACATATATTATGAACAGATAGGCTGGACCATTAGATATTAAAGCATCAACTTGAATATGCAGAATTTGTTTAAATATGATTGCCATACCAAGAATACAGGCTCCGGTTACTAAGGCTACTTTGATTTCATCAGCTAATTTTTTAATCATAATCAAATCTCCTTTGTTTATAGTTATTCATGCAAACAATATTTTGTTATGCATTACATTCCTTCTTTTTTTTCCATTCACTTCGTAAAATACCCATTTTTATTCTATCATACAAAACACCATTTACTTCACAACCTTTTCGTATTCTTGATTCCTCAACAAATCCCAGTTTTTCTCCCACCTTAAGCATAGATTTATTCCCTTCCCATGTACTAAATCCCAAACGAGTAAGATCCCTTTCATTAAAAAGATAATCTATCCACAAACACAATGCCTCAAAACCCATTCCTTTTCCCCAGTATGAATCTTCAGGAATATTTATACCTATTTCCGTCATATGGGGATCATCTTCATGATAGTATACTGTTACCCAGCCAATATGATGTTTTTCCTTTGTTTCAATTTCTAAAAATGGATAAGGTGTTTTTGTTTCTCCTTCAAGCCATCTTGTTCTCCAATTAATAACACCCTTTAATGGGAGTTCTTTTGATTTATACCATGGTCCATCAAATTGATATGTCTTTAAATCGGGAGAATTCCATTTTTCATAATTTTTCAAATCTAATTTTATAGTTGCTCTTAGATTAATGAGTTTTCCTTCTATTTTAAAATTAGAATCCATATTTCATCCTTTTTTCAATATTTTCAAAGGCTATTTAATTTCATTTTTTCCAATGCTTTTTCCTTAAACCATTTAAACTTTTTAAGAATAGAAAAAAATGGTATTGGGAAAATATCCATATTTGCTGTTCTCTGAGTTCTTTTACTGATTTTTCCTTTTGTTACAAGTTCTTTTCCTGCAAGTTCAATTGCTTTATGGCTTTCTAGTATTTTGGGAAATTCCCTTTCTTTTTCCTTATCCTTTCCATATCCCGTAAGTTTACCGGAGCGTCTAATGATCGTGCCTATTTGTGGTGCATCTACAAACCTTGAAAATGTTTTGAAATATGAAACTACATTTTTTGAACTTTCATTTTCAAAATTATCATGACAAATTAGTGTTACAAATGGCTTTGAATAAATATCCTTGTTTATATAATGAAAAAATAATCCAGACTCTGACAATCTAAAATCCTTGCTATTGCCTGTTGCATTCATTCTATCCAAGAACATTTTCATTAAACCAGTCATATTAAAAACATAAATTGGTGTTGCATAAATAATTATATCGGCTTCTCTCATCTTGTTGAAGATCATTGCAATATCATCTTTTTCTTCATAAATACATTTTTGAAGGTGCTTTTCGGTATTGCAAATCCCGCAGCCTTTACAAAGATTAATATTTAATTCTGCCAATGCAATTTCTTCACAAACAGCTCCCTCTTCTATTGATCCTTTAAACAATTTTTCAATCAGGAAATGAGTATAACCTTTTTTCCCTGAATGACTTCCATTTATTGCAATTATTTTAATCATAAATTCACTTGTATTTTAAAATGCTTTTTTAGAAACAATTGATTTTCCCAATCGTTTTTCTAATTGTTCCACTTTAAATAAAGCAATTTTTGTTATTTTCATATTAACCCCATAAAATTAAATGCTTAACAACTTTACATTTTTCTATATATTTTATTATACCATTTTTCATTACCAAAATCAAATTATATGTGATGATTTCTCTGGTTTTATAGAAATGTTCGGCTAGGTCGTTTGTTTACAAAAATTTGCATTAATGTATAAGTGTCATCTATCAGTTGGTTTACTACCTGTTTAAAATTGACTATTTTATCGCTTTAAAAATTGTTAAATCGTTTTTTTGACCAAATTCTTTTTAACTACTGCAATTTATTGATTTACAAAAAATAAATGTTGATGAAATTGACCAACGTCCCTGCAATTCTTTTCATTTATTTCTAAATACATAATATAGATTACCCAGTTCTCCGGATATATGTGTATCCAATGAAATTTGTTTAAAGCTTTCATTATATATTGCTTCTAATGTGAATTGTCCTGATTGATGACTTAAATTTATTAAGTCATCAAGAAGCCATAATCTTAATGTATGATTATCCTTTAATATAATCTGTTCACCATTGTCATCAATTTCCATTCTACAGATTTGATGGCTAATCTTTTGTTGCTTAT
>JAUVJU010000149.1 GCA_030592285.1 Caldifarciminota bacterium
AAACAATAGGAAATAATTCATTATCTGAATCAGCAGGAACATACAAGATTAGAGAAGATGTATTTTACAATACTGCAATTCAACCAGAATCACATTTATTAGGATTTAGTCATAATGCACAATTGGGAAGAGTTGGATTATATCTTGATTTAGTTAATAATTCTTTAGATTATCAATCAAGAGCAGAATTATTATATCAATATTTTGAAGATTATGTTGAAAAAAATAGTCTTGATGCTTATTATTGGAAATCAAGACCAGCAGGTTATATATCAGATGTGAGTCATGCTTTTTATGATTTAGATTATGCAAAATTATTATATAATTTAGATCTTGCAAGTATTAATGAAGATACTATGCAATTTTATGTAAATACATTTTTGAAAAATATTTTTAAGGGATATGCTATTGCCGTTGGTGTTGAAGACCGAGAGTATGAATTTGCAGAAACGGTTAATGGAGCAAGTTCTACACAGTATCATTATGTTAAAACAAAATTACCTTGCTGGGCAATTCTTACTCAATTTGATCCAAGAATATATGAGTTATGTTATTACTGTGTAAAGATGAACCCTAGTTATATGGGTTTATCTTTTGTTATTGATGAATATAGAAATTATATTCCATTTACAGTTGAGTTGGATTCTGAAAATGAGTTATGGATAAATACGGAAAATAGTTTTGATTTGAATATTCAGGATATCACAACAATTGGTGATATTTCATTATATATTACTAAAAATGATGATACCTTGTTTACAGCATTTCTTGAAAAAAGAGAAGAGATGTGGGATACAATTATTAATATTGAAAATATGATGATAACATCAGATGAGATTTCAGTTGTTTTAGCAATAACGGACTATTCAATTATAGGACCGGAGATGGAATACAAAATTCCTGTAAATAGCAATGAAATGGTAGTAGCACATATAGAGGAATATCCTGTATTAGATGAAGGTATAATAAGAGTAAAGGTAGAGCGGGAATTTAATGTAGCTGATCCTGATATAAATTTAAATATATCAGGAGCAAAAGTAACGCTGAGTAATAGTATAGAAAGTATTATTGGTTATACAAACATTTATGGTATAGTGGACTTTAATTATTATGCAACGAATACAGAGGGAATAGAAGTGAAGGTAGAGAAAGAGACATTTACATCATATACAGGGAATATATCTCCGTACATGTGGTCAAATGATAAGAATGCATTTGGTAAGAACAATCAGAACAGTATATTAAGAAAAACAAATACCGACTCAATGTATATGGTTTATAGTGATGGAAACAGTATTATCTATGGATGTAGTGATGACTTTGGGAAATATTGGTATTTAGAGAAAATAGGAAGAGGAATAAATCCAACAATAGTAAAAACAGAAACTGGATTAATAGCAATGTGGAATTACAGTACCAATATAGAGTATTCAATATTAAGTTCACCATGGACACCAATAGATACGGTCTCTCTTCCTGTATGCTGGAAATCAGAACCAACATTAACAGGAGCAAAAAGCAGTCCATATAAATATGGAGCATATATTGGATACAGACATTTGCCTAGCCATAAAGGTGATTTGATATTTGGTAAATGGATTGATGATGCTCTCGTAAATTTAGAACTTGAGACAATATTTAAAGCTAATGGCAGTGTAGACGGTATTATTCCAATGGCATCACCTCTTGTGAGTCCATATTATGATGATCCTTTTGAATCTTACCTTACCGGCTGCATAAACAATGATTGGGAATTAATAACAAAATGGTGGGATTTAGATTTATCAATATGGAAAGATAAGCAGCCTATCAGCTTACCCGGACAAAAAGCAATGAATCCATCAGTTGATTATGCAAATCAAATAACAACATTTGTATGGGAAGTTGATAATCTTGATGGCAGTATTGATATATGGAGATTGGGCTCTGAATCTGGGAAAATCAGCTGTACAGAAGGAATAAACACATATCCAATAAGCATGGATAAAGTACAGACATCATATATAAATAATTATAAAAAGATAATTGGATTTAGAGATGAATATTCAAATACAGGGAATCCAGCAACTTATGAAATATATGAAAGTACTGATTCAATACAATGCATGGCTATAAATTCAAGGGAAGAATATATTCAGGGGAAGATACGAACAAAGATGTTATATGGATTTTTTGAAGGTAAAAATGATAATTACAGATTTAAGACAGTAATAAGGGAATACATTGGAATAACGCCAGATTATGCAACAGAACCCACCGATACCAATCTTAAAGTAATTGATTCCCCAATATATGATTATGTGAATGGCAGTTTTCCAGTAGAGAGATTAAGTTATACAGCGACAGCACTTGATAATGAAATGCATTATATGTTTAAGGTAACAACAGATGATAAGAATCCGGTTATACCACAAGTAATAATGATAGATGGAGAAGTATCAGCGGTAGTATATGGAAGCAGGGAAGAACAGATAGCAGAAATAATAGTAGCAAAAGAAGTGTATGCAGATAATGAAATGACAATAAGCATAGACAGGAAGAAAGGCAATCCCAATAGACAGGCATATATAGAATTATATGATTATGAGACAAATGGAGAAGAAGCAAATACAGCATCACTTAACAAGATTGCATTTAACAAACCATCAACCATTGACCATCAGCCACCAGCCAAATTGTCCATTGACTATCAATTATCAACCATGGACTTGTTCTATTCTATTCCTAAGGATATTCATATAAAAATCAACATATTTGATATAACAGGTAGAATCGTTGAGCAGGTATATAATGGAATACAGACAAAGGGACAACATACCTATACATTAAAGAACAAAACATCGGGTGTGTATTTTGCAGTAATGGAATATGAAGGAGAAATATATAAGGAAAAGATTATATCAATTAAATAAGGAAAAATAGGCAGAAGTAAATACCTCTGCTTTATTATGAAAAAATTTATTTTATTAATCATACTAATAACAACAATACTAACACTTCAATCCAGAGAATTTGTGTTTTTAACTTAATTGGAACATGAGGTAGCAGGGAAAAGACGGGATTTCGGACCTCAGATGCATGATTTTAATAAAAATGGTAAAGATGAATTAATAATGTGGAATTTTATGGAGAGTACAACACCAGGGAATTCATACTTATATTTCTACGAATATAAAAATGATTATTCATTTGATTTAATACAGACCAATTATTATGCCAGTCATATCTGGATGGCAGGCATAGGTGATTTTGATAATGATGGATTATATGAGATATTTGGAGGAATAGTAGATAGCAGTTACATATACACAATGGAGCAGAGTAATCCATTTGATTTACCAGATAGTATTACATGGCATAGTGATACAATATATAATACCAATAAATTTTTAATGAGCACAAATAAAATAAAACCGGATTCAATAGACCGAATAGCAGGGCTTGGTATTCCGGGAATAAGTACAACAGTATATGGAAAGGGCTTCTATTATTATGAATGTACAGGGGATAATAATTATGCAATGCAAACATTTGAGGAATCATTAAAAACAGGTGGAGCATTTGATATGGGAGACATAGATAATAATGGAAAAGTAGATGTATTTATTAAACTCATAGATGCAGCTAATATAGTCAGATATGAAGCATATAACAATACAGCAGATTCGTTTATATTAATAGACAGTACTTACACTAATAATGCAAACAATATATTGATAATGGAAGATATGGATGGAGATGGGAAAAAGGAATTATTCACACAAAAATGCAATTGGTATGATATGGTATTTCGTATTGCATCCTTTGGATTTGATCTATATGAAGATGATAATGGAGATGGCTCATTAGATAGTGTATGGGCAACGGATTTTGAAGTAGGAACAAACCCTAATAAACTTTGGCAGGATGATTGCGGAGCAATTGCTGCGGATATGGATTATGGAGATATAGATGGAGATGGGAATAATGAGATAATAATATGCGGAGGACGACATTTTGAGGTATGGAAAAGTGTAGGGAATAATACTTATGAAAAGATGTTTGAATGGACAAACCCGACATATACAACATTGGGCTCCCATGTCAGATGTCATGACTTTAATAAGAATGGCATAGATGAAATAATATATTCGGGTTCTGGCGTTAATGTAGGAGATGAGAATACGTTTATATTTGAATGCAGACCAATATCTAAATTGGATTATAATAATCCCACTGATTTAGGTAATAAGATAATAAGTACTCTTATAACAGATTCAGTATATCTATATTCAATAGATGAACTATATGTGATAATTGATTCAATGAAATTATTAAAGGAGAATGAATTAACGATAATAGAACCAATATATCTTTGTTCAGTACCTGCAGGCGATTTAATACCTATTGAAATACAAATATATTCCGATACACAGGCATTTATAACAGATACATTAATAATATATAGTAATGACTGGTATGGGAATATAGATACAATTGAACTACAATCAGGAGTAGGAGTGCAGATAGAAAT
>JAUVJU010000157.1 GCA_030592285.1 Caldifarciminota bacterium
AGGAAAATTAGAATAAAAAATATTGGTAAGAAATATAATCATTCTGATTTTTATATTGGAACAAAGAAATCTTATTTAAAAATTAATAAAAGAGAAAAGGGTAGAGAGAAAACTAGAATAGTAAGAACTCGAAAAACTGATAAAAATAGTTTTGATTTCATTTTGAATTCAATTTTGCTTAAATGTAATCTGTCAAAAAAGGATATTGTTAATATTAGATGGAATAAAGAAAAAATAAAAATTAGAGATAAGGTTATAAAAAAACTTAATAAAGCAGGATTTTCTCAATCAAGAATTGCTGAAACCTTCTGTTACTCTAAACAATTAGTAAGTAAAGCAATAAAAAAAAGGTAGACGAAATTGACCAACGTCCCTGCAATGAATATAATTTTCTACTTGATATTTTTCTGATTTTAACTTATTATTAGTAAAGAGATAAACTGTATCAAAATATAAGTAAACATTCTAAAAGGAGAACAACATGTCGGATATGGTGATTATTGGAGGCGGGATAATTGGCGGAGCTATTCTTTACTATTTAAAAGAAAAGGGCTTTGATGGGAAAATCACTATTTTAGAAAAAAACAATCAATTGGCTCAAGAATCAACCTCTCTATCAGCAGGTGGATTCAGGAATATATGGTCAACAAAGGTCAATCTTTGTTTGACTAATTATTCAATTACTGCTTTTAAGAATTTTAAACAGGAAACCGGTGTAAATATTGGTTTTGAGCAAATAGGGTATTTATTTACATATTATGAAAAGGAATGGAAGAATATTGTTGATCATAAACATATATGGGATAAAAATAATGTTAATGTTGAATTAATTAAACCTGAAGAGATCAAGAAATTGGTTCCGGGATTTGAGGAAAGAATTGATCATATTAGTAAAGAGGAAAATGAAGTGCTTAATATGGATAATATTGCCGGCGGATTATATGGACCTGATTGCGGAGCATTTAATCCAACAACTCTTACTAATGTGTATTTTGAAAAATCAAAAGAAAAATGTCCCGAAAAAGTTGAGATAAAATTAAATTGCAAAGTTAAAAGAATTCTTATTGATGCAAATAATGAAATAGAGGGTATAAAACTTGAGAATGGTGAAACAATAAAATGTAGTAATGTAATTCTTGCAGCAGGTGCATGGTCGGCTAAAATAATAAATGATTCAATTGATGAAGAAAATGTTCAATTACCAATTGTCCCTTGGAAAAGACAATTATTTACAGTTAAGATGCCAAAAATTGATAAATTTTCTGAAATTCCAATGACAATCATTGATGATGAAGTTTATTTCAGACCGGAAGCAGGGAATCTTATTGTTGGAAGAGCTGATAATGAACAAACATTTGGTTTTGATACGACAGTGGATCGTCAATATTATGAGGACTATATGAATTATTTTATGAGTGCAAGAATACCAGGAATGGAATATTGTAGAATAATATCAAATGCATCTATGTGGGGTGGTCTCTATGCTCATAATACTAAAGATAAGAATGCAATAGTGGGGTATCATCCAGATATTAAGGGTTTATTCCTTGCAACTGGATTTAGTGGACATGGTGTTATGGAAGCTCCGGCAATAGGACTTTCTGTAGCAGAGAAGCTTATTGATGGTGAATATAAAACAATACCCGAAGTAAATGATCTGCGATTTGAACGAATAAAGGAAAATAAATTAATAATTGAAACAATAATAATTTAGGAGGTCTTCATGAATTTATGGTGGGGTTTAATAGTAATTGTAGCATTTTATTTTTTCCTTGTATTAATGGATACTACTGTTTTTCATAATAAATTCAGTGATATAAAATATGCAATGAAAAGTAAAGTATTTCTTTTTCTTATTGTGTTTTCAATTGTACTTGCAGTACTTTATTTTATTATATGGAAGAATTTTATTCCAGCTATTCTTTTTATTATGTATTGTGGATTTCTATCCAAACTTATTATTAAAAAGTTGTAGGTAATTATGGGAAAAGCTGTATCAAGTTATAACTATGATATTGATTCTATTATTCAATATTTTATTCCAATGCTTGAAATGGAAGATAGGAAGGATTTGTTTAAATATAACATAGAATTATGGACTGATTTTACTATTCTATTATTTGAAGCATTTAAGGCATTTTCAGAAGAGGAAAAGGGTGCATTTGATTTTAAAATGATGTTTGATACATTGAATGGTAAAATACCATATAAAGGTAGAAGAAAGAAAATAGAAATTGAAGGCGGAAAAATAATTTTTATTCTTTTAAACGAGTCATTAGTGGATTATATGTTTAATCAAAAAATAGATTCAGAACGAAAAAAGATTATACTTAAAACAGCAAAAAAGTTCAAGAATTTATCAATTAAAAAATTACAAAAGATATAAAATGTATTTTCTAAATTATTTTCTTATCATTGGAACTATATTAGCATTTTTCTTTGCATCAATGATCATAACAAGAAAGGATATTGTAATTAATAAAGTTCCAATCGTTTCGCTACTCTATGTTATCGCACTTTTTGCTTATGTATATATGACAATGAGTTTCAATACATATAATTGTTCAAAACATGTATGGATTGTTATTTTTCTTATCATTACTAATGTTTTTAATTATTATTTTATATACTATATATTATATAATAGAATAAGAAATATGTTTGTAAAGATAGTTCTGGGTTTAGTAATTGCAGTAGCATCAATAACATTCTCTTTGATGATACTAACACAAATAAATGTAACTCCTCCTTCACATATAACTATATACCAATTACTGAGAGTGCCACAATTTCATATTATGTTGATAATCTTATCGGTGTTTACTCTATGTATCATAATCATCAAAAAGAGATATTATTTATTCCCAATATCTTTATTAGGAATGATCATCAGCATATTATTTATTTTATCTATTAATCCAACGATAATCAACATTATATATATGATTTACTATATTTATCTGCCAATAGGTTGTTATAAGGATTTTACTAATCAATATCGTTGTAAAGACCTCAATGTTTTATATAATATTAATGCTGTACGAAATATGGATTTTGGTGTTATGCTTATTAATCGGGAATATGAAAGTTATAGTAATAGATTTGTAGAATATTTGCTTAAAAGAGAAGATGTGAATTTTGATGACTGGGTAAAAAAGAATATTAATAGATTTGATAGAATAGAGCCCAATGTTTTTAAGAAAATTGAAATTGAAATTGGAAAAAACAGCTATTACTTTTTCATACTTAAACAAAGAATGAACAAACACAATAATAGCGAGTATTTGCTATTTATTTTTGATACAACTAGAGCAGAGATACTTGAAAGAATGTCTGAAAGATACAATGATTTTCTTTCAAATGAGACCGCTAAAAAGATATATAATTATAATTATCAACATATGCTTGAAGACAACAGATATTTTCTTCGTGGATTTTCCCATAATTCATTCAATTTAATTTCCATTATTACAACAGGAATGCAATACTTAAAGGAGACATTGAATGAATTAGAAACCCTTATATTTTCATCCGGTTCATTAAATAAAAAGAGGAAAGAAATTAATAAATTATATTATAATTTAGAAAACACTTTAAAATTAACTGACTCAGGCGTAAGTAAAATTCATGAATCATTTAAGAAATTGAGCAATAGAATAACACTTGCATTAAGTGATGAGAAAAGTATTTTCTCATTGAATGAAGGAGTACAACAGGAAATATTTTTCTATATTCAAAATACAATGCATCAGTTTTCATTAAACACAAATATCAAATTAACTGAAAATGATAAAGATGTTAATTTGGATTATAATGCATTTGCAACAATTATGCATGATATTATAAAATTTATGATTGATGAGATTTATGAGGAGAAAAATCCTGTTTTCCATATAGAAACTGAAAACAATAAATTAGCAGATATAAGTATTAAATTATCAATTATGGTCAAAAAATTCAATAAAACTAAAA
>JAUVJU010000072.1 GCA_030592285.1 Caldifarciminota bacterium
CTCCTCAAAAATATAGATCTCTTTCGCCATTTTTTGTCTTTTCAAATTTTTCATTAAATGCCTTTTTCATTATATCATTTTCAATTTTTTTGATCTCTTTCTCTATTAATTTATAACCAGCGTCTCTTGTTTTCTTTGACCCATAATCCTCAAGATATTCAAAAAATGTTAAAATTGCATTTGGATGACAGAATGTGTGAATATGTCCTGGTTTTGCAAGTTCCATAAAATCTGTTCCTGTTCTTCCTTTTCTATAACATGAAGTACAGAATGATGGAATATAACCATGTGAAGCAACATCTTCAATCACCTCATCTAAACTCCTTGTATCACCAATAGTAAATTGCTGCATGCTTGGCTTATTATGTTTTTCATCATGATATGCACCGGGATAAGTTCTGGAACCTGCAGATATCTGAGAAACACCTAATGATAAAAGCTCTCTTCTTAAATCAGGGTTTTCCCTTGTTGTTAGGATCAATCCTGTATATGGAACTGCAATTCTAAGCACTGCAATCAATCTCTTTAATTGCTCATCTGTCACCTTATGAGGAGGATTCTCAGAAATTGGAGCATTAAGGGCAGGTTCTATTCTGGGAAAAGAAATGGTATGTGGTCCTACTCCAAATTCCTTTTCCATATGCTCTGCATGCATCAGTAATGCAAGAACTTCAAAACGCCAATCATATAATCCAAAAAGAATACCTGCTCCAATATCATCAATACCTGCCTGCTGTGCTCTATCTAATGCATATAATCTATATAAATAATCCTTTTTCTTACCGGATATATGCACTTTTTCATATGTTTTTCTATGATATGTTTCCTGAAAACATTGATATGTTCCAATACCTGTTTTTTTGATTGTTTCATAATCTTTTATTTCCATTGGTGCAATATTAACATTAATTCTTCTTATTGCACCATTGCCGCTTTTTACGGAATAACATGCTTCTATCGTTTCAGCTATCCAATCCACCTTGAATTTCGGATGTTCACCATATACAAGAAGTAATCGTTTTTGACCTATATCCTCCAATATCCGCACTTCCTCTTTTAATTCATCCATAGTAAGTGTTCGTCTATGCAATTCCTTATTATCAGCACGGAATCCACAATAATCACAGATATTTGAACATTCATTTGTAATGTAAAGAGGAGCAAAAACAACCATTCTATTTCCATAAATATCATCTTTGATCTTTCTTGCTGTTTCATAGATTTCTTCAATACTTTCAGCATCATTTGCCTGTAATAATATAAATGTTTCCTCAATTGAAAGACCCTTCTTCTCTTTTCCCTTTTCTAAAACACTAATAACTTCTTCCTTTTTGGGTATCTTGTTTTCTTCAATTATTCCATCAAGATAATCCTGTTTGATAAAATCAAATTTTTCTGACATTATTACCCCCATTATTTTTTTATATATGTTGAACTTACTTTCACATTATCAATTTGACCTAATTGCCCTGTCATTGCACCAATCTTGTCATTTGTTCCTTCCACAAAAAGAGCAATGGCACATACATTTTCCTTTATTTCAGGCAAACCCATTCTTCCCCTTATAATATCAGGAAAATTGGATAAAATCCCATTCACCCGTTTTGATGCAGCATCCCTATCAGTAACAATAATACCAATAATGCCTAATCGCTTTTCCATTTAAACTCCTTTTCTGAAACGGGGATATTTTTAGGGTGGTTCCCAAAACTTAGCAATGCCTTGTTTTGGTAATTACAGTTCCCTTAAACTCAGAAAATTCCTCGTCTCAGGATTGTTAAATTTTTCACAATCTAAAAGTAAATATACTCAATTTCCTCCATAAGTCAATAGAAAAACAAACTCACCTCTTATAATATAAGAACTAAGGTCGGGGGTTGACATTTTGACAGTATTATTTGTAAAAAATTGCTATTTTTCATTAAATTATTAAAGATACTACTACATATTGACAAATATCACACTAATGTGTACAATAATGGTACATCAGGCACTGAAAAAATGTCAAAATGTCAACCCCCGACTGTATACTATATATTTATCTTGGTATGAAAAGAAATATAAAAATTGTTTTTTTATTCCCAGATCAGTTCGTAAACATAAACAGTAGATTCAAAATAATTTGTTACAAAGATATTCTATCCATTGGGTTTGATATCAATTCCTATGGGTTTTAGTCCCGTTTTTACTCTTTTCACAATCTCCATATCCAATGTTCTTACAATTGCCATTTCATTATCATCATATAAAAGCACAAATGCATAATTATTATCAATGGACAATACCATTGAGCGTGCCCTTGCTCCCAAATGAATCGTTTTAATGATCTTTTCATTTTCCAGATCATATTTCACAATATTACCAGGGATATTAAGTGTAATATAGGCATATTTACCATCTGATGAAATACATATATGCCTGGGATTTACTCCAACATACAGATTCTTAATAAATGAATGATCATTAAGCACATCAATTACTGTAATATGAGATGCACCCATATTTAATATATATGCATATTTACCATCCGGTGAAAAATCAATACCCCTTGGTATATGCATTACTTTAATATCCTTTATCTTTTCCATTTTATCTGTATTGATCACACTAACATTATTTGAAAACCAATTGGCAACATAGATCCATTTGCCATCCGGGGATGATTTTACAATTTTTGGAGTTTTCCCTGTTTTTATTTCGGCAAGTTCAATATTGTAAGATTTTCCTGTAATTAAATTATCAACCCTTGCTTTTCTAAATTTTTCAGGTTTTATATTTACAGAAATACTCTCATCATATAAAACCACACTGCCTGCATTATGTAATGATATCCATGTCTTATAACCATTACCTGCAAAATCACATTCAACTGGTTTTTCAGCAAATGAGTGTATTGTATCCTTTGTTTGATAATTGTATCCCTTTGCATATGTTTTGTTGAAAAACACTTTTTTTACTATACTTTTACTATCCGTATCATATATCCAGAATGAACAATCCACCAAATTATTAATATATGCATATTTACCTTCAGGAGTAATATTAACGGATTTTGGAGCATTTCCTGTTTTTAAGATATTTATACAATTGATCTCTAATGAATGAATACATATTGTTGAGATCATAATAAATATTAAAATCATTCTTTTCACAGTTTTCTCTTTTTTATTTTATACATGAGTTCATACAATCCCCTATATCCATAAATCAAAAACCCTTTTAGTTTTCCCAAAAATGATGGCGGGCTTTTTTGAATATACATTATTGAATGTACAATACCCTTGATTGTGTATTCATCATTATTTAATATACATTCTTTAATAACACGCTTGGGTCCTTTCCACATAATTGTATCATGAAAAAGAAGCATACCTCCATCTTCAAGTTTTGGTGACCATGCAAGAAAATCACTTTTTGCATTATCATGATCATGAGCACCATCAATGAATATCATTGAAAATGATCTATTACATTCATTTGCCGCCTTAATAGATGTATTTCTAATTGGTTTCACATAATCCATAATATTATATTTTTTCATATTATCAATAAATGTATTGTATGTGTCAATCTTACCATGTTTTGTATGCTCAGTAGAGCCTGTAAATGTGTCAACAGCATATATAAATCCATTTTTCTCATTATCCTTTTTTGCTAATGCCATATAAAATGTTGATCTTCCTTCAAATGAACCAATCTCAACAATATTACCACTTAAAGATGATGCTAATTTATATAATAATTCCCCTTCACTTCTTGAGAGCCATCCATTAATTGTATTGGCATTTTTGTGAATACTATCCATTTCTGTAAACATAATGATTTATTATATTTACATATAACTTTTTTTCAAGATTAAATGCTTTTTTTTATTATTTGAGTACTTCTGTATATTAACATAAAAAAATGTCTTTTCTATTACACATAAGAATACTAATAGCGGAGGAGGACCATTCGACAAGCTCATGACAAACAAGAAAGAGGATCAATATATTCTTCAAATTATTCAGAATATACATCTGCACATTTTGATCATTTACAAATTAATTATGTTTGTAGTGGTGGGTTCAAAACCCACCTATCAATCCGTTTACTTGTGTGACGGAGCAAATGGATTAGTATGTAGGTTTTACTATAATCATAAAAAGGCATATTCCAAATAATTTGAGGAATGTGTTATTATTTATAGTAACTTAAGGGGACATTTTTTTAGTAATCACAATTATTTTAATACCTCTTGACATATAATAGTAAATATATAGAATAAAAAATCTTGAAATAATATTATAATTTAAGTTTACGACCAGGAGGTCTAATGAAACCGACATATAATCCGAGTAATATTAAAAGAAAGAGAAAACACGGATTCAGAAAAAGAATGGAAACCAAGAATGGCAGGAAAATTCTTGCAAGAAGAAGAGCAAAGGGAAGAAAATATCTTACTGTATCAGACCCCAGATTATGAGATTTGTGGGACAAACCCCTGTATTAAAAGGTAAAAAGATAAATCATTTCTTCAATGATCCATTAAAGATTAATAGTGATAATATGATATTACTTTATAAAAAATGCGATGAAAAATTAGTTGCATTTTCTGTAAAGAAACATACCGTTAATTGTAATGTTGAAAGAAATCATCTAAAACGCATTATGAGAGAATCATATAGGAAGACCGAGAATTTGTTTGCTACTCATTACAGCTATTTCTTTATTGCAAAAACAAGATGTATTTCTCTAAAAACCACTATTACTGAAATGCAGTCAATGGCTGGGAGAATTCATGAGAATAATTAATAACATAGTATTGATTATTATTAAAGGATATCGCCTGATGATCTCACCATTAAAACCCAGAACATGCCGATTTTATCCAAGCTGTTCGGAATATGCATACCAGGCATTTTTTAGATATAACTTTATTAAGGCGTTTTCACTATCAGTAACAAGAATTCTTAAATGCCACCCATTTCATCCGGGTGGATATGACCCATTAAAATAAGGAGATTTTTTTATGAACAACAATTCAAAATTACTTATAATGTTTGCAATAATCATTGGTATATTTTTTATGTACACCTATATGGGCAGAAATAATGCTCCTGTACAAACAACACAAATAACCGATACAGTTTTTGAACAAACTGCTGAAATCTCTGAATTAGAATCTGAGATAAGTATAAATGCAAAAAAACCTGATTATAAAATCATTGCCTCAGATACTTCATCTATTCGTTTTGAGACTGATAAATTCTATGGTAATATTTCTACTGTCTCAGGAGCAATGAGCTCTATTTCTTTGAAGGAATTCCCTATCTTAACTGATACAGCATTATTATTGATTCCTTCTAATTCCAGATTTCTTGAATTATTAATTACAACAAAAACAAATACGCATGATTTGAGAAACATTAATTTTTCCATTGAATATCAAGGAAATATTGATCCATTGATAACAGAAAGGGATTCTATCATACTTTCCTATGCTGATGATTCAATATATATAAAGAGAATTTATATATTTACAAATGATTCTTATTTTATAGAACATATAGTAGAAACAAATATTGATGCCGGGATTTATACATTTACAGCTGATAAAGGTATAAATGTAACAGAAAAGAACTCTAAGGATGATCTAAATTATTTTGCACTTGATGCATTCAGTATTGATAATCTTATTCGTATCAAACATAAACAGGCAAAAGATACTCTATTAATGTCTGGTAATTATCAATGGATGGGACTTCAGACCAAATACTTCTTTATGGGTATTGAGGGCAAAGGCAGCGGTTTTATTGCCAAAGGACTTGAAAATAGAAAAATTGGTGCAAGGTTCTCATTCAAGGATAATTCTGTAAGAATATATGCAGGTCCTATTGATTATAAGGTCCTTTCAGGCTATGAAAATGGAATGGATAAGATTGTTAATTTCGGATGGGCATTGATTGCTCCTATAAGTAGAGGTGTTTTACTATTCTTTTCATGGATGTATTCATTTATACCAAATTATGGATTTGTAATTATTGTATTTGCTATTGTTTTCATTCTGGTGTTTTCTCCATTAACCTTTAAAAGTTATGCTTCAATGAGAAAAATGCAGATGGTTCAACCCAAATTAAAGAAATTGCAAAAAAAGTATAAAAAAGATCCGACTAAACTTAATTCTGAAACAATGAAAATGTATAAAAAGCATAAGGTTAATCCATTTACAGGATGCCTGCCTCTATTTATTCAAATGCCAGTATTTTTTGCATTATATCAGATACTAAGAACAACTATTGAATTGAGAGGTGCACCATTTATATTTTGGATTGTAGACCTTTCGGCAAAGGATCCGTACTTTGTTTTACCTATTCTTACAGGAATTACAATGTTCTTTTCCCAGAAACTATCAGCAACAGGTGATCAGCAAAAGATGCTTACATATACAATGCCTATAATAATGACTGTGTTTTTCCTTAATTTCCCATCAGGTGTTGTTGTTTACTGGTTCACATATAATATGCTTTCCCTTGTACAACAGTACATTATTAGAAAAAGAATTCATAATGAAGTTGAGGAAATAAATGAACAGAAAAATGATTGAAATTGAAGCAAATTCAGTTGAAGAAGCTATCAAAATCGGATTAGAAAAGCTCAATACTACTATTGAAAATATTGATATTGAAATTTTGGAAGAACCAAAAGCCCGATTTCTTAATATTGGATCCAAAAAGGCAAAAGTTAAATTGATAATGTTAAATAGCCCTGAAGAAGATAATGTTATTGAACAGGATAAAATCAAGAAAGAAATTCTGGAGACATTTAATAAACTACTTGATTATATGGGTTTTTCTGTTAATCCGGAAATTTCTGAATTTAACAATAAATACCGAATAATTATTAAGGATACTGATGATGCAAATTTACTTATTGGAAAAAGTGGAAAAACTATTGATGCCCTTCAAACAATTATTAATAGAATGTTCTCAAAAAAAGGAACTCATAAGCAAATATTTCTTGACATCAAGGGCTATGTGATTCAAAAACACAAAAGTAAATCACAAAAACAGTGGAAACAAGAAAAACCATATTCGCACAAATAACACCACCCGGCACATCAGCAATTTCTGTTATCAGAATTTCGGGGCAGGGAACAAGAAGCATACTTAAAGAATTGGTTTCTATTGATAATCCAGAGCATCATAGGGTCTATGTGAGAAAAATCACATATGAAAATAAAATTATTGATAAAGCAATAGTATCATTCTTTGCCTCTCCCAATTCATACACAGGAGAAGATATTGCAGAAATATCCATTCA
Organism: Caldifarciminota bacterium; assembly: GCA_030592285.1. Lineage (GTDB taxonomy): Bacteria > Hydrothermota > 32-111 > 32-111 > 32-111 > JAUVJU01. The sequence goes on from JAUVJU010000072.1 coordinate 7,303, forward strand.
TGGTGGATTTGCTTCATCAAGACGAATAAAGAATATTTTAATAAAATCAGGATTAACTCCTGCTAAGGAAGGTGAATTTACAAAAAAAGCATTTTTAAATAATAAGATGGATCTTCTTCAAGCAGAATCCATTTTATCAATAATTGAAGCAAGAACAGTTGAGCAGCTTGATAGAGGAATTTCTGTATCTAATGGCATTTTCTCAAATAAATTGAGTGTATTAAGAAAAGAAATTATTAAATTGAAAAGCATTGTTAGCGGTTCAATTGATTTTCCGGACGATATTTCTTATGATATTAATATTGTAAAAAATATGCTTTCTAATATCAATAAAGTAGCTTCTGATATATCTGAAAATGCACAGTCAGGAATTATGATGTCAAAAGGCATTAAAATACTTATCACTGGTAAAAGCAATACTGGTAAATCCACAATTTTCAACCGCCTCCTTAAAGAGGATAGAGCGATAATTACCAATGAACCAGGAACAACAAGAGATATTATTGGAGAATGGATTAATATAGAGGGTATTCCTGCAATTTTGATGGATTCAGCCGGCATTAGAAATACTAATGCTCAGGCAGAAAAGGAAGGAATTAAAAGGGTTTATGAAATGTATAAACAGGCAGATATTATTATTCTAATATTTGATTTATCCAAAGGATTTAATGAAGAAGAAAATAATATTTTATCCAAATTGAAAAACAACAAATATATTATTATTGGTAATAAAAATGATATTTCAGTAGATAATATTAATTTACCAAAACAGAAATTTATCAGAATATCAGCAATAAATGATAAAGATATTTCTGAAACAATAAATAAGACAATATCAGAAAAGATGGGCTTTACATACAATTCTAAATCATTTATTCTTAATGAAAGGGAAGCAGATATTGTACTTAGTATAAAAAAAATTATTCAGGATATTGATGAGAATAATACTAAAGCATCACCTGAGATCTTGGATGAATCACTTAAACTGATCCTTGAAAAGATATCAAATCTAACAGGCAGAATTACCGATGAAGATATTCTGAATAATATCTTCTCTAATTTCTGTATTGGAAAATGATATGACCAATATTCATATTGAACACAAAATAAAATCTGATCTTCTTGATATTCGGATTGATAAATTTCTAAGAACCATTGGAGTTAAGTTATCAAGAAGTAGGATCAATTTATTAATAAAGAATGGTAAAATCCTTGTTAATAACAAGATTCCAAAACCATCTTATAAAGTGAAATGCGGTGATACTATTATTGTTGATTATGAACGATTAACAAGTAATGATATTAAGGCAGAAGATATCCCACTTGATATTTTATATGAAGATGATGATATAATAGTGATCAATAAACAAGAAAACATTGTTGTTCATCCTGCAAGAGGAAATCGTGAAGGAACAATGGTAAATGCTTTACTCCATCATACTAAAATTTCAGGTGGAGACAAATCAAGACCAGGAGTGATTCATAGATTGGATAAAAATACAACAGGGGTTATGGTATTTGCCAAGAATGATGAATCCTTAACAATATTATCCAAACAAATTGAAAAGAGAACAATGAAGAGAACCTATCTTGCACTTGTATGGGGAAACATTATGAGGAAATATATTAAGATTGATGAACCTATAGGCAGGAAAATATCTGATAAAAGATTAATGGCTGTTACTTCTGTTAATAGCAGAAATGCTGTAACAGAAATCAGACGTATTGCATCATTTGATATTGCCTCAATGATTAAGGTTAAACTCCAAACAGGAAGAACCCATCAGATAAGGGTTCATATGGCATTTATGGGACATCCTGTTATTGGAGATGACTATTATGGTAAATTCTCACGCTCTGCTGTAAAGGATCTTGATATTGACATTAAGAAACATTTTGATAATATTGATAACTTTATGAAGAGACAGGCACTTCACTCGGTCTCATTGGGATTCAAGCATCCCAAAACCTTTGAAGATATGATGTTTTACGCCCCTCTTCCGAAAGATATGATTGACTTATTGAATCGATTAAAAAACCTTGATAATGGAGTATAAATGAAATTAATAATTGTAGAATCACCAACAAAAGCAAAAACAATAATAAATTATGCCGGTAAAGATTTTAAGGTAATTTCATCCAAAGGACATATTATTGATCTTCCGGAAAAAGAATTGGGCATAGATATTGATAATGATTTTAAACCTGTGTTCATACCAATCAAATCCAAGAAAACCGTAATTGCAACAATAAAAAAAGAATCATTAAAAGCAGACAAAATATATATTGCAACTGACCCTGATAGGGAAGGTGAAGCAATTGCATATTTCATTAATTCTGTTATTGATAAAGGTAAAAATCCAGATATTAAGCGAGTGCTTTTTTATGAGATCACAAAAAAGGGTATCAAAAATGGTCTGGACAATCCAAGAGAGATCAATGAAAAACTTGTGAATTCTCAATTTTCAAGGCGTATTTTGGATAGAATCGTTGGCTATAAGGTTTCACCATTTCTTTGGAAATCAATAAGAACTGGGCTTTCTGCTGGAAGGGTTCAAAGTGTTGCATTAAGAATTATATGTGAAAAAGAAGATTTAATTGATAAATTTATCCCCAAAAAATTCTTTAAAATAAAAGGGCATTTTGAGAAAAATAAAATTGAGTTTTTTGCCGAATTAATAAAATTTGATGGAATCAAAACAACCGATTTAGATATTGGAGATAAAACAAAAATAGAAAAAGAACTTAAAGATAGTAATTATATAATTGGTGATTTCAAAACAAGAAATAAGAATCAATCTCCACCTCCACCATTTATCACAAGCACAATCCAGCAAACAGCTGCAAATGTATATAATTTTTCTGCAAAAAAAACCATGCGTATTGCACAGCAATTATATGAGGGGCTTGAAATAAATGGTAAATCAACAGGGCTTATTACATATATGAGAACTGATTCTACAAGAATGGCAGATGAAGCAATGGAATCAATAAGGGACTATATTGAAAGTAGTTTTGATAAGAAATACCTTAATGAAAAACAACGAGTATATAAATCAGGTAAAAATGCTCAAGAAGGACATGAGGCAATAAGACCATCAGATATTAAACTAATTCCTGATGAAATTCAGGATTCTCTTTCAAAGGATCAATTTAAAATTTATTCCCTTATCTGGAAAAGAACTATTGCCTGTCAAATGAATGATGCTATGTTTTCAGTAACAATAGCTGATATTACTGCTGAAAAGCATCTTTTCAGAGCAACAGGTAATACAATGATATTTGATGGATTTCTTTCCATTTATCCTTATTCAAAAACAGCAAATCTCAATAATGAAGTACCTAATATGTCCATTGATGAAGAA
>JAUVJU010000135.1 GCA_030592285.1 Caldifarciminota bacterium
ACAGGTCAAGCCCTGTCACATAATTAAATGTATGATTTTCTGTTAACTTATATATCTCAGTATACTATGTAAATGTAGGTTTTTCTATCTTTTATATCATTTTAACTTATATATCTCAGTATACTATGTAAATGTTGGTTTATCTTATCTCTATTCTTCCAACTTTACATAATATACCTTATCGGTCTACAAGCATATTCCTATTTATTCCTCTCCTACTGAATATTCCCTGTCGGGTTTGTCTTTGACTGCATCAAAACCTCTATTGCTCCACTAAGCATATTTCTATATAACTGTGCTCTTTTTGAATATTCTGTATTAGGAAATCTATAAATAACATTTTTATAATACTTGTCTGCATTTGCAATATCCATTGTCATTTCATATACATTTGCCATTGTAAGATATGCTTCAGGTAAAAGATACGATTTATTAAATTTATCTTCAAATATCTTCAAATATATTAAAGCACTATCTGCCTGATTTTTAGCAATATATGCCTTACTTAGGTCAATATATGCATTTGCTGTAAGTATATCATTATTACTATTTGATTTAATGAATTTTCTGAGGTACTTAACAACATTATCCAGATCGCCCATATAGAAATATGAAAGACCTTTATAATAATCTGCTTTTCTTGATGCAGATGTACCATAATATAATTTTTGAATCTTATTAAATGCCTCAATAGCATCCTCATAATTCCCTGAAAGGAATATCTGTGTAGCACCATAGAATTCCTGACCTGCCTTAATTCCCTTTTCTTTCTGACTATTAACAAAATAATTTATTCCTAAAATTATTACTATTAATGCTGTAAGAATAATTGTATATTTTTGCCAATTATGCTTAATATCATCAAATATACTATATACGAATTCTACAATTCTATCCCTTTTAATTTCCTGCTTATTCATTTTCACCTTTTTAATTATAGGCATCATTACTCCTTTTTAATTTTATATGCCCCCGGCAAGGATCGAACTTGCGGCCCTCGGTTTAGGAAACCGATGCTCTATCCACTGAGCTACGAGGGCTCAACAGAGTGTATTATATATATTATCATATATTTTTCAATAGCTTACATAGTGTTTATGTTAAGTCCCCTGCTCTTACTGGTTTATATGCATTTTTATTTTTCCTGAATTTTTTACCTATGAAATACTCGTATTTTGCTGCTGTAAGTCCCATCTGCGGTCTTAAAAGAATTGTATTGTCAGCACTTAGTATATCTCCTTCTTTGACTTCACTGTTTGTATAAATGGATTTCCTGATTTCCTTTTTAATTAATTCTTCCTGCTTGATTATTGGTTTTTTACCTGCTCCAAGCATTAATAAAACATCTTTTATATTATTTATCATAATGGAAAAGTTTTCTGGATTTAATGACATTTCATGGTCAGGTCCCTTTAGTCCATTATCAAGTGTAAAATGCTTTTCAATTACTGATGCACCCATTGATACGGCAATTGCCGGTGCTAAAAGCGATGTAGAATGATCTGAAAAACCAATATTAAGTTTGTACTTCTTTTTCAATGCAGCAATATACTTTAAATTCAAATGTTCTATTGGAGCAGGATATGCAGAGATACAATGCATTAAAATAAGTTTTTTATTAATTGAGTAAACTGCTTTATATGCCTTATATATCTCATCATCGCTTGCAGTTCCAAGAGACATAATAATTGTTCTGTTTGCCTTTGCAATCATTTTCAGAAAATAATAATTATCAATTTCCCCTGAGCCAATTTTGAAACATGGAATTTTCATTGAATAAAGAAATCTAAATGATTCAATATCATCAGGTGTTGATAAAAAAATAATCCCTTCCCTTTTTGCAAATGCAATAAGTTTTCTGAAATCATCATAAGATAATTTATATTTTTTTAATTCATTAAATAGTTCCTTTGTCTTTTTATTCTTAATAAGTAGATTCTCAGTTCTATATGTTTGAAATTTTATAGCATCAGCATTAATAAGTTTTGCCTGTCTTATCATTTCCATTGCCAAATCAATACTGCCATTATGATTAATACCTGCCTCTGCAATGATAAATGATTCCCCTTCCTTAATTTTCTTATCCTTTATCTTAACAATCATTTGTTAACCTCCTGTATTATTATATTATATCTTTATATTATAATTATTCAATAATAATAATACCCTATTTATTCAGTAGATTATCCCTAGTATAGCAATTCAACTTCTCATTAGAATCAAATATAATTTAATTATCATTTTTTAATTATCCTAAATACCTTTCAATACCCTCTTCCAGAGTTTTGCAGATGGGGACGGAGTTTGGATTTTTGGATTTTTTTCTGATCAATTTATAAGTACTATTATTTGTTAGTTTATATTTCCGTGAATAAATATTCCAAAATTCCAAACTCCGTCCCCGAGTATTAATTCTACTTGACTTTATTTTTTATGATTGTATTTTATAATAATGCATATAATAGGTTCTGAACGATTAATTGATTTTTCAACTTTAATGAAATGTGAAAATGATTTTATTGATAATATTAAAAGCAATGGATATATTTATACATTTAGTAATGGTAGATCTGCTATATACAATTTAATGAAAAAATTAAAATCCATAAAAACAATTCTATTCCCTGATTTCTACTGTCCTTCAATGATTATTCCAATAAGAATGGCAAAAAGACATATTATCACTTATAAAATAAATAGCAAATTTAAAGCAGTAAAATCGGACTTATTAAGAAATATAAGAAAATGTGATGCTATTTTTATTACTGATTATTTTGGTCAGAGAGATTATAATCTATATGAGATTGCAAGAAAATTCAAAAAAATAATTATTATTGATAGAACACATTCATTATTATCTGATTTTAACGAAAATGGTGATTATGAAATATTGTCTTTAAGAAAGATATTTCCGGTGCCTGATGGAGGGATGATCATAAGTAAGAATAAGTTAGCAATAAATCCAAATAGATCAATTGGAAAGGCATATATGGAAAAATCATACTCAAAATTATTGAGATATATTTATGAAAAAGTAGATAATAGTTCTATAATTGAGAATTATTATGTTGAATTTTCTCAGTCATCTGAAAACAAATTGCTTATAAGTAATAGAGACATATCCCCTTTATCGCTTCATATAGTAAGTCATTATAATATTGATACTGCTAAGAAGAACAGAATAATAAATTATAAGTATTTGGTAAAGAAATTTAGTGGAAATAAAAATATAATTATAGCAATAGATAAAATGCCATTAATTCCGCAATCAATGCCTATATACATAAAAAACAGAAATAGAATAAAATCTATACTTCATAAACATAATATATATATTCCTATATTGTGGCGATCGAAAAAAATATTCTCAAAAAAATTGCTTAATATTCCCATTGATGACGAGTATAGCATTAAGGATATGAATAAAACATGTAAAATATTAAAGGATACCATTAATGCAAATTCTTGATGATTGGAAACATATATTAGAAAACAATAATATTGATGATATTGAATTTACCTCAAAATATGCAAATCTTTATGATCAGGCTTTTATGTATCTTTTTGAAAAAAATAATAATACTGCATTTATTATTATTAATGAAAATAGAACATACAATGATTTTGAGACTCCTTATGGTTATGGTAGTTTCTACACCAATAATTATAATACTGATTTTTTAAATGATTTTTTTATATGTTTTAAAAAAGAAACATATAAGCGGGAATTAATTGCAGGCATTATTAGATTCAATCCATTATACAATATCCCTTTAAATAATTTGAATACTGTTAAAATAAGAGATATAGTTACTGTTGATATTAATAATTATGAAAATCAATTAAATTCATCCTGTAAGAATATGATAAAACGGGTTAAAAGAGAATCATTAAATTTTTATGAATCAAAATCAAAAAATGATATTATTGATTTTTATAAATCATATAGTAAAATAATTAAAGCTAAAGAATCCGATCCCCTACTTTTATTTGATAATAATTACTTCAGACAATTAATATTATTTGATGAAACAATTATGATAATATGCAGAGACAAAAATGATGTATTCATTGGAGGCAGTATTTTTTTAATAACAAATAATGGTGTTTCATATTATCATTTATCTGTTTTAAAGGATAGAAATATTCCAGGTGTTTCAAATTATATCCTTAAAAATGGCATTGAAGCTGCAAAAAAGAAAAAATCGCATACAATGATTTTGGGCGGCGGGATAACAAATGATAAAAATGATCCATTATTAAAATTCAAATTATCATTTTCAAATGAATTAAAACCATTCTATCTTGGTAAGATTATTATTGACAAAGATGAGTATTCAAAGAAAATAGATGAATATGATAAAAAATATAGTAAATACAGATCATACTTTTTGAGGTATAGATATAATGAATAATTTATTAATAAATTCAAATGCAACAATCAGAGAGGCAATTGAAAAGATTAATAATAATGGAAAGCAAATTGTATTTTGTATTAATAATAATAATAAGGTTTTGGGCAGCATAACCGATGGTGATATTAGAAGAGCATTGATTAAGGGATTAGATATGAATGATAATATTACTCAGGTTATAAACAAGGACTTTAAGTACATTAAGAAAGCAGAGAAAGTTAAAATGCGTCTGATTATGGAAAAACATACCATTAGACATATTCCTCTTCTTAATGAAAACAATCATTTTATTAAACTTTATACTTATGAAGATATTTTAGGACAAATCAATAATGTGCCCATTCTCTTGTTTGCCGGAGGAAGAGGAAAAAGATTACATCCTGTTACAATTAAAACCCCTAAACCATTACTCAGTATTGGTGGGAAACCCATTATTGAAATGATAGTTGATAGGATGGTAAATATGGGATTTATAAATATCTATATTGCTTTACATTATAAATCACAGATGATTAAGGAAACTATAAATGCTGCCTTTCCTGATTATTTCAATAATGATAATTATATTTTAGAGAAATTTCCCAAGGGTACTGCCGGCAGTTTGAGTTATTTCATTGATTCAAACTATGAACATATTATTACACATAATTGTGATATTATTACAGATGTTAATATTAGAATGATGCTTGAAGATCATAAAAGGAATAATAATGATATTACAGTATGCCT
>JAUVJU010000026.1 GCA_030592285.1 Caldifarciminota bacterium
AAAACTTATTTTTATTAATTGATAATGTATGCAGAGGAAGAGAAAAGTGGAAATAAATATTTATAGGGACATACAAGTCCCTATAAATATTTTGTATTTTTAAAGTATTAATTTTAATCGGATATGCCGCCAAAGAGAACGCTGACATTTACATCAATTCTAAGTGGTGTATCCTGAGGAGCACTTATAATGTCTCCGCCATCCTCAATTGACCATTCCCATCCGAGTCCATATGATACTCCACCTTTAACAGCAAGAGCCATCCATTCTTTTATTGGTACAATGGCTATTAGTGAAGCACCTGTTTCAAATCCACCTCTATTTATCTGTGAGGTACGACCGGGATTTTGAAGTAAATCATCAATGGTTGTATTAATGAGTGGTTTTGGAGATAATTTGAATGTTTCTCCTGATGAACCCAATTTGCCTAAAACACCTAAATGAAATAGTTTCAGATCCCATAATTTACCAAATTCAAATGCTCCGCCACTTAATGAATAATGAATTGAAAGTGAGTCTGTTGCAATGCTTTGCGTAGCACTGTAGCCAGAGCCACCAATAAGAAAACCATTCACTAATCCATAACCAGAGCCACCCATTGTATAATGGATATCTTTTAATTGTTCTCCGGTATTTGTTTGAAGGATATTATTAATTTGTGTATTATCCAGTTTATAATAACCAAATGTAGGACCTCCAAAACCGCCGGATATACCTGCAAATAACATTGCATTTACAAGTATTAATGTAAGTAGTACAAATACTTTCTTCAATTTGCCTCCTAATTGTAATTTAGGGACGGTCGTCCATTTTGTCCATTAATTAGTACTTAAATGAAATAAATTTCTATTAATGGACAAAATGGACGCCCGTCCCATATAAGTTATTTCATAATTATGATTTTTTCTGCATTAAACTTATCATTTGTTTCCTTAATAAAATATATACCGGTTGGTAATGAGTTCTTTATTGAAATGGATCTATATCCATTTATTGTGCCGGAAAATAGTTTATTAACCATTCTGCCAGTAATATCATAAAGATTAATATCACATATTCCATAACCGGTAATATTCATAATTAATGCATTATTAAAAATTATATGATTATTTAGGTTCAGCATAAGTGCTTGTTGATTACTTCTATTATCAATACCAGATGGAATAAATGTATATACATCACCCTTAATAGGCAATCTGTCACCTGATGAGTATATTCTCCATATTTCTCCTTCTTCCGGATACCATAATGCATTCATAGGACTTGGTCTAGCAGTAGCATTGAAATAAAGATTTGTTCCTGCAACATACATTACAGTTCTTGAAGCAGTTGAATTATTCAAATATTCATAAGGAGTTGTGGAGGTGCCAAATAAATAATTATACTGTTTTATTATATTATAAGGTACAATGTCAGTGTAGCCGGATAAAGTCGGATCAACATATATGGAATCACCATTAAGATGCCAATATAGATCAATATCCCTTCCACCAAAGAATTGCAAACCAGGTATATCAGAAATGGAAAGAAGTGATTCAGGATAGGCAGTACCAATATCATTGATTACTTTAACTGAATCATAAGACATTGAAAAGCTATCGGCAATAATTATTTCAAGTCCAATGCCATCAAATAATGCCGAATAGTAAGGATTATTTGATGCGTATTTATTAAATACAGCGGTATCGGATAGTACAAGTGCACTTTCAGTACTATCATAAACAATATATGGTAAATGTATGTATGTATCCAAATAAGGATAATCAAAATGGACTGTATATTTATTGGCTTTTATTAAATCAATATTATAAGCAATAGCATTTATTGAAATGGTGTTATTATTTCCACCGGTAGCAGAGGAAATATCCTGTGGTCTTGTTCCATTATATGAAAAGTAATCACAAGAGGAGTCCGATGCTAATGAATCATCTATTGCTCTTATAAATGCTTTATAATCACCATCAGGCAGATAATTATATGCACTAAAACTATAATTATCATCATAGGTATTAATTGTTAGAAGTGTATCATTATAGATCTCTCTTATAATAACAATGTGTTTTAGAATATTATCTCCATCAGGATCAAAGATATCCCATGTAAGATAACATCTATCAGATGGTATATTTGCATCAAATGCATCAATATGCGGCACACCATTGACATTGGGATTATTAATAATAACTAATCGTTTATCGGAATGAGATTCAAAAAACCAATAATCATAATTCCAGACATTCCATTTGTATTTATTATCTGGTAATGATAATGTATTGAAATTATATATGCCTGAATTTGCTCCTGTAAACATTAATACAGTATCATTGTAAACACCTGCAATATCAAATCTGAATGAATCCTTCTCAGCAAATGGCTGCCATGAAAAATTTGCATTTGAAGATATTTCTGCACCATCAGCAGGTGCTAACAGCGTGATCTTATTATTAAGATAATTATTCCACAAATTTATAACTATTAATGAATGAGCAATAAGATCATCTGGATTTTTACTTATTGCAATTGCAAAAACAATTGATACAGAGTCCCCATAAGGTAGATCAAATGGTCCGCATGACATAAGAAATCGTTTATCACCCGATTGAGTTGAATGCTCATTTTGACCGGGATAACCAGGATTATTATTGCCCCAGTCAGGGAATGGACTATATGATGCTTCAGGGTCAAGTGTATCATAATTCATATGATTATAACCCGCCATTACCTGATATCTTTGCTGTTTTGTTGTTGGGTCTGTTACAAGACTGAAATGGTTAAATGAAGTCATGCCAATTTCATCACCCATTGGAATAATATATGAAGAATCATGATACAGATCAATATCATAGGTTGCTATTGGTGATGATAGATAGACAACTGATGGAATACCAGGTGTATGTGACCAGCCAGCCTCTTCTTCAAGCTGGAATTGATAACCGGTATTTAATTGCATCAATGTGTCTGAAATTGTTATTGTATCAACAAAGCCCAAAATATCATTTGCTGATACTCCACTTTCATTACCAATATCCAAATCAGCAGTATATGCAAAATAACATTTTTTCAAATCACGAAAATCGGGATTATCATTTTTCACTGTGATCTTTATAAATTGAATATCTTCAAGTAATGGTCCAACCCATGAATAGGTGAATTGATTTACCTGAATACCAAGTGGTTTATTTTCTGATGTAAAATGATGTGAAGCATCTTTATCCGAATATTCACAATAAGTATCCTGCATTGATAGAGTAGAATCAAAGATTGTAGTTCCATCAGCATCTTTGGGGGGCCAATTGGATGTTGATTTATAAACTATTTCATAAATATTTGAATATGCAGGTCCATCAGAACCATCGCCGGGAACAAATTCACTACAACCTGAATTGGGATTATAGCCAATCGTTACCAATGTATCCCTTAATGTATCGGTACCTGAGATCAATGTATCCACTAATGCAGCAAACCAGATGCCGCTGCCATATACATAATTTTCAGCAGGATAACCTGCAGGCCAGTATCCTCCAGAACCGCCAGTAAGCACATTATAACCAAGTATACCATAATTGGTTATAGTCATATTTAACTGGCCAATGTCTGCCCATTCCATATCCCAATCACTCATTAATGATATTGATATAGTAATAAGTAGAAATAAAAGAATAAACCTTTTCATTGAAACCTCCAAGTATATTATTAATTATATCAAATGCATTAATAAAGTCAAATGATTTCAAAATTGTGGTAGTGCTTAATAAAATTGGTTATGATACAACAGGTAGAGAAATAACAAACAAAACCCATACCAAACAGGGACCATACAAACTCAATTTATCAACATATCCCAAAGGTATCTATTTTATTAATCTAAAAACAGAAACAAATAAAATTTCAAGAAAAATAATAATATTTTAGAAAGGAGAAAGGGCGGGTCGCGAACCGCCCCTACGGTAGGAAAGAAATACTGGATACCGTATTTCACCCAGGCGGATTTTCAACAGTACGGCGTGACCCTTCGACTACGCTCAGGGCGTGACCCTTCGGCCATTCGACTAGCTCATGACAGGCAGGCTCAGGGCAGGCAAGAAAATGCTGGATTCCGCATTACATATTAATAATTCCATTGTTCACAATAATTATTTATGATATAATAATATATTAAAGAAGGAGAAATTATGAGTAATTTAATTCTATTATTAATATCACTATTAATTGTTGTATTTATGCTGAAATTTGAAGGATTTATAATACCAATAATCAAATTAGCTGCAATTATTATACTAATTATCATTTCTGTATTTACACTAAAGTTTGCTTTTAGGGATATTTATATGTTAAATGATAAAAACATTGTACCTGTATATGAAAATAATGATTTCAGCTCTTCAATTCATTATCAAAGTATTGGTAATAATCATATGCTTATTAAATCAGGAAGGGATTTCTATAAAATATACTCATTATCATATCTTCCTTTTAAAGGATATGTGGCAAATGGAAATTTAGTAAGCAAAATGGGTTTTATGGATGAGCTTAAAGTGAAATTAATTCTTATTTCACCATTAATATTTATATTTTTTATAATGCTATCGGAAAGGAAGTATTACCAAAATATATCTTTTATGAAAAAACGATTATTATCAAGAAGAGACAAATCATATATTGAAGCATCTGTTTTGGCAGAGATCAAGGATTTAAGGGAAAGGATAGAAGTAGCTAAAACAAGGAAAAATGAATTTAAGGATTTGGAGATTGAGGTTAATAAATTGAGCGATAAAATAAAGGAAGAGGAATTAAGGAAGTATTTGGATAAATTGAAAGAGGATATTGATGAAATAAAGGCAGAATCCGGATTTAAGACAGAATTTGGAAAGAAATTGGATCTATGCAATGATTTTATTGAGGAATCGCTTTTAAGATTGGATTATGATGATTTTGATATTGCAATCATGACTTTTAATAATGGTGTTGAAAATCATTTGAAAGGCCAACTTAATTCAGATGAAAAATTATCACAATTGGTAAAAGATGCTCATAAAAAGAATATTATTGATTATGATATGATGTATGATTTGAATTGGATTGTTAACATGAGAATGGATTATATGAAGAATAAAAAGGAAATTTTTCCGGATATTGCAAGAATGAGGAAATTAATACATAGATTCAATGAATTTATTGAAGTAATTTAAAATGGAGAAATTATGATACATAATGAAGTTATTGATGCAATGCTTGCACATAAATCAATCAGGAAATATAAGAGTGAAATACCTTCCGATGAAATGCTTGAAACAGTAGTAAGGGCAGGGCAGCAAGCACCATTCGCAAGTCAGGCATATAGTATTCTTTTAAGCAGAGATATCAAGAAAAATCAATTTAAAGCACCATGGCTTTTCTATTTTTGTGTTGATATACACAAATGTGAATTAATAATGAAAAAAAGGGGTTGGAAGAGAATAATGAATGATTTTTTTGTTTTCCTTCTTAGCATTGAGGACGTTTCCTATGTTGCTCAGAATATGGTGATTGCAGGCAGGTCTATGGGACTTGGCAGTTGTTTTCTCGGATATGCCCCATATCATGCAAAAATAATTAAAAAGCAATTTGAATTACCTGATCATATTTTTCCTGTTGTGGGACTTACAATGGGTTTTTCTGATGAGGAACCAGAAAAGAGACCCAGATATCCTATGGATTTTGTTCTATTTGAGGATAAGTATCCTGAGCTTGATGATGAAATCATAGATAGAGCAATGCAAATGATGGATGATGGTTATCTTAAACAGGATTATTATAAAAAACTCAATGCAAAGATAAATCTTGGAAAGGAAACAAAGGATAAATATTCCTATGATGATTATTCATGGACAGAGCATATTTCAAGAAAATGGGGATTATGGTCTGAGGATCCTGAGGAATTATTTGAACAATTTAAATTGTGTGGATTTGATATAAGAGGGGAAAAAAATAATAAAGAATAATATTATTTATTTTCTTGAAAAGAATCCAAGAATAATTCCAAGAGCAACAGACCAAAGAGCGGCAAGACCTATCTGATAATGTGGTGGAAGTACAAATGTAATTGTATGGGCTGGGATCCAGAACCATATTAATGTGAACCATGATTGTTTTATTCCGGTAAATTCCCATTTTCTCATTATAAGATTATCTTCTACTTTGTGAAAAAGCATCATTTGCGGTCCAAAAATGATATTTGTTAATGTGGACATGATTATTGCCCATCCAATTGTGCCATGTTTGAAAAACGGCAAAAATCCTTTAACCATCAATGTGTCCGTAAATCCCTTCATTCCAGCAAATCCATATTTTATCAATATGCCTAATATACCCCATCCAATGATCTTTAGAAGAATTTCAATGGGATTGCCTATTAATTTAATGGATTTTCTTCTTATAGGAAAAGATATGATTTCTCCAATTGTGCCTAAAATAGCAAATTGAACAAATGCTGAGAAGAGAATATGTGAGTTAACCCAGTTTATGTACCATTCCATAACAAGCATATTACATGAAAATTTATTTGTGTCAAGGTTTCAACTTGAAATAATCATTGAATTTTCATATAATGATAAAAAAACCGCGTGAAAATGGGATTATTTGCGTCTATAATTAAAAGGAGTAAAAATGAAAACAAAATTCCTATATATTTTGCTGATAATTTCAATCTGCCTAAACCTGGGTATATTTTCCATAATGATTTTTGATAGAATAAATCGTAAACCTTTTCATAGAGTTCGCAGATTACCACCACCCTTTATAGAAGATATAAAATTGAATAATATACAATTAATGGAGATTGACAAAATCAGAAGTGAATGGTTTGAAATATCGGATTCATTAATGAATAAGATAATTGCATTAAAATGTAGATTGAATGAAAAATGTAATGATTCATTGTCTCCATTAATAATGCAGAATCTTTCCGAATCATTAAATATGTATGAAGATTCACATAAAATGTTGTTTATGAACTATTATGCTCAATATGAAGATATTCTTGATCCTAAACAATTAAAAAAATTCAGAAACAAATCTAATATGTTAATTAAGATAATTAGAAAAGATGATAAGGGTGATTCCGTTATCATAATTGATATGATGAATAAATCCGATTCAAATGATTTAAGGATTATGAAAAAGATAGAAAAAAAATACATAAAGGAGGACTAATGAAATTTTTAACAAAACCTGCAATGATAATTTTTTTAACAATTGTACTTATTGTTTCCGCATTAACTGTTTTTGGAGAAACAAAAAAGGAAATAAAAATTATGGTTCATGAAAAGGAGGAAATGAAACAAATAGAAGCAAATATGCCTGACATTATGCATGGCAAGGAATTTGGTATGAATATGCATATGAATATGTTGCTTGAATTAACAGATGAACAGGAAAAGAAAATCCATGAAATTAAAATTGCATTAATGAAAGATATGATTGATATTAAAGCTAAAATAGAAAAAGCTGATATTGATTTTAATGAATTGGTGATGAATAATGCCAATATTAAAACCCTTATAAAGAAGATGGAACATATTGGAAAAATGAAAATGGACATTGAAAAGAAAAAGATTGAAACATTTGTGAAAACAAGAAATATGCTAAATGAAAATCAGAAAGAAATTATGAATAAGATTGGGATAAAAATGTTTGACGGCGAACATAGGATGATGATGAAAAATCTTATTATGGATGGAATGGATATGAAATTTAGGGGAATGGATGGAGAAGGAAAACATTTATATAAGAATCAAAATAATTGTGATGATTGTGATGAAGGAAAGTAAAAAATAGATAATCAAAGAAAAATCCCCTCTGATTTTGAGGGGATTTATAATAGATTTGTTAAGAAAATTTATCAAATTGCCTGGAGATATTCAGGTAATAGTGAAGATGCAAATGATATTACTCAGGATGTTTTTATCAAGTTGTGGAAGAATTTTAAAAGTATAAATGATATAAGCAAACTGGAATCATGGCTATTTAGAACAACATATAATAGTTGTATGGATATAAGAAGGAATAGGAAGAAACAGTATGAACTATTTGATAAAATATCTTTTAGAAATAATAATGCATTATATGATCCCGGAGTTGAAAAATTGAAAATACTTATTAATGAGTTGCCTAATAGACAGAGAATTGCCTTGATATTAGGAAAATTTGAGAAAAGATCCTACAAGGAAATTAGTAGCATTATGGGGATTACTGTAAAAGCGGTTGAATCATTGATTTTTAGAGCAAAGAAATCAATAAAGGATGTACTGAAAAATGAATAATGAACATTTATCTGAGAAAATGATTGTAAAATTTTTAGACAATGAACTAATAGATGAAGAAAAGGAAGCAGTTAAATTACACTTAAATAAGTGCGAACATTGTCAGAAGATATTAAATGATTACTTATATGCAGATAATATTATGAATAATTATGAAGTATCGGAAGTAATTCTCCCTGAATTAGCAATTGAGTCTTACAGGTCAGAACATTTAAATTGGTACAAATATCTGCAGGCAGCTGCAATTATTCTTATTATCTTGGGTTCATTTGTAGTAGGAATGTGGAGTGGTTATGAATATCTTAGTATTAGGGATTCAAATAAAATTGCAGAAAGGGATGAATTTAATGAAATGATGCAGATCTATGCTACAGAGGATAGAATTAGTTTACCATATACACATTGATTGGGTGTTTTCTCAAACAAATATCCATTTGACTTAATAAAATCATTAATGTACAATTATTAAAATGATTAGGAGGATAATTGAACAATAATGAATTAATGAAAAAAGAAATAAGAATGTTGATTGCCCTTGATAAAATAAGAGATGAGAAAAGCAAACCATTTGAGATGCTGCCTAAAATGGTGGAATATATTCGCAAGGAAATAAATGTAAATGCATTGATGTTATTTGTGAGGGATGAAACATATAATGATTCAAAAATTTATTTTTCTTTTAAAAAAAATAAACGGGAACAACATTTCCCAATATTCATGACTCATTTTTCTGAAAGGGATATCACAGGTAAAACTGTAAAAATTGTGAATAGAATCCTTTACTTAACCCCTATTGAATTAAACGGAGAGAATTTAGGGAGTATTGCGGTGATCTTTGAAAAAACGGATAATAAGCAAGATATTATAAATCTATTAAAAACAGCAATTAATCAAATTGATTCAGCAACCAATCAATCTAGAAGAATAAGAAATATAATAAATAAAAAAGATATTATAAAAATTATTTATCAAGTTGATTCAATAAGGGACAAACATTTACCATTTAATGAAATGATGGATGAGATAACATTAGCTATTAAGAAATCAATAAAATGTGATAATACATTTATTTCAATATATAATAGTTTTGGAAAAGAAT
Organism: Caldifarciminota bacterium; assembly: GCA_030592285.1. GTDB lineage: Bacteria > Hydrothermota > 32-111 > 32-111 > 32-111 > JAUVJU01. Next base: position 9,400 of record JAUVJU010000026.1, read on the forward strand.
TTATTATTCAAAGTTTAAAGGGATATAAGAGTAAAATAAGTGAAAAGGATGTTTTGGATTTCTCGCATATTGCCGTAAAAAAGCAGGGTATTAGTGTAAGGGTTATTAAGGGGAGAAGATATGCCGGAATTCCATTGATCCTTGATAATAATATTATTGGGGTAATTGGATGCAGTTCCATTACTCAGCAGATCACTTTACATCAAAAAGCAATTCTTAAGGCAGTTGCAAGTCAAACCGATACTGCCATCTTTGAAAGTATGGAAAAGAAACATTTACGCGATGTATTAGGGAGGTCTGTTGATCCAAAGATCATGAATAAATTGCTTCTTAATGAAAAAACACAATTTCTTGATGGAGAAAAAATGAATATTACTGTACTCTTTGCCGATATAAGGGGTTCAACAGAATTATCTGAAAATATTTCTCCAACAGAACTTGTTAGATTTATTAATCAATATTTGAAAGCAATGACAACTGCAATCTTCAATAATAATGGTACAGTTGATAAATTTGTAGGAGATGAGGTAATGGCACTTTTTGGAGCACCATTTAAGCAGAAGAATAAGGAACTATTAGCAGTAAAAACAGCAATTGATATGCAGAATGCATATATGAACATTGTATCAAAATGGAATAATGAGTTTGTGAAGAAGACAACAATTGGAATTGGTATAGCAACAGGTGAGATCATTGCAGGTGAAATGGGATATGAAAAGAGAACGGATTATACAATTATTGGTAAAACAGCAAATATTGGAGCAAGAATCTGTTCTTCGGCAAAACCAGAAGAAATTTTGATTGATAATAATACTTATCAGATGATAATGCAAAAATATAGTACTGATTATTGTGGTTTAAAAATATTTAAAGGAATAAAGGGAAAAGAAAAAATATTTAGCATAGTTTATTAGATTATTAACAGATTCTCTGTCCTCACTGATTTATTGATAATTAGATATTTGAAGAGGGAATAACATATAATAAAATTGTAAAGAAATGCAGCACAGATCCAGCAAGTACAAAAAGATGCCATACAAAATGGAAATATGGAACCCTTTTAATCATATAAAAAACCGTTCCCAGCGAATAGGAAAGTCCGCCTGCTACAAGCAGCACAAGACCACCTGTTGGTAATGCCTTAATTATACTGCCTATTGGAATAATAATAAGCCATCCCATAATGAGATATATGATTGTTGCAAAGAGTTTGAATTTACCTGCTGTAAAAACCTTAAAAACTACTCCAAGTATTGCAAGTCCCCATATAATACCAAACATTGTCCAGCCAAGACCACCTCTTAATGTTACAAGTGTAAATGGAGTATATGTTCCTGCTATAAGGAAATAAATGGATGAATGATCAATAATCTGGAATACTCCGGCAGCTCTTGTTTTGGCAAGTGAATGATACATTGTGGAACTAAGATAAAGCAGTACAAGAGTACCCCCGTAAATTGAACAGGATACTATATGCCAAGTATTACCATTTAATGCTGCAAGCACTATCATAATAATTAGACCTGCAATGGAGAGTAATGCCCCTATACCATGAGTTGTTGCATGAAAGACCTCTTCTACAATACTGTATGTGCGTTTCTTTTTAATAATAATCTCCTTGTTAACCTATATTTATAGTTAAAATTAAATAAATATCAATAGAGATTTAAATTGATTCATTATTTTCTTTACAATTTAATTTACAAAATATTTACTCTGGTTTGACAAAATATGAGGTAAATGCTCAAATATAATAAATTATAAACAATTTGGTTTACAATGATTGTTGTATGAATTTACAAAACATAAAATTTACTTGACAAAATCCGCATTTATGATTATATTTATATTAGAAGGAGGATGAAATGAAAAGAAATATTATTGTATTCATTTTTACTCTAACTTTCATTTTTCTAATGGCTATTGATTATGATTTGATAAATGATGATGAGAGTGGAATCTATTTTAGTTGGTATGCATCACCAAGCAATCCTATAGAATATTGGGCAGTTAAATACTATGCTTCCGATACATGCACATTGAAAACAGTTACATGGGGTAGATGGACCAAAAAGAATAGTTCTTATACTGATTCGATTTTTATTACCGGGGAAAATGCAGGATTTCCTGATATGTCAAATATATTCTACTCATCCTCTGCAACAGTAGCAACAGAGGCAGTTGATATGATTATAAAGGATACTGCATTAACTGTGAATCTGATTCCAGGTGGAAATTTCTGGACTGTAATAGAAGCAGAGACAGGAATAAACAATTCATATTTTCTCTCTGATCAGGTGGGAATGGGTGCAAGCTATTGTTCCGGCGATGGAATAGTATGGAATGAATTAACTGATGGTGTTGATACTGGTGATCTAATCATAAGAATGAAAGTAGGCGGACCTATAGGGATGAGTCTTCTTATTAATGAAGAAGGATACATTATTGAGAATGAATTTGCTGATAAGATAAAACAGCCAATTAATATTTTATTTGGAGTAAATAATCTTAATATCAGCATTTCTGAAAAGCAATATGTGGAAATCATGATATTGGATAAACTTGGTAGAATTGTGAAGATATTTGATAAAGGATATTTGGAAAAAGGAGAGTATTCATATAATTTAAATAATAATAAGATACATTCTGATATTTATTTTCTCATTGTGAAAACAGGTTCAACTGTTTATAGAAGTAAATTACTGAAAATCAAATAATCATTGATTTTTTTTTGAAATTGTATTAATATATAATGTATGAATTTAATTCCTTGTTTTATTCATAAAAAATTTCTTAGAAAAAAAAATCATGGTATAATTAAAAATAGCAATGTTATGTTTTTAGATATTTCCGGTTTTACACATATAACAGAAATGCTGATGAAAAAAGGTGAGGAAGGAATAGAAATCCTTACAGACATTTTAAATGGGATTTTTTCCCATATTATTGAAATTTCTGATAATTATGATGGATTTATCGGTTCTTTTGCAGGTGATGCAGTAACAGTAATATTTGAGAAAAATGATTTGATTAATACAGTGAAATGCACTGATGAAATATTGAAATTCATTAATAATTATAAATCTCCTTATAGTGAAATTATTCTTAATGCAAAAGCAGGAATATCAGTTGGTGATATTGAATGGGGAATTGTTGGAACAGATAATAAGGCATACTATTTTAAAGGTGACGCTATTAATAGAGCATCTAATGCTGAAAGAGCAGCAAACAGGAATAATATTGTTATTTATTCTGAAAAAGAAAAAGATATTAGCCATTTTGATAATTATAGAAGATTATCAGAGAAGAATTTTTTCCAAATAAAAATAAACAGAAGATATACAAAAAAATGTAAAGATAAGAAAATATGTGATACAATAAAATCGGAAAGAGATTTTTTCCCGACAAATCAGCTTAAATCTATTGAAAGTGGAGAATTCAGAAATATTGTATCATTGTTTATTTCATTTTCCAAAATGGAGGAAATCTGTCTTCTAAATTTAATGTTTGATCATGTAATTACTTTAGTAAATAAGTATGGGGGATATTTTAATGGCATTGATTTTGGAGATAAAGGAGCAAAATTCATAGTTTTCTTTGGCATGCCAATATCTTATGAAAACAATGTATTAAGAGCAGTTAAATTTGCAGAGCAATTCAGAGATGAGTTTGGTGATATATTGAAAATGGGAATAACCTATGGAAGATGTTTTACCGGGTTTATAGGCAGTTCAAAAAGACAAACATATACTGCCTTGGGAGATAGAGTTAATACAGCTGCCAGATTAATGTCAAAAGCTGATAAGAATGAAATTCTTGTTGATGAAAATATATATAAGATACTAAGAAAAAATTATGAATTTAATAAAGAGGGTAAATTTAAGTTAAAGGGAAAAAAAGAAGCAGAAACAGTTTTTAAAATGGAAAAGGAAAAAACAATAAAAAAGAGGAAAAAAGATATTTCTTTAATTGGAAGAAAAGAAGAATTACTGATTATTGAAAAGTTTTCCAGGAAAATTATAGAAAAAAAATGTAAAGGACTATTTTGTATTAATGGTTTTGCAGGACAGGGAAAATCGAGACTAATCAGGGAATTCATAAAAAAAGCGAAAAATATATTTTATATTATTGAGATAAATTGTGATAATCTTATTTCAAAAAGTTATGAACCTATTATAATTTTTATTGAATCTCTTATGGGAATAAATGGAAAAAGCGGAGAGATAAGGGAAAGATATTTTAACAAATATTATTCACAACTTAAAAAAGATAACAAGTTTAATAATTTAACAGAGTTCAAAAGAAATAAATCATTGATTGGTGCATTGTTGGGAATATTTTGGGATGAATCTCTTTATTCCAAAATGAGTACTGATGAAATAATGGAATTAACAAAATATGCAATAGTGGATTTCTTTAAAGTTTTATTAGAAAGAAAAACTTTATTAATATTTACAGATGATTTTCAATGGTGTGATAATGATACTAAAATGCTTATTGAGTTTATTATTAAAACAGAGCAACTTAAAAAGGGCTTAATAATAGTATCATCAAGAACAAATGTGGAAATTAAACAATTGTTATTAAATGCGAAGGATATTATAATTAAAGAATTGAAAATTGAACCTTTAAATATTGAATCAACTGGCGAAGTAATAAGAGAAATTATAAAAAGTAATCCATCAAATCATTTAAAGAAATTTATATTCAGCAAATCAGCGGGTAATCCGTTTTATACGGAACAATTTGTAATATACCTAAAAGAGATGGAATATCTTATTGAAAAAAACAATTCCATTAAAATAAAAAAGAACATATCTTGCTTGCCAATGACATTAAGTTCTGTTTTAGCATCAAGAATTGATACTTTATCTGTTGAATTGAAAAAAACCTTATTTGTTGCTTCTATTTTGGGGAATGAATTTGATAAGAATATGATTATTAATATGATGAAATCCATATATAATTATCCGGAATCATTAACAAAAAATTTTCTGAATACTGGGTTATCAAACAATTTATGGACAACTTTACAGGATATTTATTATATTTTCACCCATATACTTTTAAGAGAAGCAGCATATAATATGATGTTAAAAAAGCAGATAAGAAGATTTCATAAAATAGCTGCGGAGTCATTAATTTTACTATCTAATAATGATAAAAAATTGAGTCCTGAAATTGCATATCATTTTGAAAAAAGCAAATTGTTTGATGAAGCATTTGATTATTATATAAAGGCTGGAAATTTATATAATGATACCTACAATTTAAATGAATCACTTAGATATTATAAGAAAGCAATAATTATTTCAACAAAATATTTTGGGAAAAATGATATTAGGATAGGTATGTCTTATTTTAGCTATGGTTTATCAAAAAAAGAATTAGGTAAATATGAAGATGCTTCAAAATACTTGAATAAATCCATTGAAATTTATCGAAAAAACAGAAAAAAATCAAGAACTAAATTAGCAAAAGCATACAGTTCTCTTGGCTTAGTATATTGGAATATGGGAGATTATAAAAAATCCCATAAATATCATGGAATGTCATTAAACATTCTAAGACAATTATATGAGAAAAAACATAAAGATATAGCAGCGGAAATAAATGATATAGGTGTAGTTTTTTGGTATCAGGGAAAATTAAACAAGGCATATAAATGTTATATGAATGCACTGAAATTACGGAAACAACTATTCAATAGAAATCATAGTGAGATTGGAGATTCGTATAATTCACTTGGAACATTGTTTATTCAACAGGGTAAATATAAGAAATCCTTGAAATATCTATTGAAATCACTTCAAATATTAAAAAATGAGTTTGGAGACAATCATCATAAAACAGGAATTGGTTATAATAATATAGGTGTTACATATTACTATTTGGGTGAGTATAATAATGCAATTAAAGAATTCAAAAAATCTCTTAAAATTTTCCGTGTTCTGTATTCTGAAACACATATAAATACTGTTTGGGTAATAAATAATATTGGAGGTCTTCTTAATAAAACAGGTAAGTATAATCAGGCAGAGAGATATATAAAGAAAGCATTAGATCATTTTATTAAAATATATGGTGAAATGCATCCTAATGTTGCAATGGCATATAATAATTTGGGAAATTTAAATTTAAATAAGAATAAATTAAAGGAATCATTGAAATTCCATAAAAAGGCTTTGACTATCAAAGAAAATACATTAGGAAAATCGCATTTTGATACTGGATTATCTTTACTGAAAATCGGCAATGTATTTACTAAAATGAGAAAATTTAATTATGCTGATAAATATTATAACAAAGCAACAAAAGTAATAATGAAATCTGTTGGAAATGAACATGTGATCTATGGGAAAATATTGATGAATAGAGGTATATTATTTTATTGTAAAAAGAAATACTCCAAATCAATTGAGCTATTAAAGCAAGCAAAAACAATATGCAAAAAATTTAGTGACAAAGATAGTATGAAAACAATTGAAATGTATTTAAAAAAGAATAAGGAGGAAAAATGATTAAGTATTGTCCAAAATGTGGTGCTGAGAATCAGGATAATGGAGTGTTTTGCTCTAAGTGCGGAACCAATATGAATATTGCACCATCACAAACAAAAGAACATGGTAGTGGAATGCAAGAAGATATTAAAGGTTGGAACATGGGTGCATTTATGCAGCCTGTTGTTTGGGGCGTTGCAAATGAGGTGTATGAAGCATTATGGTTCCTTGTAATTGTCATTCCATTTATCGGTTGGTTAGCAGCCTTTGGTATAATGATATGGATGGGCATTAATGGAAATGAATTAGCGTATAAGAAAAAGAAATGGGATACTACTGATGATTTTAAAAAATGTCAAAATACATGGAACAGGGCAGGATGGTTGACTTTCATATTATCATTATTGTCGGGATTTGTGTATTTTATTGTGTTTATTGTAATGGGGTTTGCAGAAACAGGATTTAATTTCTAACATAATATACTTAATTATTTTTATAATAATTGATTATATTATATCATCTTTTCCTGGCATGTCATAGGCATGCTCCCTCACACAACCAAATAAATGTAGGGGCGAACCTATGTGTTCGCCCATCATTAGGGGCAGACACACAGGTCTGCCCCTACAAGAAATATATTGATAGGTCAAAAAACAATTTAGCGTCTTTTCTGTGCCTTAGCTCGTGCAATAAGTGACCTTTTGCCTTTGCCTTGCTGTCTGAATGCATTTATAATGATTTCCGCACTTTCAAATGGTACATTCATAAATGAGAATTTATCCAAAACGCTCACATCTCTTATATCTTTATTATTAATATTTGCTTTCTTGCATATCATATCAATTAATTTTCTTTTATCCATTTTATCCTGTTTACCCAATGCAATAAAAAGGCGTGCAGTGCCTTTAGAATCAACTGTTTGTTCTATATTATTATAACTATCTCTATTTAATTCATCTTTCAATGCATATCGTAATAATCCTGCAATAATTAATTTGGGTTCATAACTACCTTTCATTAGATCTTCTGCTGTCTGCATATAATTACTATGCTTTTCCTTTGAAATGAGAAATTCAATTTCCTCTTTGATGTTTTTTCGTTTCTGATCAAGTATAGCATCTATACCGGGTAGTACTCCTTTCTTGATATCTGTTTTAACAATTCTCTTGATCATCAGCAATTTTCTAAATTCGGAACGCGAAATAAATGTAACTGCAATCCCTTCTTTTCCTGCTCTTCCTGTTCTTCCTATTCTATGCACATATGATTCAGGATTCTGTGGAAGAGAATAATTGATCACATGTGATAATTCAGTAATATCAATACCTCTTGCAGCCACATCTGTTGCTACTAAAATATTAATCCTGCGTTTTCTAAATTGAGAAAGTATTTTTTCTCTTTGAAATTGTGAAATATCTCCATGTAATGCATCAGCAATATAACCTCTGTCAGCAAGTTTAATAGCAAGAGTGCCTGTTTCAACTTTTGTTCTGCAGAAAATTAAACCATAGAAATCCTTTTCCATATCAATAATTCTACTTAATGCTTCTAATCTATTATTCCTCTCAACTTCAAAATATATCTGCTCAGTTAATTCAGTTGTTAATTGATCTTTAATTGCAATCATTTCAGGATCTTTCATATATTTACTTGCTAATTTTCTAATGGCAAGCGGCATTGTTGCGGAAAACATCATAACGCGTCTCTTATGATCAGTTGATGCTAAAATTGTTTCCACATCCTCAATAAATCCCATATTAAGCATTTCATCTGCTTCATCTAATATAAAATACCGAATACTGCCTAAGCGGAGTGTTTTTCTTTTAATATGGTCAAGTACTCTACCGGGTGTTCCAACAATAATATCTGTACCTCTTTTCAATTTTCTTATCTGCTGTTCAATGGACTGTCCTCCATAAACAGGAAGTACATTTATTTTTCGTCTTCCTCTAAGTGAACTAAACTCCTCAGCAACCTGAACTGCCAATTCTCTTGTAGGGGTTAATATCAAAATAACAGGATGCTTATTATTGCCCGCAATTAGATCTATGAGCGGCAAAGCAAATGCAGCCGTTTTACCGGTTCCTGTCTGTGCCTGAACAATAATGTCTTTTTCTGTATTTAGAAGAAGAGGAATTGTCTTAATCTGAACATCTGTCGGCTCCTCAAAGCCCTTTTTTGAAACTGCGTATAATGCATTATCCGAAAGTCCTAATTCATTGAATGTCTTAAATGACATGAGATCTCCTTTTTTATTCAATACAATACTGTTGTTATGAATTATAAATATTATTGTATACAGATTATACAGAATAAATAAAAAGTCAATGGATAGTGATTCTAAGAGAGTAAATTATATAACAAGAGAAGGCGGAAAAGAAAGGGAAAAAATAATGCATAATTTATTCCGAATAATTAGAGGTACATTTTGAGTAATTCGAGAAATGTATTGCGAAAATAAATAAAAATGGGTTGTAGGTATATTCCGAGTAATTCGAAGAATATGTTGCGTGCCGTGTCTTCTTGTTTTTTCTGTGTCATTCCTGCGTCGGCAGGAATCCATCTTATCTGCCGTAGTGGCGGTTCGTGAACCGACCTCTTGTCTAAATTCTATTCTTTCTTTTCTTGATGTCATCCCGTACTGCTGAAAATCCGCCTGGGCTTGACCTGTCCACCAATACATTGCTTGCCCCCCTTGCCTTTTGTCAATTCCATCCAAGCAATACATTGCTGAAGTAATTTCCACTCCTAAAAAACCGCTTTTAACTTAATCAATATCATATACTTACAAGAAATTCCAAAATTCCAACCTCCGACCCCAAGCTTTTACAAAAACCATTATTCTTAATATTATGTTCTTTTTCACATATTGAAATCTACTAATCTGCTTATTGATACTCATTCTTAGACATTTCCACTTTTCTTTTGTAGAGGCACGACGAGTCGTGCCTTCTTTTCTTCTGTAGCAATTACAAATTTACAACCTCCGACCCCTCCAGATGATTGTTGTCATCCCACACTTGATGCGGGATCCAGTATTTCCTTTCTTTCTTTTCTTGGTGTCATTCCTGCGAAAGCAGGAATCCATCTTCCTGCCCTTCTTGTCTTGAAGATTTACAAATTTGTAGTATAATGTATAATGAGAAGTACAATGTAAATTAAAAAGGTAAAATTGTATGAATGACAAATTGAGTCGGTTAGTAAGTCAATTCAAAGAGCATTATGAGGAATATAAGAGTTCATCCTATGATGAGTCCAATACAAGAACGGATTTCATTGATAAGTTTTTTGAATGTCTGGATTGGGATGTTAGAAATGATGCGGGCTATGCGGAAAATTACAGAGAGGTAGTGAGAGAGGACTCGGTTATTATACAGGGTAAACCAAAAGCACCGGATTATTCATTCAGGATTGGCGGACTTAGAAAATTCTTTGTTGAAGCAAAAAAACCATCTAATGATATTAAAATGAATATTGGTGCTGCATATCAATTAAGAAGATATGCCTATACTGCCAAACTACCATTATCCATTCTTACGGATTTTGAGGAATTTGCCGTATATGATACACGGATAAAACCCAAGGCAACAGACAAGGCATCAGTGGCAAGGGTGTTTTACTGTAAATTTGATGAATATGAAAAACACTGGGAATTTATTAATGCAACATTCTCTAAACAGGCAATTCTGAAAGGCAGTTTTGATAAATATGTAAAGGATAATAAGAGAAAGAAAGGAACCTCAGAGGTTGATAAGGAATTCCTTAAACAGATAGATAGATGGCGAAATGATCTGGCAAGAAATATTGCTTTAAGGAATAGTGCATTATCCATCTATGATCTTAATTTTGCCGTTCAGAAAATTATTGACAGAATAATATTTTTAAGGATTGCAGAAGATAAGGGAATGGAAGATTATGGAACATTACGCAAACTATCCTCAAATAAGGATAAAACATATCATATATATAAGGAATTGATTAAATATTTAAAGATAGCGGATGAATAATATAATTCTGGATTATTTGATTTTAAGGCGGATAGAATTACTCCCACATTGATAATAGACCATAAGATATTCAATGAGATCATTAATGATCTATACTATCCAAATTCACCCTATGAGTTCTCGGTTCTACCCATTGAGATATTGGGAAATATATATGAACAATTCTTAGGTAAAACAATACGATTAACACCATCCCATCAGGCAAAGGTGGAGGAAAAACCGGAAGTGAGAAAAGCCGGCGGTGTTTATTACACACCCCAGTATATAGTGAATTATATTGTGAAAAATACATTGGGTGAAAAGATAAAGGATAAATCACCCAAACAGATTGAAAGTATTACAGTACTTGATCCTGCCTGTGGTTCAGGTAGTTTCCTTATTACTGCGTATGAATATCTTCTTAAACATTATTTGAATTATTATAGAAAACCCAAACAATTAAAAAGTGCCTTAAAAAAGA
>JAUVJU010000085.1 GCA_030592285.1 Caldifarciminota bacterium
GCTGTTCTTGGCATATATTCCTCCTTTTGTGGACAAAATGTACGACCGTCCCTAAATCTTTATTGGCGAAACAAATATAACCTTTTCATTAAGGATATATACTTCACCTGGTTTGCTTTTCCTCTTTTTTGTAACATATCTTATCTCAGTGTATGATACAGCAACAAGTGATGAGTGTTTACCCGCTGAATAGTATGCTGCAATACTTGCGGCATATTCAATATCTACTTTTGCCGGAATTCTGCCTCCAGTAACCAAAATAATATGCGAACCATGCTTTTCTCTTGCATGAAAAAATATATCTTTCTTTGAAGCAATTTTTGTTGTAATTCTATCATTTTCAATTGCACTGCGTCCTGCAACAATCTTAAATCCTCCAGGCGATATAAATGTTCTGCCAATTCTTTTTTTATCTTTCTGTTTTTTTACCTTTTCTTCAATAATCTCCATCTCGCCATTTTCTACTTTTTCAATCTGTTTAATGATTGCTGATAATTCAGATTGTTTTGATTTTAATCTTATCCTATTGCTTTCAATCCGTTTATTCACCTTATTCATTTCTTTAAAATATTTCTCCATATTCTTTTGAGCATTTAATGATCTATCCAATTCAATTGTAAGTTTCTTTTCAGGATTTATTATTGACATAGCAATTAATTGATTTTTTCCTTTTAAATCATTTAAATGCATTTTAATTGTTTCTGCTTTTTCATACAATTCATTAACAAGTGCCTGTTCTTTTTGTATATTCATCATTAATGCAATTTCTTTCCCCAGCTTTTCCTTTTTTTTTACTAATCTTTCAAACACAATATTAGTTGACTTTTCAATTTCATTTTCTAAGTCCCTTTTTCTCAGTTTTTCAATCAATTCAGATATATTCTCCGATGAATCCAAATATGTTTCATTTTCAACAATAAAGGGAATTATATGATATGTGTTTTTCCTTATATATGTATAAAAGATCCGCTTTTTCAATAATTCTTCAGGCATAATATTAAAGTTTTTTATATATTCTTTTTCTTCATTATTTAAATACATTATTATTTCTTTTTCATCAGGAACAATATACTTTTTACCCGGCTTTTCTAATACATTCCCTTCGCGATTTTTTAAAAATGAATATTGATTAATAATTGTATTTTGTTTATCTGTTACATATAAATTGAATTTTCCGGGAATAAATTGAACAAATACCTTGATATCCGCATCTGTAATAAATTCAATTATTCTATCCAATTCAAATTGCTTTATTTCCAAAATAGTTCTGCCTTTTAAAAGAGTAGAAAGTACATCATTAAAACCATGCTTGATCTTTTTTAATGTTCTCTCTGATATATACATGTATGGACTATTTCTTTTTGTATATATAATTATATGCTGTTTTTTGTCTGTTACAATATTTAAATATTTCTTTTTACTTATATAGAAATTCTCTATTCTAAATGGTAATATTTGCTTTAATCCATATTTCGTTAAGTGAAATAAGTTTAATGAAGAAAATCTAATTGTCTGCATATTTTCTGACAAATTGAATACATTTAATTCCCATATAGCTTGATTTGATTTCCCATTTTGGATCATTCACTACAAGAGTAATAATTGCATAATTTGTTTTTTCACCTTTATAAATACCCATAAACCAATTGTAGAAGCCGCCGGGATTTTTTCCATATAGAGAGCCCGTTTTTGCATAAGTTCTTTCTGCAATTTTGGGGAATTTCACAAACATCTTTTTTGATGTACCTTTTTTGGTTGTTTCTGAAAGAGCTTTCATCATAAAATCATTGGTTGTTTTGCTAACAATCTTTTTTTGTATCTTTCTATCTGTACTATTTATAAATGGAACCATTAAATTCCCATCATTACCAATTGTCATTGCAATCATAAGAGCATGAAATGGTGTTACATAGGAATAATCAAGTCCAGATGTTAATTTTATTAATTCCCTATCTCCTTTAATTGAATCAATATATCCCAGTTGCATTCCACTAATTTTTGAATTATTAAATAGAAATTTTCCAGCATATTCAATGATTGCTTTTTTTCCAAGAATCATTCCAATCTCTGCAAAAACAGGATTGTTTGATTTTGCCACCCCCTGAGTAACTGTTGAATATAATGCTTTTTGCTTTTTTCTAATGCTTAAATAGTTCTTCAATTCCGAATACATTGAGCCATAGTATTTTATTTTTGAATCAGGTTTATATATACCTTTCCCAATTGCAGCAGATAATGGTATAATCTTAAAAAGAGATGAGCATACAAGATTTGAATTAATGTATTCACCTCTAAAATATCCTCTTTCTGAATATTCGGCAATACCAAGTATCTGTCCTGATTTGCAATCAGCAATAATTGCCACACCATAGGGAACCCTATGATTTTTTAGAACAAGTTTCATATCTTCGCACATTTCCTGAATAAGTCCGGTATTTTCATAATTCCCTGTTCTTATTACATAAGCATATTCAGCCGGAGTATCATTTTGAGGTAATAATTCACTGCATCCTGTTAATAATAGTATTGGTAATATAATAATAAAAATATTTATTTTCATAATAAAATAATTATACGACTTTTTGTTGCCCATTCAATAGCACCCAGTTTTTGCAAAGTTGATTCAGAATAAAGCGGACGAAGACAATCGATAAGGTGAGCATCTGCGGTACAAATGGCATTTATTCTGCTCGCAGCAGCTCCTCTTATTGATTGTGTGAGGGAGCAAAGATATTAGTATAAAGGTATTGCTATATAACTTAAAAAATGGACATTTATTCATAGTAATTTAGGGGGACATTTTTTATTGGTAATAACAAACCACAATCATTCCTATTGACATCCTATCATTTATTTTTTAATATTATAATAGATAAATAGGAGTTATTATGAAATATTGCTTAATTATTTTTCTAATGATAATATTAGCATTATTATTAAATGCTAATACCGATATTAGTGTATTAAAAGAAACAAATCGCATCTCTTCTTTGATGCCAAAGCTGAGTGATAACACAACTTTTTCATTTCAATCCGGTGTTTTTGGTACAATGAATCAAAATTACACATACTCTATTTTTCGTGCCGGCTTTCTTAAGGATATCAATCCTAACTGGTCACTCAATTATGATGTGAGCTATGCCAATTTCAATTTTAATGAAAATAAGGCATTTGCAGGTATTGGAGTAAATTATCATAATGATAAATTCATGTTTAGTATATATATGAATAAATCATTTGATACGGATAATGCTTTATTTACTAAATTTAATCAGAATTATTAATTTATAAATAGTCAAATTAAATATAAAAGGAGGATGACGATGAAACAAATAATAATATTACTTTTTCTTATAATCTCCATAACAATCTTATCTGCGGCAGATATAAATGTTAATGGATATGTACTTCATCAAAATGGTTTAACCCAGCAGGTTACATTGCCTGATGTTACTATACCTGATGGCTGGTATCTTATTGTTGGAAGAAGTGCTACGCAAGCTACATTTGAATCTGAATGGGGTGCATTGCCGGGAAATGCAATTTATTTTAATAGTGGTGGTTCATGCCCTCAAATAAATGGCGGAGAAAATTATTATCTTAAAAATGCTTCCACTGTTACAATTGATTCAACCCTTCATATTCTTACATCTGGGAATACTGCTGAAAGGGATAGTACTAATGTTAATACATGGACACAGTCAGCATCAACAAATGCTACTCCCGGTAGTGGTGTAAATGGCGGACATAATATTGGAATTGTTATTACAGAATATTCAGATGCAGTTGCCTGGAGCAATGAATTTGTTGAGATATATAATGATGGGACAGGTTCAGCACCCAATGTTCCACCCGCAGTATCTGCTTCACATAACCAAGACCCATTAAGGGATAGTGACAATTTATCTATTGTTGCAATAATTACCGATGATAGTGGAATAGCAGCGGACACCTTATTTGGTAGACTGAATGGCGGAGCATGGAATTCATGGCAGCATGACTCAATAGTAGGAAACAATTACTATTTTACAAATATCGGTGCATTTAGTGAAGGAGATGTTGTTGATTATTTTGTAAGAGCAATTGATGATAGTTCGGCATCTACCTATTCCGATACAACAAATATCAATGTTCTTGCTGCTCAAACAGGAGATTCTCTCAATATCAATAATTATCAGATGAAACAGTATGATGCTTCTAAGACTTATACATTTGGAGACATTACTCTATTTGATGGAGACTATATTGTTATTGGAAGAAATACTGATAAAGCCGCCTTTGAAACATTTTGGAATGTATCATTGGCTGCTAATGTTATTTATATAAATGGAGCAAATTCTGCTCTTTCAATAAATGGAGCAGAAACATTTTCTCTCCATGATGCTGCTCCATCTCTCATTGATTCATCAACATCAGCATTGATTAGCGGAAATACTGTTGTTAGAGATGCGACAAACCTAAATGCATGGACACAATTTGATGATACTACAGGAACTCCTGGAAGTGGTGTTACGGGCGGTAATGATGCCGGCTTTGTTATTACAGAATATTCCGATGCATCAGGAACAGGTAATTATATCTATGAATTTGTAGAAATGTTTTTTGATAAAAGCGGAACATCTTCAAATACCCCTCCTGTAATGGATTCAACAGCATCATTGCCAAATTATTTTGAACCAGGTGATGCTGTAATATTTATACAGTATATGCATGATGATAGCGGTATTGCTCAGGATACATTTTTTCTTAAAGTTGGAGATGCCGGTTCATGGACAGGCATACAGAAGGATTCTGTTGTTGGGCAGGGATACTATTATCCTATTGGTATATTTAATCAGTATGATACAATTTATGGCTATACCAAAGCAGTTGATGACAGTAATGCTGTCACCTTCTCAGATACATCATCACATGTAGTAGATTATTATACACCAATATTCTCCAATAATGAAATAGACCCTGTTATTCCAGATGCAGGAACAACAATATATTCGGCAATTGATATTGAAGATCCTAATGGAAGCATTGTAGCAGATACACTTCATTTCACCATTAATGGCGGTTCTGAAAATACTGTTGTTTCTTATGATATAACAGGAACTAGATATTATTATACTTTTGGAACATTCGCCGCCGGTGATACTGTTGATTATTATTACAATGCTATTGATAATGATGCTCATTCATCACAATCAGATCCATATAGTTTCATTGTTGTTGAAACAATAAATAGAGATATCAAAGTTAATGAATTCTGTTCAAATGGTCCTTCTCTTGGAGATGTTACCACTGAATGGATTGAACTTTATAATACAGGCAGTTCTCCTGTTGATGTTTCTGATTATTATCTTTCAGATGAAGAAGGTTCATTTAGTATTCCATCCGGAACAACAATTGGTGCCAATGAATTTTTTGTTCTTATGAATAATACTGATTCATTTAATGTCTATTACACCTTACCGGGCGGAGTTGGTAGTTTTGAATATAAGGATTCAATAACAGGTTCATTTGGTCTTTCCAATTCAGGAGACCAAATAATTTTATATAATGCCGATTCTATTCAAATTGATTATGTTAATTATGGTACAGGAACAAACCCTGCTCCAAATCCAGGGGATTCACTTTCTGCAACAAGGATTCCTGATGGAGTAGATACAGATAATTGTACAAATGATTTTTCCATTTCTTCTGAACCATCTCCAGGTTCAGGTATAGTATCCGGACCAACTATTTCGGGAGTATCAAGAAGCCCCATTCTACCGCTAAGTACAGAAGTTGATACAGTACGAGCAACAGTAACAGACACTGATGGTGTTTTTTCAGTTGAACTCATTGTAACGGCACATAGTCCATTTTCTATTGATACATTTAATATGAGTCCTATTGGTTCAGATGTATATGAATATATAGTTCCTGCACATAATGATGCCTGTAAAATAGAATATGATATTTATGCTGTGGATAATGTTTCAGATGATATGTTTGCAAATGATGTAGGAAAATTCTTCTGGGGTTATACATCCATTCCCACAATTAAAGCAATTGATTCCAATGGATTTCCTTTATACTATGATTACCAGATTCGTTCAACAGGTATAGTAACAACTCCATCTAATGTATATTCAACATCTGCTGATATTCTCAATTTCCAGGAAAATTACAGATTAGGTGCTGTTCTAAAAACAGATACAAGCGCAACAGATGTTATTCCCGGTGATAGCATTACTGCAACAGGAACAATAGGTATGTGGAATGGACAAACAAGGATTGAAGACCCTTATTCAGGTTTAATACTACATTCAAGCGGACATGTAATTGATACAATATATATTACTGCTGATCAATTAATGGATACAGTGGGTGAAAGTTATGAAGGATTACTCTGTCAAATATATACAGATGGTATCTATTCCGGCACATGGCCCACACCGGGAAATAGTGCGGGCTTATGGATGAACAATCATGATCCTGCAGATATTTCAAAGGGTAATATTAGCGATACTTTTTATATGTGGATTGACGGCGATACAGATATTGATGAGAACACTGAACCAACATGGAATGTAAGAATTATTGGTATTATTAGTCAATATGATGTCTCATCACCATATTTTGAGGGATATCAGATCATGCCTAGATCTTATAATGATGTAACTACATCCATAACAGCTATTAAGAATTTCTTTTTAACATTATCTCTTGAACAGAATGGCTTAACATTGAGATGGAATATTAATGGTGTGGATAATATATCGGGCTTCAGAGTAGAGAAAAGAGAACCGGGAGAAACAACATATAAGGTCTTATCTTCACTCTCACCAAATACATATTCATTCACAGATAAAGATGTATCTCTTGATAAAATGTATGAATATAGAATCCTTGTAATAACAACAGATGGGAATACATTAACATATAAGGAAATTCGCACATCTCTATCAATGCTTATTAAACAAACATCTGTAAGAATAGACAGCAATCCTGTGAAAATGGGTACATGGATGAGATTTGTTTCTCCAAAAGAAACAAACTTAAAGGCATCTCTGTATGATATATCAGGAAGAAATGTTTTAGAAGTAGCAGACGGCATAGTAGGTGCAGGATTTACCAATATATTTGTTAATACTTCACATATTACATCGGGTATTTATTTTCTTAAAATTGCTTCAATAGATTTCAATAAAACAATTAAGATTAATATTATTAAATAACACAAGGGAAAGGCATGCCTTTCCCTTTCTTTTTTAGGAATATAGTATGAAAAAAATTATTATGCTTATTATTATTTTGTTTGCATTTATAATTAATGCTTATGATCTATCATTTATCCTCACAGACAATCCGCGTAAAGAGGTTTTTTTCTCTGGTGAACTTGATATAGTAAGCTTGGGATTATCTCCCCTTTCATCTGGTTTGGATTCTATTATCTATTCCGGCATTAATACATATATTGATTATAGGGCATTATTACCATTTGGTATTGAATTTAAGATCTTTTATGATACAAATAACAAAAAAATTGGTCTTGGTCCGGCATTTAATTATCTTATTCCTTTAATGCCTGTTTCCTCAAGAACATATATTGAATATCGGAATTCAAGAAATCTAAATACTGCTCAGCATTCATTTTCAGCAGGTCAAATTATTATGATTGATCTTATTAGTATTATTAAAGCATATTATGAAATTGCTTATGAATCAAATTTGAAAGATGGATGTATGAAAGCAGGGGCAATGATTGCTTTGCCATTTGAAATAATGTATTTTGAAAAATTAGCTATTGTTTTTGAGGATGAATTTTTCACTTTTACAAATGGAATACAGAATAGATTTCTCACAGGGATTTATATGACAACATGGGGACATCAATTTGCTATTACATTATCCCGCTTCAATACATATTTCCCTTATGAATACACCGGTTTAGACAATAAGTTTTATTTTGGATTTAATATAAAAAGAAATTTTGATTTTTAGAAGCACTCCCCAGAATAAACAGTCCTCACCTTTCCAAAGAAAAATGTTAGGAGCAGAAGCGGATAAAGATAAACAATAAGGATAAGAATCTTTTCTGCGGAGAAGGACCATTCGACTAACTCATGACAAACAAGAAAGATGATCAATATATTCTTCAAATTATTCAGAATATACATATCTTTTCTGCGGAGGAAGACCATTCGGCAAGCTCATGACAAACAAAAAAGAGGAGCAATATATTCTTCAAATTATTCAGAATATACATCTGCACCTTTTGATCTTTTATAAATTCATTATGTTCGTAGTGGTGGGTTCAAAACCCACCTATCAATCCGTTTACTTGTGTGACGGAGTAGAAAAGATAAAAAAGGAAATAAAAGTTTTTCGTAACATATTCCTCGGATTACTCCTGCTCAATACATTCCTCAGATTACTCCTGCTCAATACATTCCTCAGATTACTCCTGCTCAATACATTCCTCAGATTATTCGGAATGTACCTTTACTTGTGTGAC
>JAUVJU010000093.1 GCA_030592285.1 Caldifarciminota bacterium
TGAGTTATTTCATTGATTCAAACTATGAACATATTATTACACATAATTGTGATATTATTACAGATGTTAATATTAGAATGATGCTTGAAGATCATAAAAGGAATAATAATGATATTACAGTATGCCTTATACCCTTCTCATATAATTTTCCTTATGGATTTGTTAAGACCAAAAATAATGAGATTGTAAATATTGATGAAAAACCCGGATATAATGGTAATGTTCTTTCAGGAATAAATATCTTTTCAAAAAATGTATTTAATCTCTTTGAAAATAATGAATTGAATATGAATGAATTACTTGAAAAGGCAATCAAGCATAAAAAGAAGATCGGATATTATATACATAACGGTTTTTGGAGTGATATTGGTGAAATGAATATTTATAAAGAAACAATAAATACATTTGGGGGGAAAGAATGAAAAAAGTCCTTATAACAGGTGCAGAAGGCTTTATTGGTAGTCATCTCACTGATCTATTATTAAAAAAATACAAAGTAGATGCTCTTGTAAAATACAATTTTACATCTGATAGTTTCAATCTCAAATATATAAAAAATAAAAGCAATCTTAATATAATTCAGGGGGATATCACTGATTATCAATTCTTACAGCGAATTTCTAAAAAAGTGGATATTATAATCCATTTAGCAGCACTTATTGGAATCCCCTACTCATATAATGCTGTAAGTTCTTATGTAAGCAGTAATATTACCGGTACAATGAATATACTTGAATGTATTAGACATAATAAAAATAGTCATCTCATACTATTATCAAGCAGCGAAATATATGGTTCTGCTATATATACACCTATGGATGAGAATCATCCAAAAAATCCTTCATCTCCCTATGCAGCAACCAAATTATCAGCTGATGTGCTTGCATCTTCATATATAAAATCATTTAAGCTACCAATAACAGTTATAAGACCCTTTAATACATATGGTCCAAGACAATCCCTAAGAGCCGTTATTCCTACAATAATTACACAGGCAATAGGTGGTAATAGGATTGAAATTGGTAAAATTGATACTATTAGGGATTTCAATTATATTGATGATATTATTAAGGGTATAGAAAAAGCAATACTAAATAATAGTTGTATTGGAGAAACATTTAATCTTTGTTCAAATAAAGCATTTGAGATTAAGGAGATCATATCAATTGTTGAACAAATATCTGGAAAGCGATTAAAAATAATATCATCTAAAAACAGGATAAGACCTGTTGATAGTGAAGTAGATCTTCTTCTTGGAGATAATAGAAAGGCAAGATTACTTATTAATTATAAAGCATTAACTGATATTTATAAAGGTCTTTCAAAAACATATAAATGGTTTGAAAAGCACAAAAGTGAATTTACCAATTATAATAAATACCAGATTTAGGTTCCTATATTTTTTCTCTCTAATTTAAAATCATAACCCAAACTTAATACAGGATTGACTTGGAATCCAGTATTTCTTACATATTTCTTCTATTTTGATTAATTTGTTTGTATACAGGAAACAAGTTGCTTCTCACTCACTACTTTCGGAAATCCCCAAAAGTTCAAAGCATTTTGTATTATCATTAAAAAGATAATGTGAAAGTGCAGGCAATATTGTCATTGCTCCTTTATTCATTATATTAAAATATAGATTTTCTGAATATTTTTCTGCATTAATAAGTAGATATGTACTTAGTAATGCATACTTTCTATTTATGACAATTGACGATGGATGGTTAAGAAGAGTACTTAAAATAATCTTGCTATTTTCCAAGTCATCATACCATTTATCAATAAAGGCAATCTCATTTTCATCTGGTTTAATAATTGGTAATTCCATAATTGGCAAATAATAATTATCAATTTTCTGTGATGATTCTGATATCATTGATAATATATCATTTTCCGGTATTTTAGTTGAAACAGAAATAATAATATTTCCAGGATAGAATATTTTTTTCTTTAATACATTCAATTCTCCATTGGTAAGATAGAGAGCATCATCCAATACAGAAATTCTATTACTTAAATAATTCTTTTTAAAAATGCTATCCTGTCTTGGAAATGATTCTGCATACCTATTGAATCTATTGACTATTGTTCTATCAAATTTGCTTATATTTTCATTAAATACATTAAATAATGTATTAATTTCGTTTTCAATAAATAGATTATCAAATACACCTGTAAATATTCTTATATCGGATAATGTTGAATAAGGCATAACAAACCATTTGTCTATTCTATTTGAGAGAGCATCAAAAATAATATCCGATGCAAATGTTTTGGAATAATAATATTCATTTTGAAGAACATTTTTAATGAGTATTGATACTTCAGTAGTATAATTAGGAGAGTTCCTATATAACACAGTAATTCCATTTTTTAATATTGTTTCAGATATATTGTATTCAGGCAAATATTTCTTTTCACTAATGAAAACACATGATGTTTTTTTATTAATTATTGCTTTAAATTCATTGAAATTAACTTTTTCTGCTTTATTCCTCATTCCAAGTATGTAATTGGTCTTACCCCTATAAAGAAGATAAGGTGCGAAAATGGTTTGAAAATGAACATTATTCAATGCATTATTATAAAACATAAGCATTTCACTTTTTATAAGTTGAAAATCATTATGAGAAACAATTGTTTTTACAGGTTCATTACTCATAATAACAGCATGATCATAAATATATCTAATTTCCGCACTGTAATTTGTTTTTAAAAGATAATAATAAAAATATAGTACATCGGTAATACAATGAATATCCTTTATATTAAAATCGTAAAAATACACTTGATTTTCAAGACCTGTAATATTAAATGTTCCCATTAATAAAGGAATATCTGCGAAATAATTATCATTATGTTTTTTGGGATATTTATTAATTATTTCTATTAAAGTGCTTTTATCAGTTGATGATTTTACACTTATATTTACAATGTTAAAATGTTTAAATACATTACCGGAAAATCTCATCCTCATTTTCAATGCTTTATCCATTTCATTTGCAGGTATATATGGAACAGCAGATTGATTATCATAAAGACCGCTATTCAATATTTCTATAAGTAGATCATCAGCAGTTCCTGAGTCCAAATAGTAATTTACAGATGAATATAGCGGCATAATAGTATAATCATTGCTTCCTTTTACACTCACTTTTTCAGACATATACTTTATTATACCTGATATACCTGAATAGGCATTATAATATCCTGCATCAATCATTATTGACACAAAATCATATGGCTCAGCATTTTCCTGATAGATAAAATGAATATCATTATCTAATGTTATATTCCCTGATATATTAAGGAATATAATTATAGAAATAAATTGTATTATTATAAATTTTTTCATAATTTCAACAAATCGGAGTGACTGGACTTGAACCAGCGACCCCCTGGTCCCGAACCAGGTGCGCTACCACTGCGCTACACTCCGATAAAAGAACTAAAATCCGTTTTTTCCTATTAGCGGAACAAATCTGCAGGCATCATAATCAGTGATTATGATTTCTCCATCCTTTTTTTCCACTTTTTTTAGAAATTGAAGATTAATATTTCCAACAGGTATTATCATTATACCATTATCACTTAATTGGTCAACAAGGATTTGAGGGACTTTTGGACTTGCAGCTGTCACAATTATTCTATCAAATGGTTCATATTGTGAGGCACCAATTGTTCCATCACCTTGAATAAAAAATACATTCTTTATATTATGTTTCTTAATGTTATTTTGTGCTTCAATGCGTAATTCCCTTATGCGTTCCATACTATATATCCTTTTAACAAGATATGAAAGTATTGCAGCCTGATAGCCGGAGCCAGTTCCAACTTCCAGTACAATATTTTCTTTTTCTGGATTCAATAATTGAGTCATTATTGCAACAATATATGGTTGAGATATTGTCTGTTTAAATCCAATTGGTAATGGAGAATCATTATATGCCATATTCTTGAGGTTTTCCGGAACAAATAATTCTCTCTTAACTTTTTCAAATGATTCAATTACATATTCATTTGTAATGCCCCGGGTCTTTAATTGATCATTAACCATTTCTGTTCTCAGTTTATCATAATACATTCTTTATTTCCCTGATTGTTGTCATTGCATCTTTATCTGTGAGATTAGTATGAAGTGGTGTTATGCTAATATAATTATTGGCAATTGCTTCAAAATCGGTACCTTCAATATCTTCGTATGTTGGTTCACTGCCGCCAATCCAGTAATATTTCTTTCCGCGTGGGTCCGATTTTTCAATGAGTATATCTGAATATACCCTTGAGCCCAATTCGGTTATCTTTATTCCATTTATTTTTTTATTTTTTATATTGGGAATATTCACATTAATAAATATGCGTTTATTATCAAGATTCAGAATAAAATCAATTATTGGAATAATAACATTTTTACAATTTGTAAAATCCTTTTCATTATATGTTGCCAAAGAGATAGCTATTGCAGGCACTCCCATAAGATGACCCTCCATAGCAGCGGCAACTGTACCCGAATAAAGAATATCTTCACCCATATTGGGACCATGATTTATTCCTGAAATAATCATATCCATTTTTTCGTTTATTAATCCATGTGTTGCAATAAGTACACAATCAGTTGGAGTTCCTGTTGTTTCCCATTTATTTTTGGAAATTTCATTGATCCTTAATGGTTTGGTTAATGTTAGTGAATGACTTGTTGCCGATTGATTCTTATCAGGAGCAACAATAAACACATTATGTCCCATACTCCTTACAATTTTTTCAAGAACAATTAATCCTTCTGCATTAATACCATCATCATTTGATAGAAGTATATTTAAAGCCATAAAACCTCCAATGTCATTTTAATAAATCTTAAAGTATCCTTTATAGGATTTATTTTTGATATTTCATCACCATAAACTGTTTTCACTTTTGTTTTTCCTATCTTCATTCTCATAATTCCCGCTTTTATGAGCATCTCTGATTCCATTTGGAATTTGAATGTTTTTATTGGTAAATTTAAAATACTATTAATTCTAACCATTCTAAAGCCCGATTGTGAGTCATATGTTCTTGTATTAGCAAAAATTGAAGTAATAAGTGTAGTTAGTCTATTTGTAAAATATCTATCAAAAGGCATATTTTTAAAATTCATATCTCTCTTTCCAATAATAATATCATACTTTTTATAATCATTATCTATAAATGAATTTATATCCATTGGTCTATGTTGACCATCTGCATCCATTAGTATTGCATATTCATAATGTCCTTGCATTTTTTTTATTCCATCAAGCAATGTTTTTCCTTTACCACAATTAATTTCATGTTTATAAACATTATCTGCATATTTTTTTGCAATTAAATATGTTTCATCATCCGACCCATCATCAAATACATTAATATCAATTGTTGTAAGTGATCTTATTGTTCTTAACAATTCCTCAATATGACTTCCTTCATTAAATGCAGGTATAAGAATTCCAATTTTTTTCATTTTAAACCCTTGGGGTAATCCATGAAAAATTTATAGGCAGTTTTTGCATCAGGATAATATATTTCTCCTATTTTAGAATTGTTAATAATTTCCTTTTTAAGATACTTCACTCCTTCACCAATAACTATGCCTTTGATCCTTTTTAGCAATTCATTTTCTTCAACAAGTTCATTATCTGATAATCTTTTTAATACATTTTTATTTCTTTCAAAAAGAGCAAAATTGTATATACCGTTTCTTGCTTTTAATAATGTTGTAATATATCCATCTTCAGGATATTTGTATGAAAGTATTTCAAGAGAGTCACTATATATAATATTACTTTCCTTATTTGCTGCAAGCCCCTTTGCAAATGATATACCTATGCGTGAGCCCGTATGGTAACCCGGACCCCTTATAACAAAAAGGGTCTCCAGTTCTGATAAATATGACTTATTGGTAAATTCATTAATAATCATAGGTAATGTTTCTATCATATCTGTATCTATGTATGAACGGTAATATTCTATCTTTTTATGAATAATAAAAACAGAGCACTCCTTTGTAACAGTTGATATTGAGATAATCATATTATTACCTTTGCAGTATGCTTATTATTTACAATATCAAATTCAATACATGCTGTTTTATAATGTCTTAGTGATTTTTCAATGTTTCCAGGCCATTCAATAAATGTATAATCCGATTCTTCTATATTTTCATAAAAATTTAATTCTTTTATCTCGGCATCAGTATGAAGACGATAAAAATCTATATGCGAAATAACTATTTTATTATTATATATATGGATAATATTATACGAAGGACTTGATACGGTATTAATATCAAATCTTGAAGAAAAATGTTTCACAAATGTTGTTTTTCCACTTCCAAGCCCACCTTTTAATAGAACAACAGATCTCTTTGAAATGTTTTTAATAATATAATCCACTACATTTTCAATTTCTTTTTCATTATTCATTATAAAATTCTTCTGCATAACTCTTAATACCCTTAATTGTAAATTGATTGTCTATTTCAATATTTGTAATATAATCCTTTATTCTTATAGCATTTCCTCCTGTTCCAATAATTCTTAATGAGTTTTTATATTCATCATTTAATAATGAAGCATAATTAATTGCCGTTAAAAGCCATTGCCCGTATATACCTTGTCCTAAGGCGGTCTCAGTATCAGTTCCAAACACTATATCTCTAAATTGCGGATTTAGTTCAGGTAAATTATCTGTTGATACATTAACGGACTTAAATAGTGTTTCTAATCCGGGTGTAATCAAACCACCCAAATGAATTCCCTTTGAATCAATATAATCAAAAGTATCAGCAGTACCAAGATCCATAATAACAGATGGAAATATATTGTTTTTTATTGCATAGTAAATGTTAATATATCTATCAATGCCAATTTGCTGAGTATCATACTTTGATGTGAATATTTTTCTTTTCTTTTTTAATACTATAATATCTATTCTTCCATTTAATTCTTTCTCCAACTCTTTTAAATTATTATCATTTACTGATATAGTATATATTTTTGAATAGCCGTTTTCTACAATGTATTTAACTGCGTCATTTAATATATATGTCGCAAATAGTATTTCATCATTTAAAAAAAATGCAAAAGAATTTCTTGTATTACCAATATTTAATACAGTGCAATTATTTTCCATTAATGAGTTTCTCCATTTTTTCATAATTTTCTATATCATTGTCTTTAATCAGTTCAAGATTCTTTTTCATTACCAATTTATAGATTGCTTTTATATCATCATCATTAATTGATTCAATATGTTTCTTGATAATATTATGATCACCCCTCATTGCAGGTCCTGTTAATGATTCACATATTCCATTTGTTTTAATATTCATTATTGTTTTATCAATTATAGGATACAAATAATGTTCAATATTATCATCAGATAAACCGGAATCATTGAGCATATCCGAAGCAATCTTAATCATTATTACTAAAAAATTACTTGCAATAAGACATGCTAAGTGATAATTAATTCTATTAAACTGTGATTTAACTATTGTGTAATTACATTCAAAAGTATCACAAAAATTAATTATAAATGCAATAGAGTCAGAATATTCAACTGTGAAATAGATGCCTTTAAATGCTTCTCTTCCACTATTTGTATCAGAAAATGTTTGAATAGGGTGCATTAAGAGCAGATTTGAATCATTATTTTTATGTTTTACTAATTCTTCCATATTCATACATGCACTCATAATAATGGTATCACCATCAAAAGATTCATTTATTTTGCTCATAATGCTAATAATCTTATTATCAACAACTGTTATAAATATTGCATCTACATCTTGTACTTCTTCAATTTTATATATTGGGAATACCTTCTTATTGTCAATAACATTGCTTACCTTTGTTCTATCCCTGTCATAGATATATATATTTACATTATCAACAGTTAGATAAGCATTAAGAAGTGTTCTGCCCAGTTTGCCCAGACCA
>JAUVJU010000106.1 GCA_030592285.1 Caldifarciminota bacterium
CCGCTAAATCCTCTTGCCTTATGTAATCTAATATCATATGGTTTCATATTTGCCTGTAATGCTTCAAGAGACATTGCAGTTGCAATTTCCGCCTGTTTCAGCCATCTATTCATATCATAAAGATGAATAGCACTTATTGCTGTTAATAGATTTGAGCCATTGATTGCTGCAAGTCCATCCCTTGCTTCAAGATCAGGCACCTTTATTCCCGCTTTTTCCATTGCTTCTCTTCCTGTCATTTTTTCATTTTTATAATATGCATGTCCCTCTCCCATTAAAAGAAGAGCAATCTGAGACATTGGAGCAAGGTCTCCACTTGCACCAACAGAGCCTTTTTGACAGACAAATGGGGTTACACCCTTATTAAGCATCTCAACATAGGTTAATGGTATTTCAGGACGGCATCCTGAATGTCCTTTTATTAATACATTTATTCTTCCAAGCATTGCACCTCTTATATGCTCAATAGGAGCTGGGTCTCCAATACCTGCTGCATGATTATAGATCAAATATTTCTGGAACTCTTTTACCTGTTCATCTGTTAGAATAACTTCTGAAAATTCTCCAATGCCTGTATTGATCCCATACATAATTTCTTTTGCATTTAATTTATCTTCAACCATTTTTCTGCATTTTTTAACCCTATCCATTGCATCAGCATGTATCTCTACCTTCTCATTTCCTCTTGCAACCATTATCACCTTTTCAATTGTTAAACTTTTACCATCCAATATAATTGTCATTATTACTCCTTGTTTGTTTTATTATAATAATTATATATCATTTCTAAAAATGTCAAGATAGTAGCGGCATACCCTGTGCTTGCCCTTCAATATCAATGATTAATGCTATCAACTTCATCTCCCTGCAAAGGCAAGGCAATGAACCTTCATTTTTGGATTTTGTTTCTTAATAACATAGGCAGCATCAATAAATGTGCGTCCTGTTGTTACTACATCATCAATAATTAATATTGTATCACTTTTTGGTGTATTACCCGGTTTAAACATTAATGGTCTATTCCTTCTTACAAAAAAAGGTAATCTTGCCTGAGATAATAATGATAATTTCTTTCTTATTATATCTTTCTCTACATCAATACCTGTTAATGAAGAAATATATGAGCATAATAATGCTGAGTGATTATATACTCTGTTAAATTTCTTAAAATAATCATAGGGAATATATGTAAGAGTATAATGATCAATCATTTCCGGCAATGATTCAGCCATTAATGATGCAATGAAAATTCCTGACTTCACTACTCCTCTGTATTTGAAACTCTTAATAAGCATTGAACTCACTTCATTGTACTTACTGACATAGAGTATTGAATTGGGAAGATACTTTTTGTATTTCCTATTACCTTTCTTAAAATCAAATTTTAATTTCCTTATCCTTAATTTCTTGTAGCATATTTCACACACCTGAATATCATGAGTAATACACGGTTTTCCGCATACAAGACAATTATCCTCAAATACAATTCCATCTAAAAGTCCCATTACCAGTAATCCAATCTATTAACAATGATCCTATTAATGATCCCTGCCATTATTGAAGATGTTAAAAGATATATGCCCGAGTAACTAATAAATGGTAATAAAACATCTCCAAATGGTAATAAACCTATTGAAAAGGCAATATTCATTATCATTTCGCTTACAATAATTGTTGAAAATATTAATGCAATTATTTTTGAAAAATTAATTCTTATCTGATTGCTAATAAATATAGTTCTAAATAATAACATAAAATATAGAAATCCAATAATAATTAAACCTATAAAACCAATTTCTTCTCCAATAACAGAAAAAATAAATTCACTTTCCTGTCCATGAATCATATCAAGACCCTTTTGAGTGCCTTTAAGAAAACCCTTGCCTGCGAATCCTCCTGATCCTATTGCAATTTTTGATTGTAGAAGATTCCATCCAAATCCATGTACATCACCTTTATTCATCATAATTCTAATTTTATCAATCAAGAAATTTGTTTTAATATATGGTGAGAGCAAACCACTAATTATATTACAGAATATTCCTGATATTATTACAAATATATTTGCTTTTAGAATATATAAGCATACTATAAAAATAATGATAAAGGGAATCCAGATAAATAAATTTGGATATATTAAGAAACTTATAAATAATGATATTACAAAAAATAGATGCTCATATTTCATATCTGACAAATATAGAATTATCATCATTGATAAAATAATAATAATTGCATTTCCAGGACAATATTGTACAAGTAAAAGATAAGATACAATTAATACAGAAACAATACTCATTACAATTATTTTAATTGAATTTATTTCAAATTTCCTATTAGAAACAAATCGTGCAAGAAATAGAATAAAAGTTATTTTCAGAAATCCTTTTGAAAAAATAGTTATTTCTTCAATACCGGAAAATCTATTATTCTGTAAAATCATTAATAGAATAACTACAGTAATATTAAGTGCAAATAGCAGATAGGATGAAGCAAATATCACCTTTATCGGGATATACTGCAGCATTATAAATACAGTAATTGATATACCAATCCAAAATAAATGTTTGTAGAATACCGTAATATCAGTACTGTTAGAAACAGAATATACTGCCATTATACCTAAAATTAGTAGTAATAAATAAACAATTGTAAATGGCTTATCAAATTTTTCAATGAATCGCATTTATACTCTCTAAGTAATTTTCCAAAATTTTTCTTCCTGTACTTGTTACAGTATATCTTGGGTTTTCAATATTATAAAGATTGAGGATCATTAGGAATTCAGGATTATCATTTGGATAAAATAAGCAAAGTGCAGCATCGCTTCCGCTGCTATACTCATTATTTATTGATAAAAATCCACCCATATTAACTTTCGGAATATTTGCTCCCGGAATAATAGATGTTTCAGAGGATATGCAATTTATTAAAGCATTTTTTATAAATAGTAAAGCATTATTATTTATATCTCCAATATTCCTTTTCTTCATTTCTCCTTTATATAGTAGTTTTCCGGAATTAGCAGATACAAGAGAATCAACAATATATGGCTTAATTAAATTGCCACCATTAATAAGCATACTTATAAAAACCGCTGATTGTAAACAAGTTATCTCAGCATCCTTAGTTCCTGTTATGAATCTGATTATCTCCGGATTACCCCATTCATCAATACCATATCTTTGATTGAAATAATTTATATCAGGTAAAAATCCTTTACTTTCATTATTTAGATCAATACCTGTGATTTGTCCAATATTAAATCTTTCTGCATTGTTAAGAAAATCCGTTAATCCCAATTTAATGCTCATTTGTGCAAAATATATGATGCAATCATATTTAATTGCATTAAGTAGATTCAACTGACCGTGTTCACTCCAACACCTGAATTCTTCATCTGATATTAACAGACTTCCTGTGCATGGCTGGAATTCTGTTAATGTATCAATTTTGTTTTCATTAAGGGCTGAAATTGATGCTATTATCCGAAAGATCATTCCGGGAATACATCCTTTTTTTATTACCCTATTTGTAAATGGTGAATTTTCATTCCTTTTTAGAAAATCCCATACATCCTTCTTTATACCATAAATAAAGATATTTGGATTAAATGATGGTTTTGAGATCAAGGTCATTACTCTGCCATTATTAGGATTTATGATTATTAATTCTGCAGCATCATATCCATTGAGCAGTGAATCAACATATAATTGCAATTCATGTACTATTGTTGTATAAAGATCATTTCCCGGTATAGGATTAACCGAATTTTCCATATTAATCTCTTTTATCATTCTTCCTGTTTCATCAATTTCAAAATATTGGATCCCATTCTGTCCTCTTAAATACTCTTCATAATATTTTTCTATTCCATCTTTTCCAATAAAATCAGATAATGCATATCCACTATTTTTCAAATCGCCATACTCATTATTGTTTATATTCCCAACATAACCAATGGGATGTGCATATAATTCCTTATATGGATAATTTCTATAGGCAGTTCTCCTAACAATAAGATCAGGAAATAGATTAGCATTTTCTTCAAGAATAGATAATCTATTAACATCTAACCCATTTACAAGCAGTATATGGGTTTGTCCATATATCTTTGCTTTTCTTATTAATTGATTTAGTGAATCAACAGATATTTCAGATATTCTGGCAATTTCTTTTAATGTATTTATATCGTGTTTTACAAGTCCAACATCCAAAAATAGTGCATACAAATAATGAACAGATGCAATTTCCACTCCATCTTCTGAAAATATTTTACCTCTTGGGGCAGTTGATACAGACATTCTTATTCTATTTTTTAATGATAATTCTGTATAATGTTTTCTATTTAGAACCTGATAACCAAATATTATAAAAGATAATATTACAAATATGAGAATAAAGAGACAAAACAGGACTATTTGTCTATTTTTTTGCATCATTTTGAGAAATCCTAAAAGGAATTAGAAACATAATAATTTGTACAAATAGAAATATAACAATTGTAAGTAATGGAGATAAAATAATTTTTTTAATAATATAGGTTGCAGATATGAGCGAGTTATTCATAATCACCATTATTGTACCATAAATCAATGATGTTAAAAAAACAAGAAATATGTGTAATGAAAATGAATTCTTGTATATCATTTTCCTGAAATATAGTATCATAAATACTATTACTACATAAAATAGTGAATGAAAACCTAAGGGAGTTATTAGATATGAATCAATTATAAAACCTGTTATAAAAAATAATATTAAAACAAATATTCCATTATAATTGATTGCAAAGATAACTGAAATAATAATTAGCAAATAGCATTCAATACCCAAAAAAGAAATAATGGGAGGATATGTTACTGTCATAAATATCACTACATAAGTAATGATTGCAGCATAAATATACTTTATTGCAATTTCTTTACCTGATACCATCCTATCTTTCCTATTGTTTCAGTGGTATTAATATTTTTTATATTTGATAATTGATCTTTTGTTTTCACAATAAACAAAAAGTCCGAATTTATTTGTTCAAATGGTTTAATAATCAAGTGAGATATATTTCCATTTTCAACAATACTATCAATAATGCCTACAGGAATACCTGCCGGAAATAATTTACCTATTCCCGAAGTATAAAGTGTATCTCCATTCTCCATTATTATATTAGGCAAATCCTTAGCTATCATTTCCCCTTTCCCATTACTCCTTGCAATTATATAATAACTGCCTTTAATATCTGTTACTGATAATCTAAAATTTATATTATAATATGTTTCTACAATAGAACTACCATCACCTGTCTCAATTATCTTTCCAATTATTCCACTTAAAAACAATACACCCATTTGAATAGAAACCCCATCATTAATGCCCTTGTTTATAAGTAAATATCCTTTGCTATTTATTCTCCTCTCTAATATTTCAGCAGTAATCATTTCAAATGATTTCATTGATTTCAATTCAAGCATTCTCCTGAATAATGCATTTTCCTTTTGTAAAGAAACATATTTTGCATTATCAATAACTGTATCACTATATCTCATTAATAACATATTCAGTAAGTGTTTATTCTCAATATTATCTGAGAAAAATGACATTACCTTCAAAATTGGTAATATTGGTTTTCTGCATATTGATTTAAGTCCTCTCTGTTCAAGCCCTTTACTGCTAAATAATATTATTGATGAAATGATAATTAAAATAATTGAAGTAAAAAATGTTTTTCTATTCATTATCTTGATAATTGCATTATGATTTTTTCGTAATTTTTAATGTCATCCAATATTATTCCACTTCCCTTAACCACACATTCAAGAGGATTTTCAGCAACTGTGATTTTCAGATTTGTCTCCTTTGTAAGCAGTTTATCAAAATTTCTGAGTAATGCTCCGCCGCCTGCCATTATTATGCCATTATCAACAATATCGGCAGCAAGTTCAGGAGGTGATTTTTCCAATGCCTGTTTTACAGCAGTAACAATTATACCAATGGTTTCCTTTAATGCATCTCTTATTTCATCAGATGTCAGTTTGATGGTCTTTGGAATACCTTCAACAAGGTCAAGTCCTCGTATTTCCAATGTTTTTTCTACTTTTAGTGGAAA
This sequence comes from Caldifarciminota bacterium, assembly GCA_030592285.1. Taxonomy (GTDB): domain Bacteria; phylum Hydrothermota; class 32-111; order 32-111; family 32-111; genus JAUVJU01. The sequence goes on from JAUVJU010000106.1 coordinate 6,110, forward strand.
GGCACTGCCTATTTCGGTCTTTATTTTTTCAGTTGTCTGTTCCCCAATAAGAAGATTATAATTCCTTTTAATATACTGGCTTATTGCTTCATCCATTTCATCTCCACCGGTTCTTATTGAATTATTGGAAACAATACCATTAAGTGCCATAACAGCAATTTCCGTTGTTCCACCGCCTACATCCACAATCATACTGCCTATTGGTTTATCAACAGGTAAGCCAACTCCAACGGCAGCTGCTATTGGTTCGGCTACAAGATATACTTCTCTAACACCTGCATGTTCAAGGGAATCCCTTACTGCCCTTGTCTCTACAGCAGTTACTCCTGATGGAACACAAACAATAACCCTTGGTCTCATTAAGGCACTTGATTTTTGAACCCTGCCAATAAATGTTCTTAACATCATTTCAACAACTTCAAAATCCGCTATTACTCCATCCTTCATTGGTCTTATTGCCTTTATTTCCTGTGGAGTTCGTCCAAGCATTTCTTTTGCTTTAAACCCAACAGCAATGGGCTTTCCTGTTTTCACATCAATAGCAACTACAGATGGTTCATTAAGGACAATCCCTACATCTTTAACATATATAAGAGTTGATGATGTACCTAAATCAATTGCAATATCATTAGATATAAAATTGTTAAAAAAATTCTTTAAACTAAACATTGCACCTCCATTTCATGTTTTTTATTATACATTGAACTATGGATATATGCAAGTAAGAAAAATATTAATTACATATTTTAATTGGAAATATACATATATCACACTGAATACAAAAAAACTCATACAATAAAATAATATTTGA
>JAUVJU010000069.1 GCA_030592285.1 Caldifarciminota bacterium
TGAAAATGTTGAAAAAGTGGAGAATGAGTGGCAAATTTCAAGTGAGCAAGTGGCAAGAAAGATTTACAAATAGAATACTGGATACCGTATCAATCCCGTATCAAGTACGGGACATGGCTTGGCATGATGGGAAAAAGAGCGAACCAAATATTATTGTTTTAATATTTTTTGTAAAAATCATCTATACATAATAGTTTTACAGGAATAGAAGGGAACTGTTCCTTAAATGTAAGTATGTTTTTTGTTTTATTTTTATTACAATTATAAGTTATTTCATATGCTTTTTTACTTTTTAATATAAAATCAATTTCAATACCAGTTTTGCTTCTCCAATAATTTATTTCATCTAAGTTTATATTACTATTTAAAAATTTGAGAAAAAATAGATTTTCCAATACCTGTCCTTTTATCTTTTCATCTCTATCATTAATATTGCGAAAATCTTTTAATAAAAAATTACGAATACCAATATCATTAAAATATACTTTGGGCATTTTTACAATTTCCTTTTTTCTGTTCTTAAACATTGGATTTACAAGTGAAACATAAAAGCTTTTCTGTGTAAAATACAGGTAATTATCAACAGCCGTTGTTGAAATTCCTATAGATCTTGAAATTTCATTTTTATTTAATAAACTGCCAATTTGTGATGCAAGAAATTTTAATAGTAAATAAAATTTATCTTCTCTTTTTATATTTTGCTCCAAAATATCTTTTTTTATATAGGAATAAACAATATCAAATAATATTTCCTTCTTTTCTTCTTGGGTAGTTGAAGTTATTACTTCCGGATATCCACCCCATATTGCATATTCTTGAAATATTCCATTAAGTTGTCTTACTAATAATTTATTTGGATTCTTGTTTAATTCTATATCTTTAAAATACAGTATTTCCTCAAAAGATAATGGGTACAAAATATATAGTTTTTTTCTTCCAGACAATGAATCTTTGAAGTTTTTATCAATATAAAATGATGATGACCCTGAAACAATTAGTTTTATTTTGCTGTTATGTTCATCATACAAATATTTTAAGAATGATGATGGATTATTCAAATATTGAATTTCATCAATAAATACATATTGTTTCGCTTTATTCTTCATATTAATATAATTAAACAAATTTTTTGGATTTTCATTAAATTCTTTAAGTATATCTTTATCCTCTAATGTGAAGTAATACGATTGTTTATTGTTTTTGATCAAATTCTTTTTTATTTGCTTTAATAATGTTGTTTTGCCTACTTGTCTTGCTCCAACAAGAACAACAATCTTCTTATTATTTAATTGGGAAAGAATACTATTATAAATAAATCTTTTTTTCATAAATTCTCCTATGTTTATTTATAAAATAAATATAGTATAACTATTTTCATTTGTCAAGTAAAAAAGAATTTTGAGGACGGTGGTTGAAAAAGTAGAAAAAGTTCGCAGAAGTGGGCTGGTATCTTGTTTCTAGTACGCTGGCAGAGACCCTTCGACCATTCGACTAGCTCATGGCAGGCGAGCTCAGGATGGAGCAGCGGTCGGAGGTTGTAAATTTGTAATTTCTTGTAAGTGTAAAGTATTACTATTGATAAGAAACAGTTTGGCTAAAAAAAGATTGAGTATAAAGAGTGGAAAAAAGAGGGGTTGACAAGACCATTGAAATCGGCTATATTGCAATTGAATAGCAAATTGGACGAAAAGGAATGGGTGAATGTATATAAACCGAACTCTTGAATATTTTATTAAGAAAGTTGATAGAAAATTTCCTGTTTTATTACTTGCAGGTGCAAGGCAGGTAGGGAAAACAACTTTATTTCAACACTTGAAAAAGCAAAATAGAACTTTTATAACATTAGATGATCCAATAATACTACATCTTGCAAAGGAAGATCCAGCTTTGTTTTTTCAGAGATATTCTCCTCCTTTGCTTATAGATGAAATTCAATATGCTCCTGAGTTGTTACCGTATATTAAAATGGATGTTGATAAAAATCATTCCCCTGGTAGATATTGGCTAACTGGTTCTCAACAATTTCATTTAATGAAAGGAATAACAGAATCATTAGCTGGTCGTGTTGGTATAATAAATCTTTTGGGGTTTTCCCGTTCAGAATTAATAAAGAAAAGCAAGGAACATAAGCCATTTTTACCATTATCAACATTGATAAAAAATAGAATAAAAATACGACCACCTCTTTCATTGAATGAATTGTATAGATTGATTTGGATAGGGTCTTATCCAATGATGTCATTAGAAAAGCATCCTGAAAGAGATTTGTTTTATAGTTCTTATGTACAAACATATATTCAAAGAGATGTTCGCAATCTTACTAATGTGGGTAATGAAATGACTTTCCTACGATTTTTGCGAACAGCAGCTGCAAGGAGTGGTCAAATACTGAATTTTTCTGATTTAGCAAGAGATTCGGATATTTCTGTAAATACTGCAAAAAGATGGTTATCTGTTTTACAAACATCAGGTATAATTTATTTATTAGAACCATGGCATTCAAATATTACAAAACGGCTTATAAAAGCCCCAAAATTGTATTTTTTAGATACAGGATTATGTGCATATTTAACAGAATGGTCAAGTCCAAAAACACTTGAAATAGGTGCTATGTCAGGACCAATACTTGAAACATGGATTCTTTCAGAATTGCTGAAATCATACTGGCATAATGGGAAGAATGCACCATTTTATTATTATCGTGATAAAGATAAGAAAGAAATTGATCTTCTTATTATTCAAGATGGTTTTGTTTATCCACTTGAATTTAAGAAAACTGCTTCACCAAGAAAAAGTGATATAGGTAGTTTCCAATTATTAAGGAAAAAGAATGTATCTGTAGGTGCAGGTGGTGTAATATGCTTAACAGAGGAATTATTTCCACTTACAAAATTTGATAATGCGATTCCAGTATCTGTAATTTAATAAAGATTTAAGGGGACGGTGGTTGAAAAAGTAGAAAAAGTTCGCAGAAGTGGATGAAAAAAGCGGGATGCGGAGTGCGGATAAAGAATGGGGGGCAGTAATCCTTCGGCCATTCGGCTCGGCTCATGGCAGGCAAGCTTAGGATAGATGAGATCTCTTTTTCGTTGCTACTCATCCCAATGACAGAGTAGAGGGCAGACACATAGGTCTGCCACTACTGCAGAAGCAGAAAATACTGGATACCGAATCAAGTACGGCATTACTTGAATTGGTTGCGAGATGTGTTGACGGTAATATGAGAAATAATACATAATAAAATATTTATACTTGACTATTTTAACAAAATTGATAAAATAGTATAGATGAAATTAAGAGAAAGGAGAAAATAGTGGATTTGAAGCATAGAAATAATATTAATGATATTTTGATATCCTTGCAAAACAAACGGTGGAGTATAATCATTGGTCCAATGAAAACGGGGAAAACAAGTATATTAAAACTTATTCAAGAGGAATATTCGGGAATAAAAAATATTTTTATTGATATAGAGAGTTTGGATGATATGACAATATTAGGAAATTACAAGACATTCACTGACTATTTAAGGTTGAATGGATTTGAAAAGAATACGAAAGGGCTTATTCTTTTGGATGAAGTTCAACATATTGAAAACATATCATCAATAATCAAAACATTAATTGATAATTATCCTAAGATAATGGTTGTTATGTCGGGATCATCTTCAATCGGGATATTAAAGAATATTAAGCAAAGTGGTGCGGGCAGGAAACGAGTATTTAATATTCCACCTTTAGAATTTAATGAATTTCTGAATTTTATTGGTATGGATACATTATTAAAAAAACTAAATAAAGTTAAAAATACAAATGATTTTGAATTGCTGGCAAATGAAACATATAATTGTTTTAATGAATATCAATTGTTTGGAGGAATGCCAGAAGTTTCTCTAATAAAAAACATTGATGAAAAAATCACTGAACTAAATGAAATCACAAAAAGTTATATACTTTACGATATAAGACAATATATAAATAAAAGTATTAATATAGTTAATTTCAATAAATTTATTAGATTGGCTGCTCTTAATTCAGGTAATTTATTTCAAATATCAAAATTTTCACAGGAATGTAATATTAAAAGAAGAGAAGTTGAAGAATTGATATATGTACTTGAAGCAGGTGGAGTTATTTCTCTTCTTGAACCTTTTTATAGAAACAAGAAAAAAAGTATTGTGAAATCTAAGAAAATTGTTATTTATGATTCAGGTATTAGAAATGCTCTTATAAGGGATTTTAGAGAGGGAGGTTTAAGAAATGATATAGGATTTGTTAATGAAATATTAGTATATAATCATATCCGGAATATTAGTAATATTGATATTCAATTTTATAGAACAAAGAATGGTTCGGAAATTGATTTTGTGGTGAATACAAATAGAGATACAATACCTATTGAAGTAAAAAGTGGTTCAATAAACAAAATTCCCAAGGCAATGTTAAATTTCATAAAGGAAAATGATATTAAAAAGGCAATCATTGTAAATAAGAATATTTATGAAAAGAAGACATATTTAGGTGCATCAGTATATTTTATTCCTATTCCAATATTTGTTTCCAAGGTAAAGGAAATCATTAGGAATTAAAGGGACGGCGTATAGAGTCTGCACCTGCCCCATTATGTTTATTCTACAATTTATTACTCTCATATCAATAGTAATAACATATGCGGTGATATTGCATAGCATGCTGGGATGCTATGCAGTCAATGGTCAATTATCGATGGTTGAGAATAACAATGAAATTGGGTTGACAAATACAAAAAGGAAATGTATAGTAATTTAGGTTAAGTTAATTGAATAAAAACTATTTAAAAAGGAGTAATTATGAAGAAAACTATTAGTTTAACTCTAACATTAGCAGTATTGCTTTTGATGTCATCAGGTTGTGCATTATTTAGTTCATCAACTTTCAATCCCCCAAGTTGGATAATAGGAACATGGACAGATGCTGCTGACATGATGTCTTATGAATTTACAAGTGATAATGTTACAAGTACAATGGTAGGTGTAACTATTGATTTTAAAGAAACCGTAGACGCTTCAGACGGAGAAATTGAAATTACAGAAACATCATCAGATACAGAATATGAATTTACCTATGCAACAAGTAGTGCCTCGTTTATATATTCTTTTACCTTTGAAGATGATACTACTATCATTCATTCTTTAGATGGCTCTACTTTTATAGAACTTTATAAAGAATAAAAAACACTGAGGTGCCTTAGTGGCACCTCTAACTGTGCCCCTACTGCAGAAAAGAAAATGCTGGATGCCGTATCAAGTACGGCATGGATATTATACGAAACACGATGACACGGAAATATGAGATTCTTCAGTTGTGGTGCGTGGAGAGGATTCAGAATGACACGGAAAAGAGTAGAAAAGAAAGTATAGAAAAAAAAATATAACAAAAAATATTGACAAATCCATTTAAATCATTAAATATAAATATGGAGTTATTAAATGATTTATGATATAGAGTCATTAAAGAAGACAATACTTTTAATAAAGGAATTGAAATCAAAGTCCGCATATATATTCCGACTATTTGGAGTGCATTGTTCTGAAAATGCTGTATTCTGGAATGATTTGGCAAAGCGTGAATATGAAAGGGTAAAAATAATACAGACCATATTAGAAATGGTAGAGCTTAATCCGGGAAAATTTCACTATCATAATAATTTTGAAAATGCTTCGATTCAGATGTTAATTAATAGTGTGGAAGATAAAACACAGCAACTTATTGAAAACAAGATTTCCGGTCATCAATGTCTTTTATTTGCTGAAACAATAATGAATACCATTATTGAAAAGGAATATTATCATATTGTTGAATCAGAAGATAATGAAATAAGCACTATCATATCTGAGATTGTATATGAAGCATCACAGCATTATGAGAAATTTGCAGAACGCATAAAAATTCATATTGAACAAAATAATTCATGTTGTTGAGAAAGCAGATAATTAACAATATATGATTAAATAATAATATGAGATTGATGAATGAAAATCCTATTTTTGAATATTGATACATTATATAAATATACTTGCAATATTTATTTAAGAGTATTATAATAAATATATAATAATTGCAGTAAGAATAATTTATTTGAATTATTATAAGGAGTAAAAATGATCAAAGGAATAATATGTTTCTATTCCGGGTCAGGGAATACTAAAACCGCTTGTCAGTATATTGCCAAAAAGGTAACAAATATTCAATTTGATTTTTTTGATATAACAGTGAACAAAACACCTGTATTTAAGGCGTATGATATTATTGGTTTTGCCACTTTTGCGGACTTTGGAGGACCTCCATATTTGATGCAGCAATTCATAGAAAAATTTGATGATATGGAAAATAAATATGCTTTTGTTTTTAATACATTTGGGTTTATTGGAGGAAAAACACTAAAAGTGCTTGGCAAGTGGGTAAAGAAGAGAGGATTTAAAATCATTGCCGGACATTCACTTCATACTCCAGAGAATTATCCACCAATGATTGCTAAGGGTATGGCTAATTTGAAGGCACCAAATAAAAAGGAAATGAAATGCTTCAATGATTTTATAACAAAGCTGGACAAATTGGCAATTCTTGTGCAGGAAAAGAAAAATATAAAAGAAAAAAGGATTAATGTTAGTTTATTTAATATGCTAATACCAACACATTCCCGTAAACAGGCAAGTAAGGATATGGGTAATAAGTTTGTAGATGAGTCCCTTTGCAATGAATGTAAGATATGTGAGGAAGTGTGTCCATATGATGCAATTGTCTGCGACCCTATTCCTGTTTTTGATGAGAATAAATGCTATGGCTGCTGGGCATGCTATCATCATTGTCCAAAAAAGGCAATATATACCAAAAAGTTTAATGGAGTTGGGAATTATCCCAAACCATCCAAGGAATTTATGGAAAAATTTGATATAAATAAATGAATCATTGTAAATCAGCGATTAATAATTAGATTTCGGCAGATTACCTTATTGCGTCCCTTGCTTTTTGCAGTGTAAAGGGCTTTATCAGCAGATTTTAGAATATTATCCAATGATTGATGCTTGCTTCTTCGTACTGAAATGCCTATAGAAATGGTTACTTTAACCTTTTTCTTATTATAATATATAGCACTTTTCATTATTTTAATTCTGATTTTTTCCATAATTGAGAGTAAGTCCTTTTTCCCTTTATTAGGAAAAAACACAACAAATTCTTCTCCACCATAACGGCAAAGGGTTCCTTTTGGTACCAATTCATTGGATAATAGATGAGCAATATGAATTAATACTTTATCTCCGAATGGATGTCCATAAGTATCATTAACTTTCTTAAAAAAATCAATATCAATAATAGCTATACCAAAAGGTGGAGAGGTAGAAATGTTGACCCTTTCTGATAGTATCTTATCACAGTAACTTCTATTATATATTCTAAGTAATGGATCATAAAAAGCCATGTGTCCCATTCGTGCAATCCAGTGAACAAGAATACCCAAAGAGAGAAAAAATGGAGTAATTGCAAAAACATAGGCATCACTTAAAGAAGGATTATGACTAAATGGTCCTAGATACCATGAACCGCCAAGTAGGAGAACTAATCCGCCAATTGTTCCTCCAATATAGAACTGGTTTTTAGAGAATGCAATTGAAATAATAATTAATACTATAAATACAATTCCTGGAATGATTTGAAATAGTTGAAAATCTACTAAATTTCGCAAAAAAGTTAATTGTGATAATGGTATATTAATTATACGGATAATAGTAATTATCAGAATTTCAAGAAGAATAGCAGATATTGTAAACCATTTTACTATACTGAATTTGCTTATAGATGGAAGAATAATTGCAAAAAGCAGCATTATAAAAAGAAATGAATATAGTAATGGAATAAAATCATTGCTTAGTATAGTGTTAAATATACCAGATTTAGTAAATGTAAAGAATATAAGAACGGATAATCCTGTAAGATACCCCGAAAGAAAAATTTTCATATTATGTACGCGAGGATAGGATAAATGTGCAAGTAGTATTGCTAAAATACTGAATCCAATGCCAAAGTAGATAAATACTTTATTTATCATTAATGGATCAAAATGAGTGTTAGAAAAATTAACAAACCAATATTCAATGATTAGTAATATTGCCGCAAAAATGAATATTAATAATCCCCATTTTCGTTTTCTTATCATGATAACATTATATGAAAAACCCATAATTGAGCAAGTACATTCCGATAATTTGAGGAATGTATTACGAATTAGTAATTTGAGGAATGTATTACGAATTAGTAATTTGAGGAATGTATTACGAATTAGTAATTTGAGGAATGTATTACGAATTAGTAGGGACAGGGCTTGACCTGTCCACAAAAACATTAAATAATTAGTAATTCGAAGAGTATATTACTCCTCTTTCTTGTCCTTTTCCGTTTTTGCTCTTAATATTTGTCTTTGAAAAGGTGAAGACTATTGTTCTGATGTATACTCCGAATAAATTGAGGAATATATTAAGCAAAACAATTTCCTATAAAATACACAGAGTAATTGTGTGAACTTTTTCATCATGATTATTCCTGTCTTCATTTTATTATCTTTTTTATCTTTTCTTGGCATGCCTATGGCATGTTACATCACACAAGTTGTAGGGGCGAACCTATGTGTTCGCCCATCATTAAGACAAACACATTAATTAATTTTTCTGTAATAATTCATCTATTTTTGTAGTAAGATCATGAATATTGAATGGTTTTTGGATGAAGGAAGCAATTAAATCAATTTTATTGTCTTGCATAATACCGGTGTCGGAGTATCTAAACATGAAGAGTATTTTTACATCTGGTAAAATTGTTTGCAGATGTTTGACCAATTCTATACCGCTTATTTCAGGCATAACTATATCTGTAAGAATTAGAACCGGTTTTATTCCATTTTTCTCAATAAGAAGTAAAGCATCATTTCCATTGGCAGCAATTGTTATCTTATAATTTAGTTTTTCAAACATTTTTTTGAATAGATTTCTTAATGTGGAATCATCTTCTACTATAAGAATATGTTCATTTCCATTTCTAGAATTTTGAATAATTTTTTCTTTTACATTGGAAATTGGAACAGCATCTGTTCGCGGCAGGTATATTTTGAATGTAGTTCCTTTATCTAATTCACTATAGCAGTAAATATATCCATTGGATTGTTTTATTGTACCATAGACCGATGAAAGTCCAAGTCCAGTACCTCTGTTATTGTCTTTGGTGGTGAAGAATGGTTCAAATATTTTGGATTTTGTTTCTTTATCCATTCCATGTCCTGTATCTGTTATTGAAAGTATTATATAATGTCCGGGTGAAAATGATAAATGATTCATAGCAAAATATTTATCCAAATTCGTATTATTTGTTTCTATAATTAATTTACCGCCATTGGGCATAGAATCACGGACATTAATTGCAAGATAAATAATAACCTGTTCAATCTGACTTAAATCGGCAACAATATTACCCAATTTATCATTAAGCATGGTTATGAATTCAATGTTTTCGCCAATTAATTGATGTAGTATTTTCTCAGTATTCCTTATAATTGTATTAATATTCAAAACATTTGGTTCAAGTGGTTGATTTTTACTAAATGCCAGGAGTTGGCTAGTTAGATCTTTAGATTTTAATGCTGCTGTTTGGATTTCATTTAAAGGTTCACTGGTATCATAATTGCTATTTTGATTATTCAACAATATTTCTACATATCCCAAAACAACAGTAAGCATATTATTGAAATTGTGGGCTATTCCACCTGCAAGTTTACCAATTGCCTCAATTTTTTGTGCCTGAATAAGTTGTGTTTCCAATTTCTTTTTATCATTAATATTACGGTGCGATTCCGACAGTTCCTATTATTTTACCATTTTCATCAAAGAAAGGTGCTTTAACAACATTAAGGGTAATATACTTTCCTGAAGTTGTTATTTCTGTTGATAGTAAATATATTGAACATAAACATCAAAAGAAATGGTACAGCAGCAGCAAGAATAAAACAATTATGATTGTAGAAGATAATGAACTAATATTAGATGTATGCAATAATATTATTAGCTCAAAGGGTTATAAGACAATAATAGCATTGAACCCGGATGATGCACTTAATAATATAATTAATAGCAAGCAGCATATTGATTTACTTTTAACTGATATAGTAATGCCGGGAATGAATGGAAATGAATTGTATAAGCAAATGATAAAAAAAAATTCCTGAATTAAAGGTAATATATATGTCGGGCTATGCAAAAAATATAATCACATCACAAGGGATATTGGAAAAAATGAGTTTTTCCTGCCAAAACAATTTTCAACAAAGGACTTGCTTTATAAAATCAGTGAAGTGTTTAATGGTGATTAGGATATTGAGTTGAAAGATTTTTTATATTAAGAAATTGTAAATATAATATGCCATAAATAATATTTTCATAAAGCAACCTATACAATGTTGGTTAAACTTTAAAAGTGAACCATTTAGCCCAATTTAAACTTTAAAAGTGAACTCTTGGAAAAGTTAAAAAAGGGACAGATTTAAGGTATTATTATTAGACTTTTGAACATCAATAAGTTTATTATTAGACCAAAATCTTAATTCAGAAACATCATGATTTAATGGGTAAATATGTATATCAACAATATCATGAGGAATAGAATTTTTTATATTAAA
>JAUVJU010000022.1 GCA_030592285.1 Caldifarciminota bacterium
GAGAACTCAGAGCATCCCAGTGGTGGAAACGCCGTTGCGCAAAGGGTGTATGTTATTATTGCGGTCGCCTTGTCCCGCCAAAGGAGCTTACCATGGACCATATTGTTCCGATAGCACGTGGCGGCAGGAGCACAAAAAGCAACGTGGTTCCATCGTGCAAGGACTGCAACAATAAAAAAAAACAACTTCTTCCCATGGAGTGGGACAAGTATTTAAATGATATTCATTAACAGCCTCATCCTCTTGGATGATATTTTTCATGAATTTCTTTAAGACGCTTTGTGGCTACGTGCGTGTAAATCTGGGTTGTGGAGATATCGACATGACCAAGCATTATCTGGACAGCCCTTAAATCAGCGCCGCCCTCGAGAAGATGGGTGGCAAAGGAGTGCCTCAGGCTGTGGGGCGTAATCCTCCAAAAGCAATGCAGAGATTGAATATAGATTTTGATATGCTTTATATAAAACCAGGTGAAAGAGGTCCTACCTATGATTATTATTTACCATATACTGCTCTTGTCTGGTATTCAACCGGAAGTGAAATAGGGCAGAATTTAACACCTGAAGATATTGATCATTTATCTGTTTATATGGATTATGGAGGATCAATGTTAATGTCGGGAGAACAAATTTGTAATGAAATAGGTGACCCGGCAGAAGGTTCTGAACATCCATTTTTGGCACAGTATTTTAAGATTGATTATGTAGGGGCATTTAATGATGCTAATCATATACCTGAAATATCAGGATTTTATAAAGAGATGGATAAGTTTGTAGTAAGTTTTGTTGATGATCCTGATATTGTATTACCATCAAAACTTAGACCTGCAAAGGCAAATGAAGCATTCTATTATAATGGTTCTTTAAAAGCAGCTGCACCATCATCAGTTACATCTGATGCATTTAATCACAAATCAGCATTTTTTGCATTTCCAATAGAATTGCCTACTGATCAGAGATATCTTGATGATATGTTAGCAATAACAATGACGGATCTGTTTGATATAGATACAATATTTGTTCCACTATCAACATCAATAAAGGCAATCAATGTATCCTACAGTAAAACAAATACATCTGTATCATTTACTGTATTGGTTACATCAAATAATAATGGCGAGATCATTCTTGTGAGAAATGGTAATAATGAAAAATCAATTGTTACGGATTGTAATCAATCATCTTATAAATTAACAAGTGCATATAACAGCGGTCTATATGTTATTGAATATAGAGAGAATGGCAGCATTGTTTCAACATATAATATTAATATTTCAGCAACAGGCAGTAGTGAAGAAAGGGTATATGCAATGAATAATGTATTATACATTGAATCAAATTATGATAATGCAGATGTCAGTATATATGATATTACAGGAAAGCATATTGATAAATTATCTGTAAAGAATGGAAAAACAATATGGAATAAGTATACAACAATTCCTGCGGGTATCTATTTTGCGAAATTTATTAATACAACAGGAAATATTCACAAAATATTGAAATACTAATCAAGTAATAAAGAAGAAAGGAAGTAACTGGTACGCTAGTGATACAGAAGTATGCTAGTTTCTTGTGGCTAGTACACTAGCGGAGAAAAGAAGAAGGGACAGGATGGATCCCAAATCAAGTTTGGGATGACCCTTCGGCGATGCTCAGGGCAGGCAAGAAAATACTGGATTCCGTATCAAGTACAGAATGTCAGAGTCAGAGTGGATTTGGAACAACAGAAATAATATGAGATTCTTCATCCTTCGACAAATTCAGGACGCAGTAGGTGAAGCGGGGAGATTTTTCAGAATGACAAAGAAAATTCTGGTTAATAAGAATAATCACTAATGATCCTGAAGAGATATTCTTTCTTCAGGATTATTTTTTTCAAAGTATTATTTAATCCTTTTTCATCAATCACACCGATTTTTATCCAATATAGAGTGGAATCAATCATTGGTTCATAAAGTGTATGATCCATTAAAATGAACATATCGGCACCTGCCTGAATGGAATTAAGAAGAATTTTATATGGATTTTCATGTGCTCTGCTGGCAATATCATCTGTTAAAATAATTGATAAATCATTCTGAATAGAAATACTTTTCATTATGGTTTCTGATATTAGAGCAGGAATTGAATCAAGAAATGGATAGATAAGATTTGATACCATTATAAAATCGGAATACGGAATAAGTGAGGAGAATATTGAATTTTCAATAAAGAAATGTGTTAAGTCACCTTTGTATTTATATAATGCTGCATCCGAATTATAATATGTATTACCATAGCCCGGATAATGTTTAATGGTACATAAAATTCTATTTTTCTTAAAATAATCAATATAAAATTTTCCGAATATTGAAATAGAATCTGGTTTTCTGGAAATATTTCTTTTCATAATATTTATATTTGAACCATTTAATATAGAATAATCAATTACAGGTGAAAAATTCACATTAATATTACATTTTTTCATAAGTACAATTTGACTATCTAAAAATGTTTGCTGCAGCTCTTTATTCATATGTGAGAGTTCATACATTGATGGGAAGTCAGTAATAAAATAAAATCTATTTACATTTCCACCTTCCTGATCAATACCAAGAAATGGAGGAATTTTAAATGATTGTAGTTTTTTTTGATTTTTACCGGATAATAATTCTTTTAGTATCTTTTTTGATGGGATTATTCCACCCGGTTCTGTTATAAAATTGAAATCCTGGGGTGCATAAACAAAAAATAGTTGTCCAATTTTTTGCCTTATAGATAATGAATCAATATAATTATATAGTGATTTTTTAGAGATTTTATAAGAGGATGTATTTAACAGTAAAATAAGGACAAATATTAAATAAAAAATAATCTTTTTCATTATTAAATTATAGAGGAGATAAAAGCGAAGTCAACCGTGGAGAGAAGGAAGATAAGTAACTAGTATGCTGGTGAAGAAAGAAGGAAAAAGAGATAAAGATAAAAAGAGGGCACGGCACGCCGTGCCCCTACATATTACAACCCATATTCATCAAAATTCTTGCATATCCGATGTTGACAAGATAAATGTAAAATGGTAAAGTTATATCATACAAATGGAGGTATATTATGAAAATCAGAACATTCTTTTTATTACTTTTGACATGTCTTTTTATTTTTGCATTTAATGTTAATGAATTTAGTATGAATAATTTTTTTGAAGGACAAGACATAAAATTTCAGCCTGATACTGCAACCAATCTTCAAATTCACACATTCTCGCATTATTATCCAATTAATTCAGCAATTGTCTTTTTTTCAAATGCAAGAAAAGGGAATGGAAACGATGATACTTTATATAGTGGAACAGGCAGGGTAGAAATTTTTGAGGAAACAAGAGATAGTTCGGCATTTTCGTTTTCAATATTTACAGCAGATACAGGAGCATTTTTCCCAATTAATGGTGGAGCATGCTATTTTGCGGTCTTAAATTCCGACACAGAAATGGTTTCACTTAGAATTGCCGATTCAACTGATAATATAAAATCATCCTTTTTCACAACTGTTCAATTTAGAGAAAAAGCAGATACTGCAACATGCTTAGCTGGATTTGATGATACATTATTAACACCTGAATTTCCATTACGATTCTTTTTCCGATTTGAAGATGACTTTGGGAAAATATATTTTGATTATGCAGCATTAATGACTGATAGTACTATAAGAATAACAGTGCTTGAGAATGCAGATAGTTCAGTCACTATTGCAAGTTTTAATGGTTCCTCTCATAATGAGATATACCCACCGATCGTTAATGGTGGTTATTATGTGGAAATTGCAAGTGATATTATTAATGATTTTGATATTGTTTTTGAACCGCTCTTAGCAAGTCCACCAGTTTCTCCTGATACAATACATTTTGTCTGTCTGCCTGTTAGTGAATCCCCAATATTAGTAACATTTTCATTTTCGGGCTATAATCAGACAATAGGTATGGATAAATCATTATTAGCACTTAATTTTGGCGAAAATGGACCCATGGCTAGTAATAATACTTCTGTTATCTTAGGAGAGATATATGATATGACAGGCAAAGGAGCTGCAATTGCACCACTAGGTGCTTTAACAATGAAATCGGGCATTGCACAATATACAGTTAATTGTGATAGTGTGAATGAATGCATTATACTAAAAACAACAGAAAGCGGTATTCCCGACCTTGTGAATTTTACTCCATTTATTGCATTGCAATTTAAGCATTTAAATGAAGCAGTTAAGGGTGTGCCTGCAATTACTCAGGTTGCAATTGTAGGAGATACAATTGAAGGAAATGTTTATATCACTGATGCCTATGAAAATCTTGATTCATTATATAAGGGTTTTGCTGATTTTGATACAGAGGATGATTCACTCAAAATCCTGAATTATTTAACATATCAGTATGATGATTATGTACCGATTATTAATGGAGTGGGAAATTTTCTTCTTACATATCCATTTGCTGATACAACATTAATTAGATTTGTTGATGGTGAAGGAGGAGGTTTTGGTGAATCATATTTTTCCGCAAATGGTTTTGATGGAGAAGAGATATATACAATATGGCTTTATGGAACCAATGCACCATATGGGAGATTAGAATTATTTATTGAAAATAAAGAGGTATTTCCGTTATATGAAAATGCTATGGTATCTGTTGCAGCAATGAAGAATGATTCAATATGTAGAACATATACAGGTTATGCTTCAATTAGTCTTTCAGGAAATGCCTATTCATTTTTTGATTCTGTGTATATTGAAGATGGAGTGGGAACATTTAATGTTACTGATTCAATTGCAGAAACAGTAATTGTTAATGTTGATAATGGTGTTTTTTCTGATACAGATACACTCTATTTTGCAGCAAATAATGAAGCAGTGGTTGTTGTTATTGCAGGTCCCCAGGATAATATTGTTAATGAAACATTTGATTTAACATTTTTTGCAATGACACCATCTATGAGTAATGACACAACATATAATGGAACAATTACAGTTGAAATTATGGATGATAATGGAGATACAAATAGTTTTACATGTGATGTAGATATGAGTGCAATTCCTATTGTAAATGGCAGTGCTACTGCAAGTTTTAGTAATAGTGAGGCAGAGATCATTGGTTTTTCCGGCTATAGTGTTTCAGGAACAGATACAATCCCTCTTGAAAGCATTAATATATCAACAACATATTATTTAATTCCATCAAATGATTCAATTCTTTTAGGCAGTGCTGATACCCTGTATGTATATATTATAGACGATGATTCATCAACTGCAAATTATAGTACAATTCTTGACAGTATATATATTGAAGAAAGTATTGATAATGGCAGTATCACAGTATTAAGTGCATATAATCCGGTAAGTATAACAAATGGTATAGGAATGATAATTATTACAGATACAGAGAATGAGGATGTTAATATTTATGGTAAATATTCAGACACTCTTATAGATGATGCAAATGTTTACAAATTGCTTTTTGAACTGCAGTCATTAAATAGTGCTGGCAGTAGATTGCAGCAATTTCCGGATAAAGATTATTTGAATAATCCAGAAATTATCACAAATAATTCAGCAATCATTAAATTTGGATTATGTAAAAATATTGATCTAAGTTTGAGTATTTATGATAAAACAGGAAGATTAATAAAAAGATTGTATGATGGTCATATGAATAAAGGACATTATTTGATGAAATGGGATGGCAAAGATAATGAAAATTGTAATGTGCCTAATGGAATATATTTCATATATATGCATACATGTGAATCAATCTGTTCAAATAAAATTATTTTGACAAGGTAAAAGGGATTACCCCT
The DNA here is from genome assembly GCA_030592285.1 of Caldifarciminota bacterium. GTDB lineage: Bacteria > Hydrothermota > 32-111 > 32-111 > 32-111 > JAUVJU01. Next base: position 5,825 of record JAUVJU010000022.1, read on the forward strand.
TTACAAAAAAAGGAGAGGCAAATGAAACTGTATATTGCTCAGCATGCAAAAGCATTAAGCAAGGAAGAAGATCCTTCAAGACCTATTTCAATTGAAGGAAGAGAAGAAACGGAGATACTTGCATGTTTTGTTCGCTTGCATATCTCAATTCAGATATCAAAGATTTATTGTTCAACAAAGAAAAGAGCTTTTGAAACAGCGGAAATATTCAATCAATTTATTAAGCCTGAACATGGAATAAATAAAATTGATGGATTATTTCCTAATGATGATGTGCAGACATTTATTAATTCAATCAAGGATGAAAAGCATGATCTAATGGTTATTTCCCATAGACCATTTGTGGATAGATTGATTTCTCAATTGGTTTCGGGTAATGATATAGAACTTGTTGATATCTGCTATAGTTCGGTTATCTGCCTTAATAAGGATAATGGTCATTGGCTTGTTGAGTGGATATTGAGACCTGATATTATTGAATGAGAAGGGATGACCGTCCCTAAATTGTCTTCTTCAATCAAATATATTTGTAGGCATATTCCGAATAATCTGAGGAATATGTTGCACAAAACTTTTATTTCCTTTCTTTTCCGCTCCGTCACACAAGTAAACGGAGGAACTGCTGCGAGTAGTAAGTATACAAAGCGGGCAATCGCAGATGCTCCTCCTCTTTCTTGTCTTCCTCCGCAGAAAAGTAGGGACAGGGCTTGACCTGTCCACCAATATCATGCAACAATAATTATTATTATCTTATTTTTCTTTTTCTTTAAGTTCGCGGCGGAGTTTTTTAAAATAATCCATTCGCTTTTTCATTTCCCGTTCAAAGCCTCGCATTACGGGTTTATAATAGTCCCTTTCTTTCATATCATCGGGGAAGTATTTTTCACTAATAAATGAATTTTTATAATTAGGTGGATACCTGTAATCATTTGAATATCCCATGTCTTTCATTAATTTTGTAGGAGCATTTCGAAATTTTAATGGTACAGGCATATGTGAAAATTCATCAGCATCTTTTAAAGCATCATTATATGCATTATATGTACTTACTGATTTAGGGCATAGAGCAAGGTATATTACACATTGGGCAAGAGCAAGTTCTCCCTCAGGAGAACCCAGTATCTGATATGCCTGAAATGCATTAATAGCGATCCCCAAAGCTTTATAGTCCGCATTTCCAATATCTTCAGAAGCAATCCTTATTAATCGTCTTCCAATATATATTGGATTTTCTCCACCTTTAATCATTCTTGCAAGATAATAAAGAGATGCATTAACATCTGAACCTCTTATTGCCTTATGCAAAGCAGATATGAGATTATAATGTTCTTCGCCTGATTTATCATAAGGAATAAATTTTTTATTAAGTATTGATTTTAATTGTGTCTGATCATTAATTGAATCAATATCATTTGATATTGTATCTAAAATATTGAGTGCCTGCCTTGCATCCATATTTGAGAATTTTATAATACCTTTCATAATGTGATCTTTGATCTTTACATTAAGATGATCAGCCCCTTTAAGAAGTATTTTTTTAATATTATCTTCATCTAATTGATTGAAAATAGCAATTGTCATTCTTGATAATAATGCATTATTGATCTCAAAGGAGGGGTTTTCCGTAGTTGTACCAATAATAAATATTGTACCATTCTCAACAAATGGGAGAAGTGCATCCTGTTGTGCCTTATTCATTCTATGAATTTCATCAATAATAATATATAGTGATTGATCATATGTTTTTGCTGCAATCTTTTTAAATGTTGGTGTGGAAAAGGAAACACCATTAATCTTTAAAATAGGCAAATTGAATTTTTTTACTAAAATATTTGCAAGTGTGGTTTTCCCTGAGCCGGGAGGACCATAGAATAATAATGATAACGGTTTATTTCTTTTAATCAGTAAGGTGATTATCCCATTTTCTGACATTAAATGGTTTTGACCTACAAAATCATTTAATTCAACTGGTCTTAGTTTTTCTGCAAGTGGAGCGTATTCTGTTCCCATAATCTACAATCAAATACAAAAATATTGATTTTTCAAATTATTAATTAACACTTCTTCTAATCTATCCAAAAAAGAATTCGTCTACAATTTGGACAATGGATCAATCTCTCATTCTTATTTTCAATACTGATAAATTCCGTTGGTAATTCCATAAAACATCCATAACATACGCCATCTACTACCTGTGTAACAGCACGATATTTGTATCGTTCAAGAATTTTATCATACTTAATAAGCATATCATTATCAATTTTGCTTCTTATGTTTGTTCGGAGTTTCTCAATCTCCTTTTCCTTGGCATGTAGTTTAAATCCAATTTCTTTTTCTTTCAATTTAACTCTTTCCATATTTAATTCAGTTAGTTGAGTATCAAGATCAGATAATTGAATTAAATAGATGAGTTGCTTATTCATAAATAATCCTCCAATTGTTCTTCTGTTTCCTTAATTAGATTAACCAGATCTATTGGTTTTGTTACTTTAAAATACTTTTTTGATTTTGATAAATGTTTGGAAATTGCAGCTATTTGCCCAAGAAGAATAAGGTATTGATTTGCTTCATCAAGAGGTGGAGCAATGATCAAGAATATCAAATGAACTGGTTTTCCATCCATTGCATCATATTCAATTCCCTTTTTACTGATTCCAATAAATAGATTGAGTTTTTTAAGAACAAGAGTTCTTGTATGTGGAATTGCAATTCCTCTTCCTATGCCTGTAGTTCCAAGTGTCTCTCTCTGTGAAAGAGAACACAGAATAATGTTTTTTTTATCCTTATGAAATCCAGCTTTGTCCAATATTTCATTGAATGCTTTTTCCTTGGTTTTTGATTTCATATTTAGAATAATGTTTTTTTCTGTTATGAAATTAGTAATCATTATATCTCCTATAATTTTATGGGAAAATTTGCACTAATTTGATATGTTAAGCCGCCTTGCATATATTGATCGGGCTTTCCTGAAAATGCAAAATCAATTCTATAATTATCAACACTATATCCAAGTCCTACTGAAAAATGAACTGCTTCAAGTCCGTAAAAGTTTTTCATTTGTGTACCACCTCTAATTGAAGGTGAGCCCGTAAATAATCCCACTAAAAGTGCATCTTTGGAAAAGTCCCTTCTAAATGTATATTCAATACCTGTTTTATAAATAAATGGCATATCCAATTGAATTATTCTATCAATATCAAGTACAAGGAGCAGTGAATTAAATGCATAGTATGAAATACCCATAGAGGCAGACATTGGAATAATTTGCTTATTGTATGAAATATAACTATTATCCTTTGTATCTCCAGACCAGTATATATGAGTAATAACATCCTTAACAGAAATTCCCATAAAAAAGTTATTATTTGAATATAAAAAGCCAATATCAAGACCATATCCATGTCCCGAGGAAATATCAGAAAATGCACTATCTATTAATGAGGTGTCTGCATTATTCAAATAAAGTTTTGTTTCTGCAAATCTGCCATTAAGGTATTTTGCATTAAATCCTAATAAAATAGGCACAGCGTAGATCTCCTCTGAGCCTGCGTATGTAGTCATTGTAATAATATATTCATCAAGATAGATGTCCAAGTCGCGGATTACTGCTTCATCTGCAAAGTATCTATCATTATAAGATACAGAATAAAGTGGGTGATAAGATATTCCTCCCTGAGCGGTCATAAAGGAAACATAGGAAACATGTTTACCCAAAACAGAAGGATTACTATTAAGGAATTCACTAATAACAGCATTGTTTTCATTTGCAAATGATATATGCAGTACTCCTCCAAAGATCGTTGCTGCTGCAGCTGGATTCCAGAAAGCAGCAGAAGGATTATTTGCAATTGCAGTACCGGCACCAGCTAATCCCTTTATTCTTGCAGATGGCTGTGAAGAAGGGTAATCCTCTGGCACAGGAGCATCAAGTGCTGATATCATTAAAAAGGAGAATAAAACAATTAATGGAATAAATATTTTTTTCATTAGTAATCCATAACTTTTTCTTCATTGTTTAATATGCGAAGCACTCCCATTACAAGGGCATATATCTCATCCTCTCCGGGATATATGGAAATGGGAGCAATAAATCCTGTTTTTTCTTTGATTATATCATTAAGAACTTCATTATAGGCAATTCCACCTGTGATTATTATTGAGTCAACCTTACCATTAAGAACACATGCCATTGCTCCAATGTATTTTGACACCTGATACATCATTGCATTTAAAATCAATTTAGCATGTGTATCCCCAGCTAACATTCTTTCAATTGCTTCAGGAACAGAATCGGTTCCTAGGTATGAATACATGCCGCCTTTTTTTGTAAGCATTTTTTTCATTTCCTGCAATGAATATTTGTTTGAGTAACACAATTTAATTAATTGTGTTGATGGTAATCCTGCTGCTCTTTGAGGAGAAAAAGGTCCTTCATCATTAGCATTGTTTATATCAATCATTTTACCTTTTTTGTGTGCTGATACAGAAATTCCCGTTCCAAGATGTGCAATAATAAGGTTAATCTTATTATAATCCAAATGATTTTTCTTTGCCCATCTTTTTGCAACCATTTTCATATTTAATGCATGTGATAGTGATTTGCGTTCAATAAGATTGAGTCCTGAAATTCTTGCAATATCTTCAAATTCATCAACAGATACAGGATCAACAATATATTTTGGCCTATTTCCTCCTAATTGATTTGCAATTAGGCATCCAAGATTAGATACATGATCTGCAAGAACATTCCCATTTAAAACATCTTCTATCATTTGTTCATTAATCATATAAGTGCCGGATTCCATTGACTTAAAAGGACCACCTCTTGCCACAAAAATATCAATATCTTTAATATTAATATCTTTTTCCTTTAAAAATCTTTTAATAAGTGTAGTACGCATATTTAATTGATCTGATGTTTTTTCAAATTTATGAATATCTTCCTTATAATGTGGAATACTTTGTGAAAAAATTTCCTTATCATCATCATAAAGTCCCATTTTCGTTGATGTAGCACCAGGATTAATTGCTAAAATTTTCATTATAAAATCTCCTTGATAGTATCAGGAATTATCTCATATCTATATTCAATAAATGTAATAATTTTTCTTTTTGGTATGGAGTTAATCATTACTTTCCCTCTGTTGAGACATTGCTTTACATATTTCAGATACCCTTATTGCTCTTATTACAATAGCCATATCAATCATTTTTCCTTTATATTTCATTACACCAGATCCCTGATCCTTTGATTTATTGTAAATATCAATGATTTCTTTTGAATATTCAATTTCTTTTTCATCAGGCATAAATACATTATGAATAATCTTTATTTGAGATGGATGAATTGCACCTTTACCATCAAAGCCCATTGCTTTAATTTTTTCAGTACTCTTTCTTAATCCTTCAATATTATTAGTATTAGAGTATATTGTGTCAGATGCTTGAATCCCAATACTCTTAGCAGTATTAACAATAACCTTTCTTGCATATTCAAGTTCATCTTCAGAATCAGTTCTATTAATTCCCATTGAAGATATATAATTTTTTGATCCAAAAGCCAACATTATTACTCTGTTTGTTGCAGTTGCAATACTATATGTATTTTCAACGCCTTTGGCAGTTTCAATTATTGGAATTAATTTGATTTGATTTAATTTCAATTGATACTTCTTTTCGCTTCTTTCTACATGCTCAAGTACCTTTTTTACATCATATTCAGTTTCACATTTAGGGATCAATAAAATATCGGGCTTTGATTCAATTATCTCCTCAATATCTTCAACTCCACAAATATCAAGTGTATTGATCTTAACCATTTTTTCTGCTCTACCAAAATCAATTTTATTTAAGGCATGTTTCACAAGTATTCTTGCACTTTCCTTTTCTTCTATTGGGACTGAGTCCTCAAGATCAAGAATGATCCCATCGGCTTTTAAATTTTGGATATTTTTCATGAAATAGGGATTATTGCCGGGAATAAAAAGTTGTGTTCTTCTTAATTTATATTTGATATATGGTTTATCAAAATAATACTTTTTTTCCATTTCACGGGAACCCTTCATAATAGCACTTTCCATTCTTGCTTTTACAACAAAATCCAATGCACCATTATCTAATATATTGATTTTTGCATTAATTATACCGCATTTATTAATTATATTATTAACTGTTTCAGCAATTTGTGTATAGAACTGTTTACCATAGGTTGATGAAATATTGATTTCCAAGCCCTGTTGACCAGGTTCTATTGCTACTCTAATATCTCCTTTATTCTCGCTACCACAGATTGCTTTTCTTTTAATTTGCATTCAAACCTCCTTCATTCATCACTGATTGCATAATCATACAATTTACTTATAAGTTTTAATCCTGCACTTTTAGAATAATTTCTTTGAGCATATTGATAACAGAAAAATGAAACATCTTTTTTAAAATCATTATTAAGCATTTCATTTATATTCCTTTTTAAAACATCTTCATTTATATCTGAAAGTTTTCTTCCATTATTATCATTAATGAAATAAGCTAATTCTCCAATATTTGAAGTGAGTACCGGTGTGCCCATAGCTAATGACTCAAGTGCTTTGATTCCAAATTTCTCATATCTTACAGGCATTACATGTAAATCAGAGATATGATTTATTAATGGCTGTTCCTCCGTAGTCATTACTGGAAAGTAGAGAAAACTCCTATCATATTTGACTGCATTTTTTTTTACTTCCTCACTGTATTCGCCTTTTCCAACAACAATAAAACATATATCATTTCTACTTTCAAGAATATTGTTTGCTGTTTTCATAAAAATATCAATACCCTTTATATGTGATAAATTATCATAATAAAGAACTATTTTTTTACATTGCTTGTGTATAGAAAAATATTCCCTATACATTTGCTGTTTATCCTCAATAAATTTGAAAATATCATCATTGTAGCCCCTATAGATCAATTTCAATCTAATACTATCCAAATCAAATGTATCACGAAGTTCTTTTTCAATCTGTTTTGAAGGAGCAATAATAAATGATGAATTTTCCACTGCATTTTTAACATATTTCTGATATCTGATGTTTTTCTCAGATGTTTGAATCTCATTACCAAAAGAAGTAATGATAATGGGTTTATCTGTGATCTCACAAACAATAGCAGAATTAATCCATAAATATTGTGTATGAATTATATCGGGTTTAAATACCTCAATAATCTTCTCAAATGCCTTTTTTAAATAATTCTCATATTTTTGAATTTGATTATCAGTCATTGAGTAGAATTTATTTGAAGTATTGGGATGAGTTGTAAAACATGGAAATTCAATATCAAGATATGGTTTGGAAAAGGGAATAGTAATTACTTTATAGGGTCTGTCATACTTTTTTTTTTCATTATCAATATTGATTACTAATACATTATGTCCATGAAATGAAAAGTATCGTGCCAATTCTTCTATGTATGTACCGCTTGATGATTTTTCAAGTGGAAAAGGTGTGATATACAATATATTCATTCATCCCCCATGGAAATGCTGAGTCGTCTTGCTGTTTCAACAAGCTGACCATTTGGATTAACATATTTCCTTTTTCCAATTGCTTCTTTAATAGGAACACCTATAATTGTTGTTCCTTTCAAACTAACCATATAACCGAATTTTTTCTGAGCCACAAGATTTGCTGCCTCAACTCCGAATCTTGAACTGAGAATTCTATCATAGGCACTTGTTATTCCTCCTCGTTGAATATGACCCAAGACCGTTGTTCTTACTTCCAAATCAGTTATTTCATTCAGTTTCATTTCAATAGAATATCCTATACCGCCAAGACGCGGCAGATCTCCTTTCTCAGCTTCTCTATTTACAGTAACAGTATTTTTACCTTTTAAAAGTGCACCTTCTGAAACAACTATAATTGAAAAAGCACTGCCTCTGCTTTTTCTTGTATTTATTTTTTTAATTATTGATTCATAAGTAAATGGGATTTCAGGAATAAGAATGATATCGGCTCCTCCTGCAATTCCTGAATTTAATGCAATCCATCCTGCATCTCTCCCCATAACTTCAATTATTATAATTCTGTGATGTGATTCGGCTGTTGAGTGCAGTTTATCAATAGCATCAGTTGCCGTATCAATAGCGGTTTGAAAACCAAAGGTATAATCAGTTGCTGAAATATCATTATCTATTGTTTTAGGAACTCCTACAATATTAGCTCCTTTTTCATATAATGTATGTGCAATATTAAGTGTGCCATCTCCCCCTATTACAACAAGTCCATCAATTCCATTTCTAAGTAATGTTGAAAGTATTTTATATGAAACATCTGTTAGTTCAATGCCATGCTTGGTTTTAATTGGATACTTAAAGGGATTTCCGCGATTAGATGTTCCTAATATTGTTCCACCTTTAGGTAATATTCCTCTTATTGTATTAAGATCCATTTTGAAAATGCGATTATCTCCTTCAATAAGACCATCAAAACCATCCTTTACACCAAACATTTCCCATCCATAATGTATAATTCCGGATTTCACAATACCTCTTATAACAGCATTAAGTCCAGGACAATCCCCTCCACCTGTAAGAATAGCAATTTTCCTGATCATTAGTCCTCCGATGTGGACCAGAGCGGAATTGAACCGCTGACCTCATCCTTGCGAAGGATGTGCTCTCCCAACTGAGCTACTGGCCCTTTATAATTTTTACAATAACTTTATTATACTTATTAATACAAATCTTAGCAAGAGTATCAAAATAATAAAGCATAGAAAACGGTAATTTATTGTATAAAGAATAAAAATGAAATATTTCAAGTACTTTATTTTCGTAAAACTTATATTTATTAATGGATAAATCCGATTTTTTTAGTAGATTTTTCAAAGATTTAAGATTAAATGAATGAAGATGAGCATTGATAGGAGTTAAATTATTACAATGAATACATAATGTTTCTGATATTTTTTCATTAAAAGGAACTGAAAGAATAAGTGATCCTTTGGGAATCAAAATTCTTTTTATTTCATCAATTGTTTGTTTTGGATTAACAATATGTTCAAGTGTTTCAGAAATGATCACTGCACTAAAAGAATTATTCTTAAAAGGCAAGCAAAGTGCGTCACCCTCAATTTTAATAGAGGAGTATGTATTATTAATTTGCGAGATATCAAGTGAAATGAAATCACCATGAATAATATTACTTATAACTCCATTTGCACTGCCAATATCCAAAATTTTACCGGAGTTTTTCCCAAGCATTTTTTTTATCAAATTAAATCTAAAAAACATTTTCCCTTTTTCATTAGGAGAAAGAGAATCGTAATTCATATTTTTATTATCAATTTCGTAATGCTTAATATATTTCAATAATTTCTATCCTCTAATAATTTCTTAAGTCCTCTATCATATGTTTTTTCTGCTTCCTTTGAAAAAAAACAAGCGGGAAATTCTCCCATATTATTATGATATGCTATACACTCAGCACATTTTCCATTTCTTGGACAACCAGGATATGTACATGGGCAATCTATTTTTCTAGAATCATTCATAATTATAGCTCCTTATAAAAAATATAAAATGAACCCAATGCCTGCATTAAGTCCGAACTGTGTAGCAGGGAATACATCTAAAATAGGGGACACCTCCAAAAAGAATTCCAGTGGAAGGTCACTAAACTTGAATCCAGCTCCACCTGTAAATTTAATTCCTACTTTGGCATTATTAGATGCCATTACTCTAATCCCTGGTCCAGTATAGAGAAAAATAGGTAATATTGTATTTTCATTCTTAACAGTATAAACAAAATTGTATGAGTAATCCACACTAACATACATCTGACTTTGATTTATATCCCATGCAATAACAGAACTAAGAGTATTAATTTTATTCAGATTCATTTTTACTTTTATACCTGTCGGGCTGCCTATGTAAATTCCTGCTCCAAAAACATTATCCGCATAGACATCAAATTTAATGATTACTAAAATAAAAAATAATAATAAAATTCTTTTAATCATAAAAACCCCTTTATAAATTATAATTAAGTTTTATATGCATCTGATAAAATTTTATCACAAACATCGCATATATTTTGCTTTTCAATCTGCTTTGCTATGGATTTTGCTTCCTTTGCAAATCTTATTGCTACTTGTTTATCATCCATTATTAATTTAAGTTCTGCTCTTTTGGACAAAAAATGTGAAAGCGGATATACTGCTTTCATTTTTCTTATAATGCGAATGCATTTAGCAAAATATTTATCTGCCTCCTTATTCTTTTTCTGCAATTTATAGAGTTCAGCCATGTTACCAAGATCAATTGCCTCTGACCATTTGTTTCCAATTTGAATATCAATTTTTAATGCTTCCTTATAAAATTTCAGGGATTTTGAATATTGGCTTTCTATAGCATAAAAATTTGCAATATTTCCAAGAACAATTGTCTCATTCTCAAGATTATTAATATCCTTATCAATTTCAAGTGCTTTAAAGTAAAAATCAAGTGTTTTTTCCTTATTACCCATATCATTATATATTTGCCCCATATTACCCAAAACAATTGCTTCATCTCTTCTATTACCTATTTTTCTATTAAGGCGAAGTGAAATATTATTATGTCGTAAACTTTGGTTTTCATCATCCTTATTTTTGAATATTAGAGCAATGCGAAGATGTAATTTTGCCTGAGAATTGAGATCATTACTTTTTTCCGCATCCTTTAATGCTCTTTTATAGTATTTCATTGCTTTATCATTTTCACCTTGCCTATATAATACAAGTCCCATATTTGAATAAATAGAATTCTTTAACTGTTTATCCTTGTTAACATATTTAAGAGCATTATTAAATTCCTTATATGCAATGTCATAATCACCCTTATAATAGTAAACAAGTCCCTTCAATTCATGTATTTTGCTCATTCCTGACATGATTTTCTTTTCATTAAATATTTCAAAGGCATTGTTATAATTCTTTAATGCAAGTGAATATTTACCAAGTGACCAATTGATCTCTCCTAATCCTTTATAGGCATCAGCATTTAAAGCCTTATCAATAGTGTTTTCCTTTATTGCCAATCTTAGATATTTAATTGCTTTTTTATATTCTGCTGTATGCATGTGTACATTGCCTAATTTTATTAATGCTTTAACTCTATTTTTAATAGATATATTCATTGATAAATATTCATTAATTAATTTAATAGCAATATCATTTGAATAATTATTTATGTATCTGTTAATGGCTAATTCAAGATAATATAATGTTTTTTTCTTTATACCGGCATTTTTGTAATGATAATAAAGAATTTCATAATATGGGGTTAGATCATCATGGTAGTATTGTTCATAAAGTCCACCAATTTTTTTATGTAGTTTTTTTAATTCATTTTCAAATTGCATTTTATATGCAATTTCATATAGCAAAGTATGACGAAAAATACCCAGATTTTTTGATATTACTGAAATAATCTTATTTCTCTCTCCCTCTGATAAAACTACTGCAGTTTTCTTGCCTATAAGAAACTGTAGCAGCAGTATTTCAAATTCCTTTCCAAAAACCGATGCTTTTTTAATCCCTTCTCTTGTTATCGCAGATAGGGAATCAAGTCGTGAAACAATCAATCTATCAATATTTGATGGTAAATCATATTCCTTTTCTAATAATGTGATTTCTTTCTCATTCTCTATAAGAAGATTATTGTTGGTAAGGTGAATTGTAATTTGTTCCAAAAATAATGGATTTCCTTCAGATTTATCCCATAGAAGTTTTAATAGTGATTTGGAAGGTTTCTTGTTAAAAAATGCTTTAATAAATTCATTTACTCCATTATAAGAGAAATTAGTAAGATTGATTTTATTATATTTAAGATTTATTCTTTTTATAATCTTATTTTCTTCTCTAAATATAACTATAATAGTAATTCCGGGAATATTATCATGAAAGGCATAATTAATAAATTCAATTGAATCTTCATCAGACCACATGATATCGTCAAAAATAAGAACAGATGGTGAGTTTTTTGCCGATTCAATAATGATTTCCCTTAAAATGTAGAATGTAGTTTCTTGAATTTCTTTTGCTGATATATGTTTTAAAATATCTTCATCAGAAACAGCAAATAAATTGTGAATATATGGTAAAAAAGTTTCTGATTTATCAGGGAAATATTTTATTATATATTTATCAATAATACTTAATCTGTTTTTACGCTTATCATATTGATTGAATCCAATGATTGAAGCAAATATTTGCTTTATAGAGAAAAGTGGTTCTAAAAAAACAGAATCACTTTGTCCATAATGCAATTTCATACGAATTTTTTTTAATACATGATAAATTAAGCGTGTTTTTCCTATACCACTTTCACCTTCAATATAAATAACAGCGGTTCTTCCCTTTTTCATTGAGTTTCTCAAAATACTTAAGACCTTATTTTGTTCATTATTTCTTGATACAAATGGAGAAAAATATTCCAATTCCTTCTTTTTTTGAGAAATAATACTGTGGATATCTACAGATCTATTCTTACCTTTTAATTTAAGTTTATTTTCAAATTTAAATTCATATGAAGATGTTTCGGCTTTAATTCTATTAGTTACATTGATGGTTCTTGTTTCCAAGCAGGCAATCCTTGCAGCAGTATTAACAATATCGCCCAAAACGGTATACTCTTGCCAGTATTTACTTCCAATAAATCCCGTATATGTTATTCCATAATCAAGTCCTGAAGTAATATTAAGTTCAGGAAATTCTTCATTTATTTTAATTGCTAAAAGAAGGGCATTCTCAATCATATTTTCGGATGTAAAGGGTGCTCCGAAAATCACAAGAATTATTCCACCCTTATCAGTAAAATCAATTTTATTAAAATATCCATTCATTTCATTGCAATAATAAGTTATTCGTTCAACAAGCTTTCTAATTTTTTCAGAAGATAAATCAAGTGAAAAATTAAAGAAGAGTGGAACAATCTTTCTAAATTCTCCGCTTGCACTTAAATCATTTAATATTTCAGGAAAGAATTGCTTATTAAATTTTTTTGAAATATTATTTGTTTTTATATTGTCTTTTTGAGATTCAATCTTTTGTAATGGTTTTTTTAATGCATAAATAGATTTATATTTAATCAATTCAATTTTTTCTTTTTTAATAATTTTTACCAAAGAATGATCAATGCATATTGAATCATGTTTTGCATTTTGTTGAGTCAAAACTGCATCATTTATTCCCTTTCCTTTGAAAAAATAAGCGGACTTACTTCCTTTTAGTATACCCCATTCAACTGCTCCATATGCAAGTCCCATACGAATTGTGAGAATTTTTTTATTATGCCTTTTATTGGAATCATTAAAAACATCCAGCATTGTTTGGCATATATAAAGTATAGTATTAATATTATTACATTTAGGGAAAATTGCCGTATATGCATCACCGGCAAAGTTTGTTATAAACCCATTATTTAAATATACAATATCAGTAATTGCACCAAATGTTTCTTTAAGTAGTTTACCGGTATATTCAGCACCGGGCTTTCCCTTTTTTAATAGTTTTTCTAAAAGTGGGGTGAAATTACAAATGTCACAAGATACTATATATCCATTTATTGTTCCAGTATCATTTTCAATATTATCCTGAATAAATTTAGGAACAAGGTTTCGTTTCATATTTTTTAAAAAAGGGGAGCATTATGCTCCCCTGATAATACTATTTACTAATAGTTGTTATTTCACCAATATCTAAGTTATAGTCTGTGCCATCTGTAAAAGTGGCTATCATATATGATTGATAATCAGGATTTGTTGGACTTTCAGGATTCCATATTTCACCTTCAAGATCTGCTGCATGATTACCGTTTTCTGTTAATTCGCCGGCAAATGCAATCATTTCGTATTCATAATCAGTAATACCCTGATATTCGCCAATAACAGTTACGGGTTCTTCTGTATCAATATCAATCTTCCATCCATCGCTATCTTCTATAACAATATTAGCGGTTTCATCGCCGGTTGAAGCAATAGTATATTCTACCCATTCATCTGCAATTACATCCTCAAGACGCAGATTGGCTTCATCAATAACAGGTATAAGGTCACCATAAGCATCATCTTCGTAATGACAGGCAAATCCAACTGTGATATTGAATTCATCTTTAATACCCCATGTCAGTTCTAAATCTGTTGGTAAAAACATCCCATCTTCTGTGGTATATTCTGCATGAAAATTAATAAATAAAATATTAATATTATCAATGTCCATACAGATATATAAACGGGTTGGAGTGGTATCACCAGGATCACCTGAATAGTATGTTAATGAATCAAAGAGTAATTCAACATCATGCTCCAAATCTGTAGATGTATCCACAAAAGACCATTTATATAGATAGCCATTCTCAGGTGCTGTAGCATCTATTAGATCAAAGGTATAGGTTGTTTCATTATATTCATAGGTGCCATAAGCATCTTCCAGTAGAAGTTTGGTATCTGTGTTGCCATCCATTTTCATGAATCCAAAAGGAATCAAATAATTTGCAGCAGTTCCGCCCTTTCCGTAGAAATCACCGGCAGCAGCCATAGCAAGATCTGTATTTTCTCCTTCAAGTTCAATGCCACCATTTTCTTCCTCAAATTTATTAAGGAATTCCTGTGTATCAGTTGGGTCTACATCCTGTGGGAACAGGAAACATGATGTGAATGCAAAAGCAATAATTATTGCAAAAAGCAATATTCTGGTTTTTTTCATTAAAACCTCCTTTATATTTAACTTTATTATAGAAATTATTTAAGTTAAGTCAAGTACAAAGGAACGGTCGTTCACATTTTATAAACAACAAGAAAGATTAAAAAAATATGAAAAAGATAAGAAAGAGAAAACAATAAAAGAGAAGAAGAAAAGAGAAGAAAGATAAGAAGGGACGGTTGTTCAAATTTTGTAAATTCTAAAAAATATTTATAATATGTAAACGACTATCCCTAGATTTCTCTTGAAAATTTTACAAAAATATAATATTATATATCATTAAACCAATAATAAGGAGTGCACTTATTGGATAAACATTATGACTTTGTTTCTTCACAGGATAAATGGGTAAAAAGGTGGAGAGAGAAGAATGTGTATCATTCAATGCCTGATAATAGGGATGTATATTCAATTGTCATACCTCCTCC
>JAUVJU010000101.1 GCA_030592285.1 Caldifarciminota bacterium
CTAGTTAGAGTTTTATTTTACAAATTAATGGATTACAGATTACATCTTCTAACTACTGATAAAAGGAGAGCTTATTCAAAAAAAATATGCGTGGCGTAAATAGTATTGACAAAACCTAACGTCCCCTGTTTCATCCTGAGCAAAGCCGAAGGATCTGCTAATGTACTTCTCCAATTTTTCTACATTTTCAACCACCGTCCCCTTGAAATCTTACCCTGAATTCTTATTAATTTCAATTACTATGATGTTGTTCTGCAATAAGTCTTTTATAATATTTTTTGACATCATTTGATCTGTCAAGACAGTTTATTAAAGCAGAAAATTTATTGTCTTCCAACTTGAACAATTTCTTAGAATTTTCAATATTAGATCCAAAATCTTTAGATATAAATTCTCGTTTCAATAAAACAACACAATGCTTATCAAATGAATTCTGGCAAAATAGGAATATATTCAATCGGTCAATACACCTAGCATTCCCTTTCTGTAAATAGTTTTCTTCAATTGGATATCTGTCTATTTGTGATGTTGTATTAACTAAATAGTAGCAATCACTATCATAGTCAAATAAAATAACTATACATAGATGAGGGATACGCATTGAAGCATCTTCGAATAATATTACATCTCCATAATCAAATTTTGGATTTCTCATTTTCTCTTATTCTCTGATTATATTCAAAAATATCCTCATATTGTATTTTCTGTTCCTCGGTTAATTCCTTACCTAAATAATCCTCAAACTTAATAAAATCATCATCATTTGCATTAAACCAAGGATAACCATTTATAGTGCTTTTCTCATGTGTAATATCAGATATATCTTCACTTCTAATATCTTTATAAATAAAAACAATGTCTTTCATTATTTTTAATTGATTTTCACTAAACCATTCATCATTAAAATCATTATCTTTAAATTTAAAATAGTAACTAAAACCAGGACTCTCGTCAATATTAGGATTAAATTCTTCTTTGATTATTTTCACTCCCCACTTAGACCATAGTCTATTATTTATTAAATCAAAATAAAGTTTATCTGCTACGGGACCCTTTTTCCATTTTTTAAATTGAATTCCTGAAATTATATCATCGTTTTCTCTTAATGATTTCACATCAGATAAATAAATCAATTTCATCATTTTAAGAAGATGGCAATATTTCGTATTTGCAGCAAAATATTTCATCATATTTAATATTGTATGCATTTGAATATTTGTTTTCATAATTCTTATTATAATAATATTACAATATAACAAAATGTCAACATATTTTTTTATTATTTATAAGGATTAGTTATTCATTATATCTTTAAATATTTTTATTATACCTTTATTTTCAGTAGCAGTTTTATTTACTATAATATTATTTTCTATTAAAAATTTCTCATAATCTGATTTTTTGTATTTTTTCCTTTCTACTTTATTCTTTTTTCTTGAAAATCTTTTCTAAAATTTGTAAAGTAGATACCAATCTCTATATATGATATGCAGTCGGGGGTTGACATTTTGACATTTTTCCAGCTCCTGTTGTACCATTATTGTATACCTCATTGTGATATTTGTCAATATGTAGTGTTTTTTTTATTAAATTGATGTAAAAAGGTAAATAATTGTGAATAATACTGTCAAAATGTCAACCCCCGACTTAATCTTCTTCTTTACTACTGAATTTGGTGACAAGATCAATTATTGATTATTTGTTGAGAGATTTTAATTTGTCTTTAAATCCATTTGTGATATTGGATATATCCCCATATTCTACGGCGTACAAGAAACTAGCGTACCAGATACTTCTGCAATCTGCAATCTTCTCGTAAGAGGTCATAGTTCTTAATAAAACCATTTATCATTTTCCCTCGGGATTTTTTTTTTACTTAATTATAAACTAAAACTTATAATTATTATAGTATTATTCTCATCTGAAAATTCCACTTTTTCGCCTCGCCTCGGCGAATCTACGACCTCCAAATCCGTCCCCTCCGGATTTCCTCTGCCAGCAAACTTCTGCAAACTGTGATCCTGCGAAAAATCAAGGAGCAATCTATAAAATCATATATATTGTATATATGTTTATTGAATGTTATTATATTATTTCCAATTTCCTTGCTTTCTTAAGAATATACTTATGCTTTTTACAATTAATTAAAAAATCATAATTATTTTTTAGTTTTTCTATCTTATTTAATGCTTTACTTTTAGTTTTCCACTCTTTTATTAAAATTGTAGGTACAAAATAAAGGTTATAACCATCTGAATTATTAATTGGTTGAATTCCAACTATAACATCAGATGTTTTAGGTGAGTGAGTATATATTTTAACATCAGATATATACTCTCTATCAACACCACCTCTTGTTCCACCAGTAAAAGATATACTTTTTCTCGCAGTTTTCACTTGAACCCGAATTATATCTTCTTTTTCTCTGCCTTTAATTTTTCGGGCGATTATTATATCATAAGCTGACAAGGGCAAATCAACCAATGAAACATTCTGAAATTTTTTCATTAATATCCCAGCAACAATATACTCATGTGCAAAACCATCAATTGATGCTTGTTTCCCTTTATCAGCTCGATTTTTATTACCCATACTATTTTTTCCTCAAAATTATAACCCAGTCAGTATTAATCCTTTCATTGCGTTTAATTTTTATAAAATGTTTTATTATTTCAGATCCAAAATATTTTTCCACTATAAAACCATTTCTACTAGCTATTTCCATCAAATACTTCCAGTTCTCCAAATTGTGTCCCCTTATAGTATTATTGCCTATTACTATTGCATATCTGCAATCCTTTTTTAAAGTTCTATTCACTTCTTGAATACTTTTTTCCATATCAGTGAAAAATCTATAAACAATGTATGCCCTGCGTTTATCAATTTTATAAATTGATTTCATTATTTTGTCTGCTTCATTTATTCCAATTAAATGTAAATTTCTATAATCTTTAATAATCACGCTTTCTGTTCCAATATGTTTTCTTTTTAATGGCGTTAAGCTTCCATTTTCTATTTCAAGCCAATAGATTTCCAATTGATGAGTTCTTGGATAATCAACTGCATTAATATAAGGTGGAGAAGTGATAGCAAAATCAAAATATTCGCTACCATATTTTAAATCTCTTGCATCAGAATCTGTTGTAATCTCTACAAAGTTATTTATTGGATAATATCTATTGAATTCTTTAATTCTCGATTTATAAAGCAATAAATTTTCGACAAATTTTGTTAAAGCAAGTGATGGATAAATTTGCTTATTTAATTTTTTCCGGATAACAGTTCTTGTACAGTTATTATCAGCATTTGAAACTGCTCTTATTATTGATGAAAATGTAATTAAAAAGAAGTTCTTCAATTCTTGACTTAAGTCTAATTCTGTAATGCTTTTTTTGATATATGCAAGTTCATAAATAATCTCCTTATTAAACCAATTATCCCTATAAGGAAAATCAGGAATGAATTTATTGAGTTTTGAAGTGATTTTAAATTTAGTGATTTTTTCAATAAGTAAATTTGTATATATCTCTAATTCTTCGTTGTCTAGCTTTGTTGTTTTAACCTTTGCTACAAATTGAGCAAAAGGATCAATATCAACACTAACTGAATTTCTTTTGTTTAGTAAAGATTCTATGCTCGTTGTTCCACTGCCCCCAAAAGGATCAAGAATAATATTATTTTCTTTCGAATATTTCTTAATTAACCATCTTGGTAATTCAGGGAAAAATTTTGCTGGATATTTATGGATACCATGTGTATATCTAGTTTGCTCATAACTGATAAAAAGAAATCTATCATTATTTTTCGTTTCTAAATCTATTGGTATTTCACCATCGATTCTTGTTAATGTTTCGCCAAAACTATTAGTTATTTGCGAAATGTTCACCAATCTATTTTGCAATTTTTTCTGCAAATTACTATTTTTCTGGACAATTTTTTTTCTTATTTGTTCAATTGTTGTACTACTTACCACAATTTACCACTTTTTTAATTACAAATAACTCATTTATATCTATCATATTATAGATCTGCATTCATTCAAGTGTATCTCCCAAACCCCTTCTTTTAAATACTCTCAATCGGACTCCTTAACCAGCAATATTAGTTCATTAATATTTATATACAAATAGTTTATCTTTTTACTTTTTATCCTCAAGAATCTCCTTTTTGTAATTCATATAAATGCTGTTTTCAAATGCTCTTTACTTTATTTTCAAATCATGATGTTTCAAAATCCTTATCGTTTAAATAAGCCTTATTACATTTAATTATATAATAAAATATAAAAAATACAAAGTCAATAGTATGTACATTTAATTGCTGTTGCTTCAAGTATTTAAGTTTACTAAAATTACAAGAATTTCGATTGTTGCCCTTATCTCTTAATGAAATATTTTGTTGTTTAAAAAAAATAATCTCAATACGAAAATTATCATTTTTTCCTCCGGATTTTTTTTCCATATAGACAAGAATCCATCTTATATGCCGTAGGGGCTCGGCGTACCGTGCCCTCTTGTTCAAATGATAATTGCATATTTGCATCCTCCGTCCCCTGTTTCATCCTGAGCAAAGTCGAAGGATATTTCTTTTCTTCTTCTATTATTTTTCCCCGTCATACCACACTGCTGAAAGTCCGCCTGGGTGGAATGCGGTATCCAGTATTATCTCATCTGAAAATTCTACTTTTTCGCCTCGCCTCGGCGAATCTACGACCTCCAAATCCGTCCCCTCCGGTGTCATCCCAAACTTGATTTGGGATCCAGTATTTTCCTGCCAGCCCTGAGCATCGCCGAAGGGTCTCCGCTAGCGAACTAGCCACAAGATCCCAGCATACTTCTTCAAATTATTTCAATATTATCACCTTATGTGTTGAACTTGCTTCTTCATTTAATGTTTCTGTTTTTATGATGGCAAAATATGTTCCTGCCTTCACATCATCTATCTTAATTGTTTTATTTTTTGATGTATTTATTGTTTTATTTAGTTCTTTGATCTTTCTTCCGCATACATCAAATATCTCTATTGATAATTTGCCTGTTCCTGTAATCTGCATCTCAATTGCTCCGCAGAAACTTATCTTCTGCATATTTACACTAAGTTTTTCTGATGTATCTACATCCAATAATCCCTTTGATGCAAAGATTATACTACTTTCATTATAAAATCCCATTATGGCAATCCTATTATTGTTTCTATCGGAAATATATACCTTGTTATTAAATAATGATATGCCTTCAGGTTTATTGAATCCATTACTAATAATGCCTGTCAAATTGCCCTGCTTATCAAATATCTGTATCCTATCATTGTTTCTATCAACCACCCATATATTATTATACTCATCAATCTCTACATCTGATATATATGCAAAATACCCGGGTTCATTTGAATATACAGAACCGATCTTCAATAATTCTTCCCCTGTATAATCCATTTTTAATACATACACATCTTTTAAACTGTCAATTCTCATTGTATCCATATCACCAATACTATCCCTATCACAGCTGCCATTTATTCCCGTATATATATAGCCGTATTCATCAAGTCCAATACCCTCAGGATGGAATAAATTATCTATACAAAAAATTGTATCATTATTATTAATACCAATAATTCTATGATTGTTTCTATCGGCAATGACAAGTGCCTGCCCTGCACCTGTTATACCATAGCATAATCCCTTTGGATGATTGAATCCGTATAATTCATTAATTATTTCTAATGAATCACCATTAATAAATTCATAAATGGAATTATGTGTATGATTTCTCCATAATGATGTATAAACAGTATCAATATTTACCCACACATCATTAGGCATAAATAATGCCTGTTCCCATAATGATACAAAACTATCAGCATCCTGTTTCATGTACTTTAATAGTTTATTATGAGTATCAGCAATATATACACCTGTACTATCAGCATAAACACCTTCCGGATGATGCAATCCCGTTATCTCGTTTTGTAATGTATAATCACAAATAATTATTATGATCTGAACAATTGATTCATTACCTAATCTATCACTTGCTTCAAGTATTAGTGTGTATTCACCACTGCTTAATGAATCACCATTAATTATTCCTGCAATGTAATTCTCAACATTGCTGTTTCCCTGTGCAATATCAATGATCTCATTATCCAGAGTTTTTTTCAAATATAGTTTCCATTCATCAATAAGATTGTCATTTACAGAAATATTAACATCAATATCAATATTAATTATTGAAAAATCATTTGGATAATTTATACTAATAACAGGTGCATTTATATCTGAGTAGAATAACATAGTATCATGATCACTAAGATTATTTACATTATCAAATGCATAGTATATTAGTTTATGTAATAATTCATCATAAGGAACATTAATCATTTGTATTGAATCCATATTTGCATTAATGGTTCCATCCATTATGTTAATTAAATGCTTCACTCCACTGCCTGTATATATTGGTAAATCATTTGAAGATAATTCAATTTCTGCCATGCCATCCGTGACTATTGTATCTCCATTCATTATGTAATTGCCATAAACCATTTTGTCGGTTTGAGGAGATTCATTATCAACAAATACATTTTTCACAAATGTTTCACTAACATTATTAAGTCTATCAACTGCATAATAACTAATTTCATATAGTCCTGTATTAGTCAATCTTATAGTATCTGTATATTCAATAAATACATTGCCATTAATTGAATAATATATATTATCAAGACCGCAGCCATCATCATTTGCATTAAAATAAATTGGTGTATTTGAAGTAATAAACAAATCACTACCTTCATAAGATGGCTCTCCTGTACAAAGTTCAACAATTGGAGCGGTATTATCAAGATAGAACTCCATTTCAACAGTATCACCAATATTATTCACATTATCATTACTATATGCAAATAGTGAATATAAACCATCTGTTCCACTTATAGTAAATGGTATAATATACTGTTCGTAAATACCTGAATATGAATAATAAATATCTTTAACTCCTGATAGATTATCTGCTGCATTAATACTAATTGTATCACTGCCTGAAATATACATTTGACTATCAATTAGTAAACCGCTAATAATAATATCTGTAATGGGACCCATTGTATCACCAATAAATGTATCCCGTAAAACAAGACCTTGATTAAGTACATTGTCCTCTGCATAATAACTAAATAGTAAAACACCTTGTTCATAAACAGTATGATTAATCATATTACTATCAGTATAGGTACTATTATCTGTTTCAAGATA
>JAUVJU010000079.1 GCA_030592285.1 Caldifarciminota bacterium
AAAAAATCCTCAGGAAATTTTTACAAGTAAAATATTTGATATATTGCTTGCTAAAAAGAAGGTTCTTTATATTGGTCCAAAATGTGAATTGTCTGAATTCATAAATAGAGAAAAAATCGGTATTGCTGTAACAGATAATAATATTGAATCAATAAAAGAGGGATTAAATAATATTTTTATTAATGAATATTCAATTAATGATGAACTTATAGAAAGATTTCATTTTGAAAAGGTATTATCAAAGAATTTTTTACTCTTTTGAGCAGCATACTTGAACATTGGCGGTCCATAAAAATCAGTTATTATAATTGATGCAATTGCAATTGTTTTAATGTAATTACCGGTTTCTGCCATATTATACTTAATAAAAATATTCTCAATTAGAATTGCAAGTGCAAGGGTAATGCCGGATTGATTGATTAATCCCATCCATCCATATTTCATAGTAAAAGTATCAATATGAACAGTTTTTCTTGCAATACGAAATGATACTATAAGAAAAATTTTTCTTAGGATTAATAATATGATTACAAGTATAATAACACTTGGTACAACTGAAATATCAAGAACCGCACTTGCAAGCGGGAAGAATAGTATATATACATATGGAGCACTTGTGTGTAAAATGCGGGTAAAGTCCCTGTTTTTCTCAGAGAAATTCTCAATAAAAAAACCAGCAATAATTCCAGTAATAAGGGGATTGATATGAATAGTATTACCAATAAATGAAATTATAAATGCAAATATTAGTATAAAAACAGATGCATTGATCTTGATATATTTCATATATAATGTAAATATCAATGCAACAATAAATCCAATTACCATTGATCCTATCAGTTCCATAAGAATAGGAAAAAAATGTATCATTGAGAAACCAGATGTTCCCGCAAGTGATAATTCCACCATTGCAGTTACAATTGTAAATAAAAGAACCAAAATAACATCCTTAATAATTGTAATACCCAGAATAGTATAGGTAAATTTATTTCTCACTCCTGATTCATTGATAATTGCAATGGTTGTAACAGGTGATTTTGCAATCTCAAAAACTGCGAGGAATATTAGTACATAAATAAAGCCTGTACCTGCGATAATAATTCCTTTAAGTACTGAGTTTAATGCATAGAGAAATAAGAATGTGCTAATAGATGATATGCAAATTATTAATATTGTTACAGTAAGAATCTTCTTAAAATCCTTTTTTAGAATTCTTATAGCCATCTCACTGCCTGCCTGCAAACCAATGAATGTAATTGCAAAATAATCTATCAATTTGAATTCCTTTATATAATTTACAGGACTAAGTCCAAAGGTGAATGGACTGATAATTAATCCTGCAACCATATATCCGGTAATTGCTGGAAGATTAAATCGTCTGAATAAGCGTCCATTAAATATTGCAATTAATATAATAAAGCCAAGGCTTAGAAATGGCTTAAAGGGAATTGCTAATTTTCCCAGTAAGTAATATAGTAGTATTGATAAACCTAAAAAGAAGATTTCAGTTAATATCATCAGCATACATAACTCCGGATTGTACAATTTGACTAAGAAGCATAAATACTACAGCTCCTGTAAATAGTGCCTGATCAATTAGTCCTGCTAATAATAAAGAAAAGAATCCTATAAATTCAAAACCGCTTATACCTGAGGCAGATGGTGCTTTTCTGTAATTACCAAATAGAATTCCAAAAAATATTGTAGAAAATAGAACCTTAAATAAAAGTAGAGCAATAAACAAAATTAAAATAATCAAATCAAATCTAAGATATGTACCTGCTATGAGTAAAAGAAGGAAATAAGCCGGCTTTTCTGTATTAATAAACATATTATAATACATATCAGGATATTTTTCTGTCATATTTGTAATAATAATTGCAAATAGGAATGCAATGAACATTGGTAAAATCCCATAATGTGTAGAAAATGGTATAAATATAAGTAATGAAGCAAAAACAAATAATATCCATTCTGTTTTTTTCAAAATAATTGTGAGATACCCCATTAATAATGTAAAAATTGGGATACTGATTATAAATATAAATATGGTATTATTAAACGGGATATTCCCAAATAGTATACTTGAAATGAAATAAATTAAATAAATCCCAGTGTAAATAATTGGAGAAAATAATCCTGCATAAACTATATGTCGTATATATCTGGATTTTGTGAAACTAACAAAAGTGAATGAACTGCCTGAAAGAAAAACAAATAACATAAAAATGTTTATTGAAAAATTGTGTTTAATTAAACCAAAAACTAAGAACATAATTAAGACAGAAACAACTATTGAGGTAAATGATATTGGAAATAATCTTTTGGATAATCGTTTAATAAATTTATACCTGTATTGAAGTGAAATTATGAAGACAATAAATGAAATAAGCATTATTGAAAGAATTTGTTTATAATTCATGAAATTATGATTTGATGCAATATTCCCAAATCTTGCTGCTAAGTATCCAAGAGTGAGAAAAAATACTTCAGAAATGAAAAAGTAATATCGTTTTCTCTTTTTCTGATTCATAAGAATATATGTTAATAAATATACAGCAATCAAAGAAATAAATACAATTAAGAAAAAATATTTCATATTATTATTATAATGAATGTCTCTAATTTGACAAGAGAATAGTATAAAATAGTAAAAATACAGGAATGCTAAAAACATTTCTAAATTTCTTTCTTAAATAGATTTAATATATTAGGTGGAATATCAGTTACTTTATCAAGCAATGAAATAAACATTTATTGATATTGACATTAGTACAAATTTATAATTTAATATAGTTATGAAAAAATTATTTATTCCAATAATTATAATATTATTTATACAGTGCAGTGTACCCAGTTTACCTAATGATGAATTATCTGATCTGACAGGTACCATATATTTTAATTCAAATAGAACAGGAAATAATGAAATTTATAAAATGAATGCTAATGGTACTAATATTGTGAACCTATCTCTATGTCCCAAATATGAAGATATAATGGCAGCAGTATCGCCTGATAGTACTAAAATTGCTTTTATGAGAGGAGAGTCATATGATTTCCAGACATACGAAATTTGGATAATGAATATTGATGGAAGCAATCAAAAACAATTAACTCATAATGATTTTGCCGATGGACATGTTGATTTTGCTCCTGATTCAAGACGCATTGTATATGTATCCTGGCGTGATGGCAATGAGGAATTATATATTATGGATATTAATACGGGTATTGAGAAGAGAATTACTGATAATCCTGCGGGAGATAATGACCCTGATTGGTCTCCATGCGGTAATTACATTGCTTTCAAATCAACAAGAGCATACTATGAAGGAGGCGAAGAGCTATTTCTTGATCCTAATTTTGAAATATTTGTTATTGATACATTGGGAAATAATATTGAAAGATTAACAAATGATAATTATTCTGATCATGATCCAGATTTTTCACCGGATGGAAGTGAAATTGCCTTTCTCAGAGTTATTGAAAAAAATGGAAATGATGTATGGATAATGGATAGGGATGGCAGTAATCAGAAAAATATTAGTTTAACAAAAAATAATTGGTACACATCATTTAGTGCAGATGGTAGCCATATTGTATTTTGTACATCAAGAGGTGAAAATACTGATATATATGTGATGGATAGAGATGGCACTAATCAGATAAGAGTAACTTATGGATTTGCAACTGATGAATTCCCGGCTTGGAAGTAATTATGGCAATTTTTAATATTTTACTCATTTATTTTTATATATTACAACCCTCAACAAATGCAGGCATAAATGCTGTGTTTAATAATATCAGCAGTCAACCATATTCAATGGGTATATATGCAAATGGATTAAAAGGTAATGAAATTGGCGGAGCTGTTAATATTAGTGTTGGCTACAATGGGTATCTATTTATGCTTGGAGCACCATCTGCAAGATACAGATATGCAAATAATAAATACCTATTGGATATATCATTGATTGCAATTGGTGATGCCTATGCTGTTTCTGTTGAGAGCGGGAAGTATGTTAAATTAAAGAACAGGGATATCAGATTAACAGGAAGGGTACATGGGTTTTACTTTTATGAACTTAGTGACAAATATTCATTTATTGGTACAGATGTAACTGCAATAATGCCATTTTCATGGGGTAAAGTAATAAATCCATTTATTGGAACAGAAGTAAGTTATAATATGTATATAGCTCCGGGAAATATTTATTCCAGTCCAATAATTGCCTTTGATTGGAATTTGATTTATGGTATTAATGCTAAATTAGGATTATTAAATTTCTGCTTATCCTTTGAATCGGGAAGGAATTCAATTAGTGCGAATTTTATTACCTCAATTGTATTTTGAAATTTAATAATTATTTTTAGTTCATATATTATTATCTTTTCTACTCCGTCACACAAGTAAAGGAGGCATATTCCAAGTAATCCGAGGAATATGTGCTTCTTTATGCTCATTCTCTTTCTTGTCTTCCTCCGCAGAAAAGATTCTTATCCTTATTGTTTATCTTTATCCGTTTCTGCTCCTAATGTTTTTCTTTGAAAAGGTGAGGACTGTTTACTCTGATGAGCATAGAATCAACCCGATTTTCTCTCAGAGTTCATCAGAGTAAATGTATGAGCCTTTTCATCATGATTATATTGTTCTTTTCTTTTTCTAAATACCAGCGTACTAGCAACTTCTTTATCTGATTATTGTAAATGATTTGATAATATCAGTATCAAAACTCTTGATCCTTAAAAAATATTTACCTGAACTGAAATTTGTTTTAATATGATTATTATTACCAACTAATATACCTTTATTAACGATTCTTCCAGTAATGTCATAAATTGAATAATTGTATTTATTACCAATAAGATCTAAATAGATTGTATTACTTGAATTATTATAATTAATTTTATTAACAATATTATAATTATAAGTATATATACTATTTCCCGGCTGTACTGATATACCTGTATAGAATTCAGTGCCCGGCAATAATACATCATCAACATACCAGCCATCAAATTGATAGGCATCTGATTCACTATAAAATGAGAAACATAATCGTGTTTCAGCACCATGAGCATAGTTATATTTGGTATTAGGGAATATATACTGTTCCCATTCAAAACTCTCTCCAGATAGTGTGATGATCGGTAATTCAATAGAACCCGATTCAAGATAAACAATACAATAATCAAAGCCAGCCTCAACATGGTATTTTGTGTCAAATCCTAAAAATGCTGAGGTATCATAAATAAAGGGTGGTGAATAAAGTGTAGTGGTATATTGTGATGGATATGAGGAAGTGGTAGCATATCCTGAAAAATATGAAAGTGAGCCAGTCATAGATTCAATTGTTGAAAGATGAAAAAATGCTGTTGATGAATCAATTGTATAATTATCATCGGTTTCAAAATCATTAAATAGTGGATTGTTATTTAATGAAATATAGAATAAATTACTTTTTTCATATATTCCATTTCCAATAGTGATGGAAATATCAGCAAAATCATCTGAATTATCAACAATTAAAGTATCGGTATATTCAAATGTTTGCTTAGGTAATATGCTGTCAATAATTATTGTATCCAAATAATTTAATGCAATTGATTTAATGATCATTTCAAGATTATTTGATGTATATTTTGCTGTGTTCTTTACTGTAATAATTGGTTTTATTGTATCCAGATTGGAGTAATGAATTTTATCAGGTAATAAGGAAATATCCATATTATTTTTAAAATTATTGCCCAATTGTAGATATAATGTATCATTATCAAGTATTATTGGTATTTGCGAATTATTTGCAGGTACTTCATTGATCTCAAAATAGAAGTGTAGTATTGTATCATTTGCAAGATCATAGAATGAATCGCAGGCAATAAGTAATAATGTATCTGTTATGTTTAATGGTTTAATAAGAAATTTACCGGAAAATCCTGGGGAGATATCTATATTTAATTGTAAAGTATCAATTGCTAAATAATTGCAATTATATGAAGTAAGGTAAGCAATTGTATCGCTGATGTAAGTATAGACAATAATATTTGTATCTGGACTGTTTATTGATGCAATATGAATAATCAAAGAATCATCATTATAAATCGGACATGAGAAAAGATTGTCATGAGGATACAATGATTTAGATGCTATACTATCTCCTGTAACAGTAATATTTACTGAATCATAAACAGGAATAGAGAATGAAAGAAAGGTGTTTTTAACTGCTGCCTGAGTATTTAATGGAATATTGTCAATATTCCTATACATATTTATAAGAGGATCGCCAAAATATGTAAGAACGAAAAAAGCCCATCTATAATCATTGAAGTGAGTGATCTGATAGGATAGATCATAATATATTTCATTAAGTACTGCTGAAGGATTATAAACACTATTAATGAAATAATTAAAAAACATAAGATTATAAAGGTCTCCTGTACCAAAACCGGGATAATAAGGGGTGTACCATCCATATCTTGAATTACCAATATAAAATCCACCACCTTGTGACAATAAATAATGCTCTGCAAAGCAATCATAATCATAGGCAGCTGACCAGCAGGATAGTGAATATAGCAATGTGGGGATTGAATTTGTTAATCCATCCATCTGATCTTTGTAGGTATAATCAATACCTGACTGAATAGAACTTGTATTTCCATGTCCATTATGAGATATTATAAATGGGGAATTATTTATTGAATTAATAAATGTTGCAGAAGATAAATTTCCATCCTTTTCATACAGTTTTTTTATTGGCTCATCAATGCCCACATGTTTTATAATATTTTCCATTGCAATACTGCCATCTGTAGAGGCATCAAGGTAAGAGGCAATCATTAAAACAGTATCTCCGGTTGTAGATTTTAGAGTAATTATTTTATTGAGAAAATTATTAATATCATTTCTATTTGATACAGGTACTCGTGATAATAATATATCCGGGAAAATATCTATTGAGTCCTCCATTTCACCTATAATACTATCATTGTCTCCATCCCAATCACCATCAAGACAGCAATAGTATTTATCTGTAATTAAAGATTGAGATGCAGAATCCAATTGAGGAGATATGGGTAAATAGATGTAAATGCCGGGTATTATATCAGTATCAGCACCAATAATAACTGCCTGTAGATTTGAATCAGTATATAATTCCTGAATATAGGAACGCAAGCCCTTTTCAATATTCATTGCAGGATAAGCAGTATTGATATCTAAATCACTTTTAATAATTGTTCTGAAATTATTGTATATATTGCCATAAGATGCCCAATGGATTTTCAATGAGTCCTGAGTTACAATTAATACCGATTGCTGTGATTTAGTGAAATTGATTGGTGTAATTTTGTAAAAAACATTTATATCTATTTCTCTATGATGAAATAACACATTATTATCAATCTGATATACATTAATATTACCAAAGATAATCCCATTTTCCCTCAATTGTCCTACCTGTATATCAATAATATTTGTTGGATAAAGTCCCTTTGTATATATTAATGATGATCTTTTATTGGGTTTTGTTCCAATAGGTAATGGGGTCTCACCTGATAGCGGAGTGAAATTAATTATTGTATCTGTTTTGATAATATCAAATTTAATTGAATCAATGGTGATTTTACCTTTTTTCTCAATAAATATAAGCTTTGCCGGCATAATAGGCATACCTTCATTCATTGAGTATGAATAATCAATATTATATTTACTCATAAGAGATACATAATCGGAATTGTCATATACTCTCTCTTTGTGAATATCTGCAATAAGATAAATTGAAAAACATACAAAAAGTAAAACTAGATATTTTTTCATATCAAACTCCTTGAAATTTCTATATATTATATCAGTATGAATTTATTTTACAAGAAAAAATATTACCTAAAACAATTATTAATAAATAATATTTAAAATTTAATTATCTTTGCAGAATTATCATAATGTTCAGTTATTATTTTTGCGAAATAGATACCCTGAGTCATTGTATTTCCATCAAGTGCAATACTATGTGTACCTGCATTGAAATTACCATTGATTAATGATCTGATTTCTCTGCCTGTAACATCATAAAGGGCAATCTTTACATTTCCAGCTTCATTTATTGAGAATGAAATCTCAGAATTGTTTCTTACAATTGAAGGAACATTGAAGAATGAAATACTATTTTTGATTTTATTTGGTTTATAATTATCTGTAATACCATTTATTATATTCCAATTCCAATAATATATGGAGTCCTCAGTACTAGAAACCCCGGCAATATGAATGCCTCCTAAATTGTCTACAAAATTAGCTGCTTCAACTCCATAAAGACCTGCATTGAGAATTGCAGGAGTTGAATTAATCCAAAGAGAATCGGTTGTTAAATCCCATTGAATTATTTCAACTGATGTACCACCAAAAGCAGGATCAACATAATCATTATAAACAATATACATTGTTGTTGCATCATAATATGCAAGATTTGCACTATATGGATTGCCTCTCCATGTTGCGGTTGTTCCTAATGTATCAAGAATATCACCATCATGTATATCTTTGATATGCCAGGTAAATATTGAATCTCCACCTGCAATATCTATATATCCATATGCTAATGATTGTCCTGACCATGGGAATGTATATAGTTTTGATGAATCTGCGGGTACATAATAGTCAAAATACAATTCAGCAATAGGCATTACAATATATAATACTCCATCATAATACTCTGCATCCCACCAATACCACCATGTTCCAAAACCATCAGCAAGATTGTTTCCCAGTTCATCTGTCCATCCTCCTGTACTTACATCAAGGAAAGCATTAACAGGAATATAATCAGTAATACCATTATCCAAAGTATCAATATAATAAATTATTGTATCACCATTTAGGGATGCTTTTTGTGGTAATGAATGTCCATTGAAAACAGGAATTAATGTATCATAGGTGAGTCCTCCATCATGTGATTTGGAAAACCTAATGAAACACAGTATCCTACTCCTGAACCGGCAATATCAGAACGAAGGGAATCTTCTTCCCATGTGCAGCCAATAATTGCATAAACATCATTAGAGTTCCCCCATACAATTTTTGCAATATCAACACCAAGTAGATCATTAGATAATGATCCTTGTATGGTGTATCCTGTCCATGAACTCCCATAATCGGATGATGTGTTTGTGCCATAGTAACCAATTGCATCATATCCAAGATAGGCAATCTTGGAACCATCCAAATTAACAGCTACTGAAGGCATATAAGCTGCTCCTGATACTGTATCAGATATCAGGGCAGGGGATGACCATGAACCACCACCTGGACCCAAAAGATCCGTTGTGTACCATACACCCAGTGTCGGAGTACTGGTTCTTTGATTAAAAACAACACTGGGATACCATGCTGTTTTATCTGCATCAATACAATTATAATTTCTAACAAATGGACCGGTTGAAGAGATTTTTACAGGAGCTGCCCATGAACTACCATTATCTGTTGAAATGGTATAATTAACTCCAATAAAGCCCGTTACATCGCTTTCAGCACTTATTACCTGAATATAATTTCCATTTGGGTCAACTATTATTGAAGTTAATGCAGGAGGAGCAAAGCCCCTCATATCTCCACCAAGATTTAAGATTGCTATACCTCCTGCAGCAGAAGCATCAGCATCTTTGGATAATGATTGAATGTGTTTGGCATTTTCCGGTTGAGAGTTCATCATTTTTATATAATTGTTTGTTTTGGGAAATAGTAATAATATACATATTACAAATAATAAAAATAGAA
>JAUVJU010000111.1 GCA_030592285.1 Caldifarciminota bacterium
TATTTATATGGCTGATTCAAAGGTTGCGGGTATTATTGTTGGAGCAAAATGTCCTATTGTACTTTTGTCACGGTCTGATAATGAAATTACAAAGAAAATGTCTATTGCAATGGCATCGCTTGGATAAGAAAAGAAGTCGCTGGTACGCTTGTTTTTTGTACGCTGGTAAACTAGTTAAGAAATAAAAACTAACTATACCACATGGTAACTATATTCTGTCATTCCTGCGAAGGCAGGAATCCATCTTATATTATTCTATTATACAAATCACCCCAATCAGGATTGGATTTTTCAATTAACTTAATTTTCCATTCTCTTTTCCATCTCTTCAAACATTTTTCCCTTTCAATAACATCATATATTTCTTTATATACTTCATAATATACCAATTTGTACACATTATATTTTTGAGTAAACACAGGTTCAACATGTTTCTTATGCTCATAAGTTTTTTTAATTAAATTACTTGTTACACCAATATATAGTGTTCAATTTTTCTTGCTTGCTAATATGTAGGTATAATATTGTTTCATGCTATTATTGTATAGTAAGAATAAATAAAATGTCAAGAATAAAGATGGATTCCTGCCTTCGCAGGAATGACACACGGAGGTAGAGATGGTGTAATAAAGATGGATTCCAACATATTCTTCAAATTATTAATGACGAACAGATTCCTCGAATTACTCGGAATATGCCTTCGCAGGAATGACACACGGAGATAGAGATGGTGTAATAAAGATGGATTCAAACACATTAATCGAATTACTCAATATATGCCAAATACTAAATATTGGATATAAGAGAGGGGATACTTTTGTTTTCAAGCCAGGAGGGAAAATAATTGTTTCCCTTATTATATTTATCATAAACAGGTTTATTGATAATTAATTTTGAATGATATACATCACTTATATATGTAGCAAATTGCTTTTTAAAAAGTGCAAGTGAATCATTATTATCTACTCCTGCTCCCAAATAAATAATATCTATACTGGAATTAAAGGCATATTCAATAAAATACATTAATATAAATATATTGGCATATTGCTTTTTCCCTTTCACAGATGAATAATTTAATGCATATACTGCAGACATATCATTTCTTATAAAAAGAGATGCAGCAATTTCTTCATCATTATCAAATGCTTGAACAAGTACAGCAAGGTCATTATTGATTAACTGCTTCATATCTTCAATATCATTAATATATTCATTATTATAAATTAAAGCGTTTTTTATTATACTTTTATCAATATCAATATTTGTTTTAATATTTGGTTTATGTTTGTTTTTTATAATATTGAGTAAACGAGATGGACGCTCATTAATATAATTTTCAAAATCAATCTTTGTATCAATCAATAAACATGATGATAATAGTTCAATAGGAATAATATTTTCAAATAATTGATGATTTACAATGACTGGATTATAACGAATAAATATTGTGATAATATCATTTCTTAAAGCGGTATTTTTCATTTCAGAGAGGAAATTGTTGGTGTCAATATTACTATCTGTAAAAGTATGTCCCTGATAACCAATTGATACCAAACTTCTGAGATTATTATATTCAATAATTGAAAAAGGTATCTCTAATCCTGACTTTTCAATTACTATTTGCTTATAATGTGATAAATAATTTTCATCAAAAAAAATATCAGTCATTTGAAAATGATCTCATTCCAATAGGTTTCATTAGTTATTTTATTTAATGAACGAGCTAATGGTTCATCATACAATTCAATATTAATTTTTGGTGAAAGGGATTTCATGATCTCCTCAATGCTTACTTTTTTTACCCGCATACCCATAATACTATTATCCTTATAAATAAAAACATAATAGTATGAGATATCACTATTAAGGTATTTACCTGAGAAACTATCAAGAACACTTTGTTTATCAAAAACAGCATTATGGGATTCAAAGTATTCAGTATTATCATTAAGAAAAATTGAATAATCATCTTCCCACTTATTCAAAATATTCCTTGCTTCATTAAATCTTTTATTTTGAAATTTGATAGTATCATTTAATGCATAAGAAACAAATTGATAATTAGAATAGTATGGTAAAATAAAATGATGAGTAAAATCATTTTTTAGTAATGCCTTTATTCTTACAATATTGGCATTGTTAGATAATAGATCCTTTTCAAACTTATTTAAGGTATTTTTTGAAATATCAATTTTAGATATTTTGCATAACTCAATAAAAACTGCATTCCTCAAAACATCAAAAAGGGCATTTCCATCAGAATAATTATCAATGTTATGAAGTATGATTTTAATGTTTTTGTGGATTTCAATATCTGAATCATATATTTTGGAATTATTTACAGATGCAATAGCTGGTTTTTTTGCAAGTAGAAAAAACAAAATGAATACTATTGTTAAAGATAGAATAATTATTAGTATTATTCTTTTCATAATACTGTTATATATTCCCTAATAACATCATTAAGCACTATAATATATGCAGGATTATAATGTTCCTTATATAAGTCTGAATGGGATGGGATGAAATTACTATTATTAAATCTATTAATAATTGAAATTATTGCATCATTTTCCATTATCCCTGTTTCTGAAAGCATTTTTCCTACATCATCTATTGGTATTGTTGAAGCATATGAATCAGCAAAATGATCAAAGTTTTTTATAAACATACCGCAGCATATATCTGCTGATTTATATTTCCTTATAAATGGAACTAAATGTAAACGCAATATATGATCTGAGACCTGCTGATAGATTTCTTTTTGTTCTGTTTTTTTAAAGGTCAATTTGAATTCACTAATCAATTGCTTTTTTATCTGCTTCTCATTGGGTTTTGTTTTGATTCTATGAAATGGACCGGTATATGCCTGAATAATGAATTTAGCAATATCTGCTTCATTCATAAATTCACCATGTTCATTTAATTCATCAATAAGGTAGCTTTTCATTTAACTCCAATAAAGGTGGAATCGTGTATTCCGCCTTTATTAATTATTTTCTTTCCAGCCAAGTATCTTAAAATAGGATGCAGAACTAACAGATTCTTCTAAGGCATCCTTTGAATACATAAAAATCATTTGTAATACCCCTGATGTATGGAAATCAGGAATATTGTTTTTTATTGCCATTGCTCCTAAGATCCAGAAATTATAATTACCAGCATTAGTTCCTCCTTGGGTGAAATCATTTTCAATATAAAGTAATCCCTTATGATAAAAACTGATTGTTCCTCCATTTTCTAATAATAAATCACCTTGAACCCATATAACCCCTCTTGAATAGGTAGTATTACCTGTTGGTAATGTTGTTCCATCAGGAAATTTATAGAATTTTACATCATCATCATCAGGGGCAGTTGTTGGCAAAGATGCAGTAGTTGTTATCCAGCCACCATGATTATCAGCCTCTATATTTAATTCTGCTTCAGTACCAAAACCAAGCAATTCCCATATTTCAGGTATTACTATATTTTGTCTTACAATAATATCAGGATTTCCGAAAAGATGACTTTTTTGAGCTCCATATGTGCCTATACCTGCTGCTGTTGTAGCAACACCGGCAACGCATCCAACCTGTGAACAATATCTATCATATTCAATTCTGTTTGCCTGAAATGTCCCTAATCCTGTATTATAATACCAATGATTAAAAGTAGGATGCTCTACTGTATCATAAGGAGTTTCAACATGGTATCTAGGAAGTGTATCTGTAGCACTACTATCTTCTGTCCAGCATGGTACTGCAGCTAAACTGTTTACTGGTTTACTGGGGTTTTCTGTAATCGGATGAAATGGACATACATGATATGGTGTTGATATTACATGATTATGTCCGCATATAAATAGATCAGTATTACCTGTTAATCTCCATGATAATGTTGATGTTGATAGAGCAGAATAAACCATTACTTCTATTTCCTGTTTGGATATTTCAGCAGTTATCTTTTTTACTGCATTGCCGCTTCTTGCGGTGATTTCTACAATCTCTACAGGTGGATACGTTTCAACAAGTGATGGTGAACCAACAAACTGTCTTTGGGATTTTGAATCAAAATAATATATCATTGTACCAGCAGCATTTGTTTTATGTCTGACCTTTAATGTTAAATCTGCATCAAAAGAAGTAGTTGTATAATCCAATTCTGGATTATTCTCATCATATCCAAAAATAGAACATTGAATGGATTCAGTGTAATATATGCCGCCTGTATCAGCAGGAGGATTATCGTCAAATACAATATATGTTATCCAATCAGGGTTTAAAGGATTAAGTGTGTCACCAATAAAATTTGCATTGGATTTATTGAGTTTCATTCTGTATTTCACTTCATCCAATGCTGCTTCTGCAATCTGAACGGTCTTTACATTTTCAACCTGATAAATGGATATAGCAGTTTCATTTTTGATTGTAAACATTAGTCCTACCGATAATAGCGTTAATACCATAAGAACCATAATTGTTGTTACTAAGGCAATGCCTTGTTTTTTCATAATAGCCCCCTTTATGATTTTGGTGGTAGTATGATAATTGATCTTGCGTCAGAGTCAAAGTGAAATTGAATATGTCCGAAGTCAGAAGTATTACTATAAGAACCAGACCAAAAGATTTTAAAATACAATCTATTGCTTCTATCCATAGAAAATGCATTTGTTGTAACCAAAATAGTATCAACTGCCTCTGCATTGCCAAGAGGAGAATGAAGAAGAGAATTATATGTAGCAGGAATCATTGTTGAGAATAATAGTGTTTCAGATGGTAAGCTGCCTAATGAATCCCTTTTATATACCTCTATTTCATAGAATTTATGATTTGTTGTATCATCATCTACAATCCCTGTTAAATAAAAATTCCATGTTCCTTCATAGATTGTATCTGCATAAGGATATCTTTTCTTTGTGACATATTCAGCATATTCTGAATTCTGTGTGTAAAATTCAGTTCCTGTTGTTGAAGAATTCCCACCACTCTTTATAAACGAATCAGCAACAATTCCCATTGTATCCGAAATATTTATTGAACAGTAATAGGGCAATACACTATCAGGACTAATACCTTTGGATATAATGAACATTGTTTCATCACTAATAGAGTCAACCTTTTCTCGTGTAAAGAACATTGATTTAAATCCTCCTTCATCTACAAGAGTAAAATAATCATCGCTTTTATCATATACTGTCCAATAATCTGTATCCAAAACGCCTACCTTAACAAGACATATAGTACTACCATTAATTAAGGTATCAGGGATCCAAGTATATCTAAATATTGAATCTGCTGGAATACTAGGTGTAATATCTTCAATATGTATCCAATTTTCCCCTGCATCAATGGAATAAAAAAACATTAATTTATCAATATTTAAAGTATCTTCATAATCATATACCTTAACATTTATTTCATTTGTTTTTCCAATCAAATATATTTCCC
This sequence comes from Caldifarciminota bacterium, assembly GCA_030592285.1. GTDB lineage: Bacteria > Hydrothermota > 32-111 > 32-111 > 32-111 > JAUVJU01. The sequence continues at coordinate 5,433 of JAUVJU010000111.1, forward strand.
CACCGTTTGGTTTTATAACCTCAATATGTGGAGGATTGCCTGTTGCTTTTACCAGAGCAGCGGCAATATATTTGGTCTTCCCAGAATCTAAATATATACCAAAACTTGAAAAATTTAATATATCACAATAATCAGCAGTATCACTGATATATAATCCTCCTAAAATAGTATCTATTCCGTATGCTGAATAACCCATAGGAGGGGTTACCCATACATAAGTTGTTTCATCAGCATTTATTGTAAGATTATATGTTCCATAACTGCTATCAGTTGGGTTACCATCAAGAGTAATTGCAGAACTATTGTATGTGGATATTATTGCATCAGGTAATTTTACTTCGGTTGAATCAGGATCCCATAGATGGCTGCCATTACTATCAATAAAGGCAAATCCGGCAATTGTTGCTGTTGGTGTTGTTTTAAATCCGAAAAATTTTTTCATATTAATATCTGTTGTTAAATCAATATCTATGTCATCAATATCAAAATCAAAAGATAAATCCGTTGTAGCAGAATAACCCACAATGGGTGAACATGAAGCAGCATATCTGTCTGGAATTAATGCAAATGACCATAATCCATTAGCATCTGTAATAGCTAATTCCCCTGTATTCAATCTTACCTTAAAATTTTGAAGACCTGGTTCTCCAGCACCATCATAATTTCCATTAACATTTTTGTCCCAGTACACATGACCTGAAACAAACGAAACACTAATTGAAGTGTTTCTTGTTACTGATACATCTGTTTGAATATTTGTTTCATAATATTCCCCTCTATACTGTTGTCTTGAAACACCGGTAATATTAACAGTAATAATTTTTATATTATCAAGAATATCCTGATTAGTTATTGCTGTTAAATTATTTGCTTCTGCTTGGGATAAGACACCATCAGTAACAATATTATCTCCCCAAAGGATATTGGGTGTAGAAGGATCTCCATCACTATCATACCAATACGAAAACATAGGTGTCCCTGATGTTTGATTGGGGAATTGATCAGGACCCCCTACAATTGATACTATTTGATTTGCACCGCCATTTGAAGTGGTTGCTGCGTCATATCCATACACCCTTTTTACAAGTGCATAATCATTGGGATTTGGAGTAAA